>JBCDJC010000158.1:0-11610 GCA_038748225.1 Cyanobacteria bacterium P01_H01_bin.26 | reverse complement strand
ACGGATGGGACAGGTCAGCGGTCGGTGGGGCTGTGCTAACTGTTTTTGGCAGCTGACTGAAATCGATGACGTTGGTATTTCCACTCAGCAGGTTGAGCTGGGCCTGGCGCAGGGCTTCTGCTTTGGTAGTGGTTTGAGGAAGCTGGTGATATAGCTCGCTCATTAGCACCAGAGTGCCCGTGTCACTCACATCCCAAAGACTGGCAACGGCGGATTTAACGCCAGCTCTGAGGGCTAGTCCTGCAAAGCCCAGCTCGGCGTTGCTGTCGCCGACGGCCGTTTCACAGGCGCTCAGGACCAAAAGTTCTAACTGGGGCAGCTGCCAGTTTAGATTACTCATCTCTTCTAGCGTTAGACGCTGGTCCCATAGCTGGATGTAGGAATTGTCCGGTCTGCCGGGTTTAAACTCGGCGTGGGTGGCCAGGTGAACGATGTTGTAGGATTGGCGGCTGAGTAAGGTATTAAAGTTTTCCAGGGTAAAGCTTTGGTTGAGTAGGGAGCGGTCCTGCCAGCTGCGATCGCTCCCCTCAGCGACCCTGAGCTGCCAGGCGATAGTTGATAGCTCAATGGGAACGGCAGGTAGGGGAAGCTTGTCCGTAAATTCAGATGCTCCCATGGCCAGCAAATTACTGGGCTCAATGGGTGCATAGTCCGTGTTGATCAAATTAAAGGCCGGAATACGGGCCGTACTGTATTTCTCAACTAGAAACTGCTCGCCATCATGGAGTGCGGGTAGGGCTAGGCCCCTGAGACCATCCCCAAAACATACCAGTAGGGTATCAATACCGGCGGGCTCTAGAAACTCTTGCTCATAGGTGCCGATCAGCCAGTCGTAAAGCTTACGCGCCGCTGGCATATAGGCTCTGCCAGTGGGACGGCTAACATGTCGGTGAAACTGCCGAGTCGTTTTATCGAGCAGGTCCCTGGGGACATCATATAGATCGCGAACAATGGGTTCACCATTGGGGGTAATCAGTACCAAATGTAGGTGATCCGGTCGGGGGGTAGCCCATAAAACAGCTGGCGCGGTGTCTGTTTCCCTGCCGACACGAGCTAACGTAGCGGCAATCTCTTCCGGTGTTTGGGTCACCTCAGCCAGGTCTTCTCCAAAGTAAGTCTCATACTCTGACTCCAGCCTGAGCTCCATATTGACGATGGCCTGGCTGAGGCTAGGGGCTTGAGTCAGGGCTGGGGCAGGCGCAGCTATTAGCAGACATACTAAGGGAGCTAATAGCCAGCGTAGCGATTTGCGCAGACTCGACGGGATACGAAGTAAAAAAATCATAATGCTACATCCTAGTTTGTAGGTGCAACTACATAAAGGCTAGCGCAACTCCGCATAGCCACTCATTTAAGTGTCATAGGCTGTAAGTGCCAAACAATCTACATTCCAATTATTTACAGGCACTAGTAGTAGCAATCTGGAGCATTTTAAAATTTATCGTTCAGAGATATCGACATGTATAACTCCAAACACGTGCTGATGTCCGATCTAGGGAGTATCAAGCTCCATGTAAGCGCTTTGTCTATGCAGCTGACCCGATTTCCGTCATGCTAGATACCGAAGATTAGCGGTTGCTGATCGGACGATAAGTTTGTCCGTTGATAAAGGAGCGAGTGGCACTATGGGAGATATGGATCCGGTTAAATTGATGAAGCAAGAGGTAGGCCGTGCTGCTGCTGCCCAGGTAAAATCCGGCTCGATTGTCGGATTGGGAACAGGGTCTACCACTGCCTTTGCCATCCAGTTTATTGGTGAGCGCCTGGCCGCTGGCGAAATTACAGATGTTGTCGGTATCCCCACTTCATTTCAGGCATCGGTACTGGCCAAAAAGCATGGCATTCCGCTCACCACACTAGATGAAGCCCCTCGGATTGATATTGCCATCGACGGTGCCGACGAAGTTGATCCTCAGCAAAATTTGATTAAGGGTGGTGGCGCGGCCCATACCCGTGAGAAAGTAGTCGACGGGCTGGCCGCACGTTTTGTGGTGGTGGTTGATAGCTCCAAGCTGGTGGATAAATTGGGGTCCACATTTGCTTTGCCGGTGGAAGTTTTACCCATGGCGGTGGCTCCGGTGACCCGTGCGCTAGAAGCCCTAGGCGGTAAGCCCGAACTGCGTATGGGGGTGAATAAAGATGGCCCGGTGATTACCGATCAGGGCAATATGGTGCTGGATGTGACGATGGCCGGCATTGAGGATCCGGCTGAGCTGGAGAAGACCATCAACAACATTCCAGGCGTTTTAGAAAATGGGTTGTTTGTTGGGTTAGCCGATGAGGTGTTGATTGGTGAGGTGCTGGATGGGAAAGCGTCGGTGAGGACTATGTAATTTAGTTTGAGCTGTGCCAATTAGGAGCTGCGGATTTTCCAGAGTCCAGCTTATGGATTTTGGTTGATGGCGGGGTGGGTTGCTCAGGACTTTCCCTCCTGAAACCTCCCGATGTGGGGACCTCAACGTCCCCACGCCCCTCGCACTAGAGATTTTCTGATAAAAGCTAATGATGATTGCACTGGCGATTGGTGGGGTATTACGCTGTTCCGCATTCGCTCCACACCGTAAAAAGGTAGTTATCTTTTTTCAGTCAAGAATAGGTCAGAGCCTGACCCTAAAACTCTCCTGACAAGAATTATTTTCTCTCATTAAAAGAGGTTAAACCCTAATTGGACAACCCTTTTTAGGATTTTCCGTGTCGCGACACGGAAAATCCTAAACCGCCTTACCGATTGCCAAATCAACCCACCCTGCCACAGTCCGTGTCCCTCCGGTACGAGGGTCGTAGGGCGGCGTTCCGCCCTGCTCAGGGGCAGCCCCGTTGGCGATCGAGGATAGCGCCTATGCTTCCGGAAAGGGAACTCGGAGGAGCCCCAAGCAGCCGGTTTTGCCTCCAATCAACCCCTCGAATCAACTCACCACCCAACCAGCAAAATCAATTCAAATCTTGCATACTTAACAAGGAATAAATCCCCATCGAGTTAATGCAATATCGCCGATTTGGACGCACAGAACTGCAAATACCCGTCTTCTCCTGTGGCGGCATGCGGTATCAGCACTCCTGGCAAGATGTGCCGCAATCGAGTATCCCAAGAAAAAACCAGGAAAACCTAGATACCACTATCCACCGTGCCGTTGAGTTAGGCATCAACCATATTGAGACGGCTCGGGGCTATGGCACCTCAGAAATACAGCTAGGTAAAGTGCTGCCCAGGTTTGATCGTGATCGCATCATCGTTCAAACCAAAGTCACCCCCCGCGAAGACCCCCAGGAATTCCTCGCCACCTTTAACAAATCCATCAAAAACCTGCAGCTGGACTATGTGGACCTGCTGGGTATCCACGGCATCAACACCCACGAGCTGCTAGATTGGACCCTGCGTCCGGGCGGCTGTATGGATATAGTCCGCGACCTGCAGCACCAGGGCCGGGTGCGCCATGTGGGTTTTTCCACCCACGGCCCCACGGATGTGATCGTCGATGCCATTAATACCGACCAGTTTGACTATGTGAACTTGCACTGGTACTACATTTTCCAAAACAACTGGCCTGCCATCGAAGCCGCTCAAAACCACGATGTGGGGGTGTTTATCATCAGCCCGTCCGATAAGGGTGGTCATCTGTATGCGCCGCCGCCAAAGCTAGTAGAGCTATGCGCGCCGCTGAGCCCCATGGTGTTTAATGACCTGTTTTGTTTGAGCCATTCCCAGGTGCATACCCTGAGTTTGGGGGCGGCGAGGCCCAGTGACTTTGATGAGCATATGAAAGTATTGCCGCTATTGGTGCAAACGGATGAAGTGCTGCCGCCGATTTTGGCGAGGCTGGAGAGAAGTGCGATCGCAACCCTGGGCGAAACCTGGTATAAAACCTGGGATGTGGGCCTACCCAAACCCGCCGACACCCCAGGCAATCTCAACATTCAGGTAATGCTGTGGCTGGGCAACCTCATGGACGCCTATGACATGACCGAGTTTGCCGCCGCCCGCTATAACCTGCTAGGCGGCGGCGGCCACTGGTTCCCCGGTGCCCGTGCAGAAAACTTGGCTGCCTTGGACCTGCGCCGCTGTCTAGAGCACAGCCCCCACCAGGATGTGATTCCCCAACGGCTAGCCGACATTCACCAAAGACTGGCCGGAGCTAAGGTAAAGCGCCTGTCGGAATCGTAGCAGCCCTAATCGCGAACGTTTGTCACCCCAGCCGACTCAAAAAACTTGTCGATGATGCGTTCATACACCCGGTGTAGCTCATAAATATGGGCGACGGGAATATGCTCGCCAATCTGGTGCATTGTGTTGTCCAATGGCCCGTATTCCACCGTGGCACAGTGGGGTACCAAAAAACGCGCGTCGGTAATCCCCCCTTCCGTACTCAGGCGAGGCCGTCGGTTGGCAATCTCTTCGACCGCATCCTGCACCAGGGCAACAAAGCTATCCCCAGGGTCGGTCCGAAAGGCTTCTCCACTGACGCGAAAACGAATGTCACACTCCGTACCATACTCACGGGCAATGGGTTCAACCGTTTCACGAATCAGCTGCTGCAGTCCTGCCCCCGTTTGTTCATCATTAAAACGAATATTAAACCGCAGCTTCACCTCAGCCGGAATCACGTTTTCTGCGCATTTAGCCGTTTCAAACTGGGTCATCTCCAGGTTTGACGGCTCAAACCACTCATTACCCGCATCTAATGATAGATTCTGCAGTGCCGTGACCATTGCCACCGCCGCCGGTACCGGGTTGAGCACATCGCGCTGATAGGCTACATGCCCCTGTTTGCCCTTGACTGTAATAAATGTATTGATACTGCCGCGTCGCCCAATGTGAACACAGTCCCCCATTTCTAACGGGTTGGTCGGTTCACCCACCACACAGGCATCGATGGTTTCCCCACGCTGCTCTAGCCACTTCATTACAGGCTTGGTGCCGTTGATCGCCTCATATTCTTCATCGCCGGTGATGATAAAACTAAACGAGCCCTTAAAGCTGTCTTTGTTCTTGGTCAGCCAGGCTGAAACCGCTGCAATAAAGCAGCCGATACCTGCCTTCATATCCACAGTGCCCCGTCCCCACAGGATACCGTTCCGGATCTCTCCCTTGTATGGGTCAATATCTCCCCAACGTTCGCGATTTCCCTCGGGCACCACATCCGTGTGTCCGGCAAATGCCAGATTGGGACCCTCGGTGCCCAGGCGAGCATAGAGATTGTCTACTTCGTAGCTGCCAGGCTCGTTGTGAAACGTCATCCGGTGGCAGGTAAAGCCTAGCTGTTCCAGGTGGCGCTGCACGACGTCCAGGCCACCTTCCCTGTCGGGGGAAACGCTGGGACAGCGGATCAGCTCCTGGGTGACTTTGACAGGATCCAGTACGGGAATATCGAGGGAAATGCTAGCGGACATAATGTTTTTTTGAAAGTGGTGAGGAGAGTCAAAGCTCACAGAGAAGGTGCCTGTAAGTGTCAGAACCTTTTACTAAAAAGAACCTTGATTCAAAAACTCTCCTAGCCCAGGAAAACAGGCAGGGCCAGAGAGAGCTTGCTTAAACCATTATTTGCGATCGCTACTGAGGATTCAAGCAGAATCTAATGTATAGGTGTTCCATGGAACGCCTCTTCCTCAAGCCTTATCCCTTAGCCGCCAATGCTTGCTTAAGATCGCCGATAATATCATCCACATCCTCAATACCAATGGCCAGACGGATTAGCTCAGGGGCGATCCCAGCGCTTTCTAAGTCAGCCTCCGACAGTTGAGAATGGGTTGTGGATGACGGATGAATCGCCAGGCTCTTGGCATCGCCCACATTGGCCAGGTGGGAGAATAAATTGAGCTGCTCAATAAACTTTTTACCGGCCTCGGCACCGCCTTTAATCCCAAAGACCACCATGGCCCCAAAGCCCTTTTTCAAATAGCGCTTGGCGACGGTATGGGCTTTATCGGCTTCTAAACCGGGATAGCGCACCCATTCTACCTCTGGGTGCTGTAGCAGAAATTCGGCGACGGCCATGGCATTTTCGCAGTGGCGCTGCATCCGCAGGTGCAGGGTTTCGATGCCCTGGAGAAATATCCAGGCGTTGTCTGGGGCGATGCAGGCTCCTAGATTTCGCAGGGGGACCAGCCGCATCCGTAGGGTGTAGGCAATGGGGGTCAGCGGCCCCAGGTCGTGGGCATAGCGCAGCCCATGGTAGCTGGCATCGGGTTCACTCATGAGGGGAAACTTACCCGATGCCCAGTCAAATTTGCCGGAGTCGACCATGATGCCGCCGATGCCGGTGCCGTGGCCGCCTAGCCACTTGGTTAGGGAATGGACCACGATGTCGGCACCGTGCTCTAGGGGGCGAATCAGATAGGGGGTGGTGAAGGTGCTATCGACGATCAGGGGCAGGCCGCTGTCGTGGGCGATGGCTGCGATCTCATCTAAATCCGAAACCTCTAACCCTGGATTGCTCACCGTTTCACAAAAGACCAGCTTGGTTTTCTCGGTGATCGCTGGACGAAAATTCTCTGGATTGCGGGGATCGACAAAGTTTACCTTGATACCAAACTGCGGCAGGATGTCTTTGAACATGGTGTAGGTGCCGCCATACAGCGTATTGGCAGACACAATCTCATCGCCGGCCTGGCAGATGTTGATGATGCTGTAGAAAATGGCGCTGGTGCCAGAGGCCACCGCCAGGGCAGCAGCCCCACCCTCTAGGGCAGCTACCCGTTTTTCTAAAACGTCCTGGGTGGGGTTCATCAACCGCGTGTAGATATTGCCCAGTTCTTTTAGGGCAAACAGATTAGCGGCATGCTCGGTATCGCGAAAGGCGTAGGCAGTGGTGCGGTAGACAGGCACGGCACGAGCCATGGTGGTGGGGTCGGGTTCTTGACCTGCGTGTAGACATTGTGTCCCCAAACCGTATTGTGCAGTCATGAAAAACCTTCTCCGCAGTAAACAATCTTGAAATTCTAGCTTAGGTGGGCTAGCTCTACGGAAGTTGTATGGGCATTCTTTACGACTCCATGGGATGGGTCACAAAACATCTCAAAACTTAGGTGTTTTCTCGAAAAGACTGTGCTGAAGTCCCCCTCTTGATGGCAGTATCTGCGTTCTTCGGGGCTTCCCTCATCCTGGGAGCAAGGCTTTAAGCCCCCAAGGAGCGGGCTTGGGGCAGGAATAATGGATAGTGGCTTTACCCAAAATATCCTTGCCTTGCTAAGTTTCTTCCTGAATTAGGCTGAGGGCCTCGTCTAGAATTTCAACTGTTTTTTGGGACTCTTTTGGGGACTCAGAGGTGCCAAACCAGGTTTGAACTGAGTCAGGTAGCCATCCCAGCAGTCGCTGCCAGGCTGACTTAGGCGATGGGTGGGGCTGCTGGGTTGCGATCGCAACTAGCAACCTAGCTTTGGCCTCCGGATCTACGCTGGTTTCAGCTAGCAATAAAGCAAGCTCCGGCTGTCCTTTTCGGGCAAATTCAATGGCCGCACACCGTCGCATCCAGTCCGCTGGCTCGCTAGTGGGCTCCAAACGGTTAATGATTGGGATCACCCGTTCTGGCAGTCCGGCGTCACAGTAGGCATGCCCGGCTTCTGGCAGATGCTTCACCATGTCAGGTCGGTCAGTTATCTGTTGTGCATGGTCATACTGCCCAGTTGCCAAATAGGCCCGCAGCACAGCGACCCGCATAGTTTCCTGTGCGCCCATCGACTGCACAAAGTCATTGGCCTCGGCTGCGAGTCCGGCCTTGGCATAGGCAGCTGCAATCATCCTGTGAGCGTTCTGACGCTCATTGGTATTGCCTATGGAGGCGGCCAATGCTCTGGCTTGCTCAAAGTCACCCAGGTCAGCATATCCCTCCACCAGAGCAGCCTGTATGGATGCCCGTTGTTGATCAGGTGGCAGCTGAGACAAACTAGCGTTGACCTGTTCAAATATTGGCTCTGCTTGGCGACTATCCAGCTGACGATACAACACGGCTGCGTCCACCAGCTCATGGAGCCCCTCCCAATTAAGCTGGGATGACGTCTGTATCATGGATACAGCCGAGTCTAAAAACGCAAGGGCCTGTGGTTGTTGGTCAAGGTCAATTAAAAATCTGACTAAATCTAAGAGTTGGTAGCTGGCAAGGTTGGTTTCTAAGAGATTAGAGTCTGCTGACGGTTGGAGCTGGGCTACCCCACTCTCTTCGAGCATTAGGGTTGCTAGCTCAGGTTGGTCCATATAGGTTAGCTGACCTGCAGTACCGAGCAGCAGCAGGGCTGGCGTTGGAGTCGCTTCGCCTTCTTTGGCGAGCGCTTGGGTGACGGCGGCCACGCTCCGGGTGATGATGTGTTTTGCTTGTTGCTGCTGGCCTGCTTCAGAATACTCTGTGGCAATCAGTGCCATGGTCGGTGGAGAGGTCCAGGCATCCACCCGATCGGCGATGTGCAATGCCAAATCCCGATGTCCGGCCTCGGCATACTCGATGGTCCGATTGAGTAGCGACGTGCTGGGCTGTGTGCCGCTCGAGGCACAGTTCTCTACAGTACGTGCGGCAGCGGTTTCAGCTGCCCGAGCCAAAAACTTATCTCCCTGCTTTGGCTGCCCTGCAGCCCGGTAGCCAACACCAATCTTTAACCAGACATTTGCTTCAAAACAGTCTCCTCCCTGGTAGGTTTCTGCTTGTTTTAGCAGCGAGATTGCGGCATCGGCCTGATCGGCGATTCCATAGCCAAAGGCAATAGCCGCTAGCTGGTTAGCCTGCTGACGATCCACCGACTGCGCCAGGGTGGGGGTTCCTACCCAAAGCAGGCCTACCAACGTCAAACCACCGCCGAGGGCAGATTTTATAAAAGGATTTAACATGGCAAAGAGATAACCTATTCTTTTTAAAGAAGGACAAGATCAACAGCTGCAACCACGCTAGCAATAGCCACCTTTACAGAAATCCCTGCTGTTGATGTCTTCTTTAAAGCTTAACGTTTTGATCTTCTATAGCGTGATAACCAAAGTTCTAGTCCTGGGACCATAGGCTTGCCCAAATCCAGAGCATCAAATCTAGCAACCTATGGCCCAAAGCGCCCTTATCCGGCCGCACCGCAAGTCAAGATCGCCACACAAATCCATTCGGTGTTCGACACCCCACCACCGGTCTTCGCAGACTATCCAAAATGTCTGACTATGGCGCTAATTTACGCAAAAATAAAAATATTGCCTGCAAACTCCCTTTGATTACGATTACAAGGCTGCGGTCGAGCAAGTTTACAGAACTAATATATGTTCATCACTAAAAAACGGGCACGTCAACACGGTAGCCTATTCCCTCATCCGGGTGTAGGTACTTTTGACCAATGCATTATTAAATAGCTCAGTCTTGATATGGCTAAACCGCAGTTCTTTTGTCAGGGCACCAAACAGGGGAATGCCGCCGCCGAGCAACACTGGAATTCTGGTAATAGTAATCTCGTCGATCATATCCTCTGCTAAAAAGCTTTGAATCGTGCCGCCGCCGTCAATATATAGGTTGTTATATCCTTGCCCATGCAACCGATTCACCAGCTGCCTGAGATTACCCCTGACAATTTCAACCGAGCTCGCCAGGTTTTTAGGAACGCTCCCCAGGCTTTTACTGAGGACAAAGACCGGCTTATCATAGGGCCAACTGTCAAAGGTAAGGACTTTTTCAAAGCTGTTGCGCCCCATCACAATGGCGTCGATACCACGGATAAAGTCACCATAGCCAAAGTCACTTTGTTCAGGGTTTGGAATCTCATCAAGCCAATCTAGCCCCCCATCGGCAGTGGCGATAAATCCATCTAGACTAGTAGCGATATAGACGTAGTTTGTCATCACAGGATGCCGCTATCAGGCTAATTTACAAATAGAATCTCCGCCTTTTTCAACCATGCCATAAATCATTCCAGAGGTGGAACGGCCGATGGCGCAGCTGCCTTGTTTGTCGATTACAATGACGCCGCCCAGACCGTTAACTTTTTCTACGAGATAATTAATGCCTGCGATCGCAGCCGTCTGGGCATCCATATCCTGGAGGTATACAAAATCTGAGATCATCTTACACAGCACCGTTCTTTGAAACTGTTCTCCGTACCCCGTTGCCGATACGGCACAGGTCTCATTGTCAGCAAAGACGCCCGCCCCAATGATCGGACTGTCCCCCACACGGCCCCATCGCTTATTGACAATGCCCCCTGTGGATGTGGCCGCCGCCAAATTGCCTGCCCAGTCTCGGGCCACCGCACCGATGGTGCCTAGCTTTTTGGGAGGAGTGGCATCCTCATGATCTAACATCATGCCCCCTCGCTGCTGCGCCTCTCGCCACTGACGCACGCGGGAGTCCACCACAAAATAATCGTCCGGCATGCGCGGCAGCTCACATAGCTTGGCAAATTCCTGAGCCCCTTTGCCAATTAGCATCACATGCTCGCTTTTTTCCAGCACGTAGCGGGCCAGCTCCATGGGATTTTTAATGGCTGTAACGCCTGCGACGGCACCCGCTTGCAGGGTGGCTCCATCCATAATGGCGGCATCCATCTCCACTTCGCCATACTCGTTGAGAACAGAGCCTCGACCGGCATTGTATAGGGGATCATCCTCCAGCTGGACGGCACAATACTCCACCGCATCCAATGCCGTTCCCTGCTTTGAGAGAATGCTACGTCCCCCTTCCAAAATCCGATGTATGCTATCAATAATTTCCGACTCATGGCCCTCCCGTTTAATGTGCTCCAATGTGCCCGCACCGCCGTGAATCATCAGAGAGAAAGTATTATCCATGAGTCTAAATAAATGTCAAACATGGAGATTCACGTTATCACATCGATTATCACATCTCCACAGCTTAGGCCAATCCATTCAATAGGCCGTCATTTTCTTGGGTATGGGACGTCCTTAGCCACGCCGCTATTTGCTTTCCCGTTAGAAATTTAATCTATTTATTACTCAAAGCGTGGCTAAACGTACACATACATCTATGCGGCACTCGGTATTATCCCTATTAGCCCCGTCAAAGTCCCAGCATTCTGATGAAACTACTGTGTATCACTGACCCCAGTACACATCCATCCTTTGATACCACCCTCAGTCTCTATCGAACGTTTGCGGCTGATCCAGAGATCGATTTTTTCCACACACCCGTATCTAAGGTTGATGCGTCAGGATTCTTCCATACGGTTGCCGTTACCGGTAAGCTCAATAATGAGGATTTTATGCGGCTAGATGAGCAGGCGCTTACCCAGCTATCTCCATCGGAGGTAGACCTGGTATTCTGTCGGGCAGATGAGCCTGTTCCCAAAGACTTTTTTGAGAATCTCAGCCGCTTAGAGGAGGAGGTTCGATTTGTGAATCGCCCCTCCCAACTCGCCTATACTCGCTGTAAAGACTTTCTTGAAGAATGTGGCAAACACTATCTGCCCGATCATATCTTCTCGTCTTCCTATGGTGAAATTGAGGCATTTTTTAAGCGGTTTAATCCAATCGTTGCTAAGTCAAACGTCGGCTATGGAGGTAAAGGCGTCTATAAAATCTGGCAGCAGGGCAACAGTGTCTTTACCAACAATGTGGGAGAGGGTAGCCGAGAATATTTCTCCCTCAAGGAGGTACTAGATCACCTGTTTGAAATTGACTCAGGCAGCGCCTACGAGTTT
>JBCDJC010000157.1:0-11628 GCA_038748225.1 Cyanobacteria bacterium P01_H01_bin.26 | reverse complement strand
CGAGACATGGCTGCACTGCAATGTGGGAGATAATCCGGTGTATGGGGGAGATTATGCTAAGGCGATGGGGGCGATCACAGCAAAGACCCTGGTGATGCCTGCCAGCACGGATCTATATTTTACGCCGGAAGATTGCGAGGCGGAGGCCAAGCTGATTCCTAACAGTGAGTATGCCGTGATTTCTTCGATTTGGGGACATCGGGCCGGGAACCCATATCAGAATCCTGAGGATGAGGCGTTTATTAAGCAGAAAGTTGGGCAGTTGCTTGATAGTTAGGGGGATATCTGCGTTTGATCCAATTCCATTGCTGCAAAGTGCTCAAGCAAAGTGCGATGGATAAAGATGTAGCCACCACCCACTTTTTGAAGGAAGAGTCGATCGGCAGAGGAATCGAGAAACTGGGCATAGTTCCAAGGAATATGGCCCATGCGGTAAAGTGTCAGGCGTAAAATACAGTGTCGGATGCTAGCTGAAACACCACTAATCAATGCAAACAGCAGCCCCCAAAAAAACCAACTAGTTAGTCCTTGGCGTAGCTGTCTAAGCAAATAGAAAAGCTCTTCACTATTTAGATGCCCAGTAGTTGTTATTCGCCAAAAAAGCCAATCTATAATATGCAATAATGAGTCATACAGTGCAGGGATTACCCCAAGTATCACCCCAACCGTCAGGCCACTTCGAACCGACTTCCAAATTCCTTGGTTTGGTACAGATTTGGTTTGAATTTCTGGACCTCGAAAGCCCCTAACTAAGCCAAAAATAAACCCACCCACTAGCCAGAATAGTAAGAAAAAGAACATTAACAATACAAAACTATATTGCTCTAGTTCATTGTTGACCCAAAGTATCAGGCAGCGGGTCAACACAAAAATTAGGCCAAAAATAGCACCATAGATTTGTCCAATATGGGCGGCTTCATTTGCTTCTTTCCAGGACCATTTAAGAGTTTCTACTGTTTTAATATCTCCTAAAAAAGATACGATCAGTCCAGCAGTAATTGCAACAGTTAATTCAGGCTCTGAAATAGTCAAAAACAAGATATGTGTTGACCCCAAACTATCCAAAGCCCAAGTACCGTTTAGCATGTCAATTATCCAGAGAGCTATCCCAACAATTAAGGCACTTATAAACCCACTTTCTAGACAATACCTAATTCTTTGAATTCGAGTCTGGAACCAACCGGGTTGCATTCGTTCAATCAAAAAAACAGTCTGTGAAGTTTGAAGCATGCGCTTCCCTAAAAAGATCAGCCAGTGTAAAGTTTGTTGATTAGTATACTTTTGTGTAGTTCCTCGACGCACCAACATGCGCTTGATATAAGTGTCCATCAGTTGCTTGCGTTGACTTTCAGATATTCCAGCCTGAGGAAGTGCCTCCATAGCACAGTCCTGATAAGCCAAACTGACAATGCTGAGCATCAGAGGTGAAGAAGCTAGTTCTTGGAGTTCAGCATTCTGTCTGATAGCCTTTCTTAATGCTGCCAATGACTGCCCAGCACGCGCTAAGAATTCGTTAATCTGTTGTGACGTGAGAGGGCGTACATAAATCGCGCTGCGCAACTTCAAGCGCTCGGATAATGTCTCATAGTCATGAATCCGACTGCACACTACGATTTCGGTCAAACCGTGGGTTTCAATAAACTGGTTTAAGGCTTTGACACAATCAGTTCGGTACTGGGAGGCAACCTCGTCTAAGCCATCCAATAGCAGAATCAATTGCTCCTGGTCTACCCAAGTTTTGCCTAACTCCTTAGAAGCTCCGTAGATGTTCTTTAATTCTTCTATCAACCAGTCTGAGATGGATTTTCGCTGCTTAGCCCAAGACGACAGGTTCATCACTATGGGTAAGGCCTGGCTCAAGTCATTCTCGGATCTTGTGATTAGGCTTTCAGCTAATTTTAGGAGAGTAACTGTTTTTCCAGCTCCTGGCTCTCCCAAAATCAATAGGGTTCTACCCGCCCCAATATCTTCAAATACCTTGCTGGCCGTTATACCTTTAGGGAAAACATCGGCCCCATCGCTTGCAAATTCCTCAACGCCGCTCAATGGCTTCTGAACAAGCTCGCTCCGTTTTTCCAAGCCCAACTCAAATAGAGCCTTAGTATGAAGGGATTTATTAAGAACCCCTTCAATCCAGAACTGCTGGACTTTGTCTAACAACACTCGACGCCATCGATACTCCTGTTGACTGAGGGGATGAGCCGTATGGATAGGTGCTTGCTCGACTTGCACCGTTCCAAAAATATTGATTGTCCTAACCCCGCCCTGCACTTGAGTCAGATTAAGATCACGTCCTGCTATACCGCCAATTTGAACGGTCTCCAACACGCTGTCTGAAATATTCAAACTTCGGCCAGGGGGCTGGGTAGGTGGCTCACTCATTGCTTAGTGGCCTCTAGAGTAAAAAGAAGCTAGTAGCTACTTTCAACCACGGGCTAATCGTTTCCAGAATAGGCGTTAGTTTTTGCCAGAGATTTGCTCCAGCATCTACCGTCTCACTAGCATCCTTCAAAACCTTAGTGGCCCTTTGTAAACTCTTAGCGGCAAATTCCTTATCCGGCTCTTCAGCTTCCACCTCATCTTGAGCGGTTTCGACACTCCGAATGGCTTTGGCTTTATCAGTTTCTGACAGGTTTGCTTCCTGTAGCAGTACCTTTAGCTGCTCGAGCAGGGCTACTATTTCAGTCGGGGTTATGGATTTATCGTCAATCCCATCTCCAATTTGCTGAGATTGAGTCACGGTTAGATCACGTTCTGCCTGCCCCCCAATTTGCACATTAGATAATTGTCCACCGCTGATATTGATGGACTGAGAACCCGTGTTATTTTCCATCATGGCCTGTGGCTAAGGATTATTCAGCATTTTATAACAGTTAGACCGAGTAAACTTTCGAGCATAAGAAACAAGTCAGCAATAGAATCGCTGGTGTTGGGTCTACAACTTGTATTACATCAAACACTGATTTATTCGTAGTGATAGACAGTATGAGACCCTGAGTATTTCTATGTTCGCAAATGCCAGCCGCGTGGTTTTAGAAAGTTTGTTATGCCTAGGGTGGAGAGGGTTGAGCCGATGCCTGAGTGGTTGCGACCTGTCCATGGTAAGCGGTGGCTAACGCGATCGCAAAACTTTCATCATCTGCTAATGGCACTGAATATCGTGGCATAAAGTCACGACTAGAGCTCAAGTATTGTCCTGTAAGAGAGGTTTTCTAAGGCGGATAGGTACCTTCAACCGGAATCCAGCCTCCATCAACCTTTTGAAAGAGGGGGCATTTGATCGGTGCATGAACCCGCTCCGGCCAGTGGGGATCAACATTGCCTAGCTTTTCGACCCAGGCGTTTGTCTCTTTGACAGCTGTCACAATACCCACCACGTTAGCCCCAACTTTTTCCATCAGCTGTAGCTCTGCCGATACCGTACCACCGGTACTGATCACATCTTCTACTAGCAAAACGCGCTTACCGTTTAATCGCTCCAGCAGTTTTGGATCGATGTACACAGTTTTTGGTTTGATTGGGCTCGTGATAGACCGTACAGGTACAGACAGCTCGTCCTCATACCAAAACTTCCGCGAGTATCCTAGCGGTACGTAACGCTCGTGTCCCAGTTTCTCTGCTACTGAAGCGGCATAGACCATACCAAGGGTGGGCATACCGACAACAACTTCAGGATGCAAAGCTTTGGCAATAGCGGCCATATGGGTGGACAGACGATCTTCTACCTCAAAAGAGGTCTGATTTGAGCAAAGAAAGGCAATGGCGGTATCAAAATCGGGTGGCAGTGGCAAAAAGGGTAAATCTAGATAATCACCATCCGGCAACAGGCACGGGTAGGTTGCTTGATAGGGTGGTTCGGGAAAGCTAGGCAAGTTTGCCGAGGGGATAAGTCTCTCTTTATAGCTGCCTCGGTTGGTCATTATGGTCATGATGTCATGCTCCTCTCAAATGCCAGCCGCGTGGTTGTAGAAAGTTAGCTATTCCTAGCGTAGAAAGTGTAGAGCCGATGCCTGAGTGGTTGCGGCCTGTCCAGGGTAAGTGGGGGCTAACGCGATCGCAACAGTTCCAATACGCGCTTCCACTGCTCACCTGCCCCAAAATCCCCACAGCCCTCTCCCGATCAGAGCTATAGACCGCCGCCGTCAGCCCATAGTCCGTATCGTTCATCAGGGTCACCGCTTCCTCATCGTCACGCACCCGCTGAATACCGATTACCGGTCCAAAGGTTTCCCCACGCATGACGGTCATTTCATGGGTAACCTCAGTCAAAACCGTCGGAGCAAAATACCAGCCAGGGCGATCTACCGGCTGCCCTCCGCAGAGGATCTGAGCCCCTTTGGCTACCGCATCCTGGAGTTGCTGTTGAATGACTGATAGCTGGGGCTTACGACTCAGGGGACCCAAATAAGTATCGGCCTCTGTCGGGTCTCCTAACTTAAAGCCTTGAACCGTTTGTAAAAACGTTTCAACAAAGGGTTCGTAGACATCGGAGTGGACATAGACTCTCTCGATGGCACAGCAGCTCTGGCCGTTGTTGTAAAAAGCGCCATCCGCTAAACCTGTTGCCGCTGCCGCAACATCCACGTCGTTACACACATAGGCTGGATCTTTGCCCCCTAGCTCTAGCTGCACTTTCACTAGCTTAGGAGCCACTGCCATGGCAATCTTTTGACCCGTGGCATAGGAGCCTGTAAAGAAAACGCCATTGATGGGCTGCTCTAGTAGGGTGGCTCCGGCTATGCCTGTACCGACGACCGGCACGAAGATATCTTCGGGAATGCCGGACTTGTGGAGGAGAGCGGCGATCGCACCCCCGGTCATCGCTGCAATCTCCGATGGTTTATACACCACCGCATTTCCCGTCAGCAGCGCTGGGATAAACACATTTGAACCGACAAAGTAGGGATAGTTCCAGGCCGAAATATTTGCGATCACCCCGAGCGGATCGTAGGAGAGGATTTCCTCTAGCTGTGCTGTGCCCGGTATGGCCTGCCAGGGGTCTTGATAAACCCGCTGGGCTCTGAGCACCCTGGCCACGTTCTCAATAAAAAAGTCAATCCGTGACGGCGTGCCCAGAATTTCATTTTTTGCCTGGGTAATGGGTTTGCCAGTTTCAGCGGTTAACGTTGCCGCCAGGGAGTCTGCCTGCGCTACCAGGGCATCTCTAAAGGTTTTGATCGCCTCAATTCTCTCCGCTAGGGGCCTAGCTGCCCAAGCTGGCTGGGCACTGCGAGCCTGTTTTACCTTGTCGGCAATGGTGGCGCTGTCGTCGACGGGAATCTCTTTAATCAGTTGCTCAGTGGCAGGATTGATAATGGAAAGCATTTCAGCCATGGGGTATCCTCACGCGGCAAGCGCATCTTGGTAAATGGCGTAAAAATCATCCTTGGTGACGGGTCTTGGGTTCAGCGGATGACAACCGTCGTCAATGGCAATGCTGACTAACCTACTAACGGTAGCGGGCGAGATGCCGAGCATACCTAGAGAAGAGGGAATACCAATGGCAGCTGACAGTTCCATAATCCAGTCAATCAATGCCTGACCATTTTGGGCAAAGGGGTTAACAATCCGTGCCATCCGCAGAAATTTTTCGGGTTCGGCCTCTAGGTTAAACCGCATGGCGGCGGGCAGCATAACGCCATTGGCTAAGCCGTGGTGGGTGTCGCATAGGGTGGAGAGGGCATGGGCACAGGAGTGGGTAACGCCAAGACCTTTTTGGAATGCGATCGCACCCATCATTGACGCATTCAACATGCCGGCTCGTGCTTGTAAGTGGGCGGTCTGATCCACCGTCTCTCCAGCAGCCTGCTGCCGGGCAAACATAACGCTGTCTTTTAAGTGCTGCGACACCAGATAAATGCCTTCTAGGGCAATGCCATCACACAGGGGATTGCTCCCCTTGGCCAGAAATGCCTCAATCAGATGGGTGAGCGCATCCATGCCTGTGGCCGCCGTAATTTTGGCCGGTAGACCCAACAGCAATTCCGGATCTGCCAATACGATTTTAGGTAACAGCTGGGGATCAAAAACAATCTTTTTAGCGTGGGTGACATCATCTGAAATTACTGCGCTGCGGCCTACTTCACTGCCGGTACCCGCCGTAGTAGGAATAGCAACAATAGGCGGAATCAGCTGGTCAATGGGGCGTGTGCTGGCTCCGTCTTCATAGTCAAACAGGTGGCCGGGATGATGAGCCATCAGGGCAATGGCTTTGGCCACATCCATAGGAGCACCGCCTCCCACTGCAATGATGCCGTCGGCATTGTTGTCCTGGTAAGCAGTCACACCTGCTGTAACCTGAGACACCACCGGATTACCCCAGACGCCGCTGAAGGTGGCCGATGGAATATCAGCTAAGGAGTCTTCTATAGCCGTAAACCAAGGAAGCTTGGCCACATCTCGGTCGGTTACCACCAGGAGACGCTGAATTCCTAAAGAAGAAAGTTCTGCCATGAGTTCACGGCAGGAGCCTGGACCAAACTGTATTTTGGTTGGAAAGTTGTAGGTACTAATGTCAGCAGACATAATTCTGAGAAAAGAATATCACGAGCATAAAGTTCTAAGATAATCCTCTCCCTTAGCAAGGGGAGGTGCCGTAGGCGGAGGGGTTTTAACCATTAGCGCTAGTTATCGAAACTCCTCCCTGACGGTTCCCCTAGCAAGGGGAACCAGATATCGCCCCGCCTCTGAAATCGGCAGATTAAATATTGATGTACTGATTCATCTCCCAGTCAGTAACTTGAGAACAGAATTCGCTCCATTCCTTGTACTTAAACTCAAAGAATGTTTTTGCCCCCAGCTCTCCTAATGTCTCCATCAGCAGTTCGTTTTTCTTCAGGCAGTCAAGGGCCTCATAAAGGTTGGTCGGTAACGTTTCTAAATCAGGAAATTCAGCACCGCGAGCAAAGAGGTTTTCATCGATCCGCTCGCCGGGAGAGGTTTGGTTTTTGATGCCATCCACACCAGCTGCCAGCAGACCGGCTAACGCCAGATACAGGTTGGCAGACCCATCGATTAATCGACACTCAAACCGCCCTGGTTCGGGGATACGCAACATGTGGGAGCGATTGTTGCCGCCATAGGAAATGTAGCGCGGCGACCAGGTACTGCCCGATGTGGTTATGTTCGCACCCAGCCGTCGGTAGGAGTTAACGGTCGGAGCAAATAAAGCGGTTAGTCCTTTGGCATGGTTGAGGACGCCGCCCAGAAAGTTGTAACCCACAGGGGATAGGCCCCCCTTGTCGGCCCCTGCTTCAAAACTGTTGGTGGTACCTTGCCAGAGGCTGTTGTGGACGTGACCGCCGCTACCGGTGATGTGACTAAAGGGTTTGGGCATAAATGTGGCCATGTACCCACGCTGTTCCGCTAGGGTCTTGACCATGTACTTGAAGAATACGTGGCGATCGCAGGTTGTCCGAGCGTCACTGTAGCTCCAGTTAAGTTCAAACTGACCGTTAGCGTCTTCATGATCGCACTGGTAGGGCTCCCACCCTAGCTGCTCCATGTAGTCCACCAGGGTGGCGATTAGATCAAATTGCCGCATCAGATTGATCTGGTCGTAGCAGGGACGTTCCGCTGTATCAAGATCGTCAGCGATGGCATAGCCCGTCTGAGTTTTCTTGAGCAAAAAGAACTCGGCTTCTACACCAGCTTTGTAGGTGTAACCCAGCTCAGTACACTGATCTAACACCCGATTGAGGATCATGCGAGGAGCCGCAGAAAAGGGCTCGCCCTCAAAGTAAACATCGCTCGCCACCCAGCCTACGGTAGGTTCCCAGGGTAACTGAATTAAAGAATCCGGGTCGGGAACAGCTGCAATTTCAGGCGCATCTGGCCCCAATCCCAGGTTGGATGCAAATGCACAAAAGAAGGCCCCATCCTGTTCCACTGACGCAATTTTGTTAGCAGGGACCAGCTTGGCCCTAGTGCCCCCTAGCAGATCGGTATAGGACACTAGAAAGAATTTAATGCCAAGCTCTTTTGCCTTGTCAGCCAGTGCTTTTGTCTGCGTGAGCGTTCCCACCATATATCAGGGCCTTAGAACAGTTAGCCTCAGTAAAACAGTCTTACAAAGACATGTTTGTAGCCGTGGTTACAGGGTTCGTTCGAGCTAATATTTATTCACATGCATGAGAACTCATTGGAGAAACTAAAAACCAGGAGGCAGCATCAATTTTTCTGCCTCCTAGTTTCTATACGCTTTGAGCAAAAGCCTGGTGCATTTTGTTACGGTGTCTGTATCTCTGATGGAATTCCTGCCATTGAAGGTATAGCAGACTCGTCTGGAGTCCAAGCCTCATGATCAAGATTAAGCTCAGGAAATTTTCTGGCATCAAAAATTGGCTGAGCTATGCCGCTTTTAATCTGTTGATCAAAATCTCGCATCACTTTCAGACCAACTTTAAATAGCAGAACCAGGGCGAATAGGTTGACTAACGCCAGGAATCCCATGGTGACATCGGCAAAGCCAAAGATAGTGCCCAAGTCCTGGGATGCTCCCCAAACAATTAATGCCAGTGTGACCACACGAAACCCATTAAACAGCATCTTATTTTCTTCGCTAAAGAAGTTCAGGCTGTTTTCCCCCAGGTAGTAGTTGTAAATCATCGACGTAAAGGCAAAGAGCACCAGGGCAATGGTGACAAATGCTCTACCCCATTCACCCACATGCTCAGCCATGGCCGACTGGGTCATGGTGATCCCGCCAATGTCTGAGCCGGGTTCGTACACGGTTGACAGCAAGATGATGGCTGCAGTGCAAGAACACAACACAATAGTGTCAATAAAAACGCTAAACGCTTGGACAATCCCTTGATTGACCGGGTGTTTTACATAGGCAACTGCAGCCACGTTAGGCGCACTGCCCAGACCGGCTTCATTGGAAAACAGTCCCCGTTTAACACCAAAGATGATGGCTGCTCCGATACCACCACCAACAGCCTGCTGTATACCAAAAGCACTTTGGAAAATCAGGGCAAACACCCCTGGAATGTTGCCAAAATTGCTGATGATAATAAATACGGCCATCAAAAAATATCCGACTGCCATAATGGGCACAACGAATTCAGCCACTTCGGCAATCCGCTTCACACCCCCAAAGATAGTTACCCCTAAAACGATCAGCAAAATGAACCCGGTAATCTGGGGAGGAATGCCAAAGGTATCGTTCAGGGACGTGGCAACAGTATAGGATTGCAGAGCATTAAAGCTAAAGCCAAAGGTAACCAGTAGAAGAGCTGAGAAGAGGGATGACAGCCACCACTTCCCTACTCCTCGCTTGATATAATAAGCAGGACCACCGCGATAGGTGCCGTCAGGTTCAGCATTCTTGAATACCTGTGCTAAGGTGCACTCAAAAAAGCTAGTGGACATGCCAATTAGGCCAATTACCCACATCCAAAAGACCGCACCAGGGCCACCTAGCGTAATCGCTACCGCCACCCCTGCGATGTTACCCGCACCAACTCGGCCCGCCACACTCAGGACCAATGCCTGAAACGAGCTGAGGTGACCACCTGATTCATGCTGAGTAGCCTGCCCCATAATGGCAAACATCTGACCAAAATAACGAAATTGCACAAACCGGGATGCAACTGTAAAGAGTAACCCGACGGCTACCAAGACAACTATGAGGATCTTTCCCCATAGCAAATCGTTGAGAAAATCTATCATCGGTAGAATTCCTTGAAGTCCAGTTTTACCTGTGCTAGTTGAGGTTTTAAATCAAAAATACGGCCTTTCGCCCACAAGGGCGTCCTTGTGAGGAAAAAGAAGCGGATTTAATGATTTTTCTTTTAGTAAATGGAGAGATCTATCTTATGCATTAAGTTTGTGGTGCTTTAATAATTACCGTTGTATAGTCCAGTACTTTTTTGTAAAAAAGTATAGTCCGTAGAACCATTAAGTCATGTTTAAACAGTTTTGGTGGAGTTTACTTGTCACACTGCTGTTAGTTTTAAATCATGATTTAGTGCCTAAAAATATTCAGGGTTAAGGCAGTATTGAAATGAAAATTCTGATTGTTCAAAACAGCATTCAAGATCCCATTGGTATTTTGGGGGCTTGTCTTGTCAAGTTGGGCGCAGAACTTGTTACCTGGTTGCCAGAGCAGCAGAGTGCGTTACCTAACGGGGACTTTGCTGGGTTAATTATTCTGGGGGGGCATATGAATGCCCATGAGGATGATAAATATCCTCACTTGAAACAGGTGGTTGAGCTGATTCATCAGTTCCATGGTGATAACAAACCCATCATGGGGGTATGTTTGGGCGCTCAGCTGATTGCCCGTGCCTTTGGCTCCCAAGTATATCCCCACAGCAAACCGGAGCTAGGATTTTCTCCTTTGAGGGTAGTTGAACCATTATCTACAGAGCCCTGGTTACAGAATTGTCCTGCAGACTTGCATATTATGCAGTGGCATTTTGATACGTTCGATTTACCTGAGCAAGCAACATTGTTAATGACCAATGATATTTGTAAGCATCAGGCCTACCGCATTGGCACCAATATCTACGGATTTCAATTTCATCTAGAAGTAACGCCTGAAATTATTAACGATTGGCTAGCGGCAAAAAGTGATTGGATTAATGCCCACTATCCCAAGTTAGATGGGCGGGTTCAAGACCAGATAAAAGTCCATGCCGATGGCGCAGCCACCTTTGCTAAACATGTGGCCCAGGCCTGGATGGCCCTGTGTTTAGATGCTGAGTCAACGCAAAAGATTGTTCATATATAGAAAGAATTTTCTCTGCTATGTATCCAGACCTCAAGCCTCTTTCCCCTAAATTGCAGTCGCTCCAACAGTCCCTCCAAGACCAGGGTGTTAAATATGCCATGGCCAGTTTTGTCGATATCCACGGTATGTGTAAAGGCAAAGTTGTCCCCATGAGTCATTTTGACCGGATGATGCAGGGCTCGGAGTTGTTTACCGGGGCGGCTCTCGATGGTGTGCCCCAAGAAATCAATGACGATGAAGTGGGTACCCTGCCCGATCCGGACAGTGCCACTGTATTGCCGTGGAATTCGGAGATAGTCTGGTTTGCGAGCGATCTGCATCTGGTGGGTCAGCCCTTCGAAGCCTGTTGTCGCACCATTCTAAAAAATGTGCTCAAACAGGCGGCGGAAATGGGCTTTGGTTTCAATCTGGGTATTGAGACAGAGTTTTTTATTTTTAAGGAAACAGAAACAGGATTTGGGCCGGTTAGCGATCGCGATACGCTACCGAAAGCGGCCTATGCCCTGCCCACGGTGCTAGACAACTACAAAATTCTAGACAAGATTGTCAGCGCCATGAACGGTCTGGGTTGGGATGTGTATTCCTTTGACCATGAGGACGCCCAGGGACAGTTTGAGACAGATTTTACCTATTGTGATGCGCTAAAAATGGCGGACCGACTCACATTCTTTCGCTTTATGGTGAAAGAACTGGCGCGGGAGGAAGGGTATTTTGCCAGCTTTATGCCCAAGCCCTTTGCTAACCAGACCGGCAGCGGTGCCCACTACAATATGTCTTTGGCAGATCTGGAAACTGGGAAAAATCTGTTTGAAGATGCCAGCGATCCCAATGGTCTTTCTAAACTGGGGTATCAGTTTATTGCCGGTGTGCTCAAACATGCCAAGGCAATTGTG
>JBCDJC010000156.1:0-11630 GCA_038748225.1 Cyanobacteria bacterium P01_H01_bin.26 | reverse complement strand
TGAATTTCTTGGATCAGGCCTACCTCATCACCATTCAGTTCGCCTCTGGTAATCCAATCTTCAAGGAATGAGTCCAAGTCAGCGCCCGCATCGTCGTACAGCCACTGACTGTAAACAGACTCAGCTGAATCCATCTCGACTAATGGACATGGCTTATCTTTAAGGATTTTTTCAGCTTGATCTAGCTGATCCTCAAGAAAATTTCTCATCCTTTCACTTTCAAGGCTCATATCTCAATTCCTCTCAACAACAGCCCCACCCACACAGCGGGACAAACACTACGCGGGCATTAAAACCACTCGCCATCCCCACAGCACACCGGCTCCTGCCACGTCTGCCAATCCGCCAACACGAACCCAGGCAGGTGACTGGCGATCCACTCCTCAATCAACGGCTTGACTGGCCCCGTTAGCGGCACCGTCAGCTTGATGTATTCCTCTTTGTCAACGAGTCCGACAATCCCGTCCTCACGGTCGTTTGTGAGCTTGAATGCCTGCACCCACAGCGCCACGGTCCGACGGACATCTGTAATCTTGTACTGGGCAATAATGATCTTGTCTTTGTTGCGCGTGAGCAACGGAGCCACCAGGACGGCAGCCGGTGCGGGGTGGTTAGTCATGATGATTTCTTGTAATAATTTTTGTCCTGTAGCGAGAGCAGTATTCGCGGCTTGCTCAGAGCCAAAACTTACGCCGCCAGCTCAGGCCAGCGACCCTCAGCCCACAGGATCAGCGCCGCCGCCTCGGGGTTCTGCCAGTCTGACTCCAGGGTGGTCTCGGACTGGTCGCAGACTGCCCCCGGCTCGCTATAGCACAACAGGAAGCGGCAAACAGCATCGGCACCAGTCAACGCCCCAGGCACCCCAGCATCACGCAGCCAGCGATAGACCGCCGCCGTCCCCGCCACAACAGCGGCGTAGACCACTATCAGCACAATGGCCGCCATCGCTGCGTAGACTCGACCGTGACTCTCCCACCAGCGGCGGACAATGCGACCGCTGCCGATGGCATCCTGACCAAAACCCCGGAATGCCTTGCCCAGGGTTAAGGCGACAACCACGGCTTCAATGGTGGCGTCGTTGGTGGTAACTGTGGTGATAAATTCTTGGTAAGTTTTCATGAGTCAAATCTCGTAGTAGTTTCTGTGGCGTGCGGCCCGCCAGGTGGGCCAGGCCGTTGTCAATCTTCGTAGATGTACTCGTCGGACTCGCCGCCCATAATGAACTCAATGGCCTCATTCAGGGTGTCCAGCTCGTCAAAGTAGGCGCTGTCCACATATGCCTCACCGGCCAGGCTCACCCGCCAGAATGTCTCGCCATCAGCCTGCACAGGATATGCACACTGCCAGGTGTAGCCCTCGACAATCACCGACTCATCGGCGCGGGTGACAGTAGCGGGGCGGGTGGCGGTGGTCATGGCGGTGAAGGGGGTGTCTGTACCGAGAACATTACTAATGTATTGCAACACAATACAAATGTCAATAGCTATATCGCACAATTGCTTGGCACCACCCTCAAAATGTCCATGTCGGGAATTCGCAAACAGAAAACCCCGTCAGATCTGCAGTGTTGATCTGACGGGGTTTTCTTTGATTTTTGTAACCGAAAAAGATTACGAGGTCGGTTCTGACAGTCGTTTTATCAGGTCAGCTTTCTTGAGCTTGGAGTAATTCTTGAGGCCGCGTTTTCTTGCCATTTTTTTTAGTTCTGTGGCAGTGAACATGTCAAGGTGCGCAGGATCTGTGATCACCTCTGGCAAGGGTTCTGGTTCAAGATAGAAAACCTTTTTAAGCTCCTTTAGCTTGCCTTTTGTGATCCTGCATTTTAGTTTCGTAATTGGCTCAAAAGTCTGCCAGTACTTCCGTGGAGCGCCTTCAATCCGGCTAGCTGCTGAAGATACATTCACGCCTTTCAATAAAGTTCCTGGCTGTTTAAGTAGGTAATCTAATGCCATCGCTATTTGCTTGTGTGAGGCTTTAGATAAATTGACTTTAGGTAAGCTGTCGTTAGCAAGGACAGATGACACTAAAGCGGTTTCAAAAGAGTCGTCGGCGATAATACACCAAACTTTTTCAAGCCCTGCCTCTGAAACTACTTCATAAACAAACGCATTGGCGACGACTTCATATTGATTGACGCCTGTCTCTTTGACAATTATAGGGAGCCAATTCCGGTGGCCAGCCTGGAGTAGAGCGCTTGCGCCTTGAACAAGGAAATCATGGGCTTCTGTGAGTGGACCAGGCTCAATCTCGTCTAATGGCAAGCGCATGAGGTTGCCAATATCACTTAATCCCATAAGAAGTACTCCTTTATAAAGTCTCTGTATTGCTCATAAGCAACTTTTGAGTAAAAAGCTGCTGGTATGTGATAAAAGTCTGCTTTTGCGATATGTGCCATATAGCGAATTTTGCCCATGTATCGACTTTGTCGACCTCGAGTCCATTTAGGGTGAAAGTAGGGTCTTAAATCAACTTTTTTCTGCCTGCCATTTTTAATAATTTTCTCAATAGCCTTATACATGACTTCGGCCTGGCTAGGAGAGACCCTGGTTGGCAGGCTGTTTAAGAATATGGGCAATGCGACCGGCCCTGCATCTCCAGTTCTTCGACGTTCAAATTGCATTTGCGGCAACAGGTCTGTAATTGCTATACCCGCATTTTGAAGTGAATGCAAATTATCATGGCGCGCTGGCATTAAAACAACATCTGCTGCGTACACGGCACGTTGGGAAAATATGCGCCAGTTCGGAGGGACGTCGATCAGAATGTAATCATACTCATCTTGCTTGACTGGCTTCAAAGCCTCTAGCAAGGCATTATCTCTGATCTCAGACCTCAATCTGACTTCATCAATTTCTGTAGCCATAGCAGCATCCGACAAGATTACATCGAAACTTATTTCTCGATTACCCCTCGGAGCTTTATAGGTGTAAGAAGATATGCTGTCATGGATGTCCGCATTTTTATTGGTTAGCATCTGCCACATTTTGCCATCAGATGGAGGCAGGTTTAATGCATCACCCATATCCTGCTGATTAGGGTCAAAGTCGACGGCCAAAACACGTTTCCCTAGAAGGGTAAGCGCAGCAGCTAAATTAATTGTGGTAGTAGTTTTCCCGACGCCCCCTTTATTGTTGTAAATTGCAACCGTCAAAGCCCTAGGTGGCGCTTTCATTCGCTCTTGAAAAGCTGCTACAACCGCTTCAATATTTGAGCAATCCATGCATGGAGTGACTGGATAGATAACTCGCCCATGCTTGCGAAGTAATTGGGCGTGCAATGAATTAGTCAAAATTCCCCACTGCACTGACTCAGAGCGAGAACCTAAAAGATAGCGTTTTAGTTGAGACAGGGTTTTTATGTAATTGGGATGATCCTCAGTTAGGTTGCTATCATGGCCCTTTACTTCTACATATAAATAAGGATTTGCGCGAGCATCAATAAAGCGATTAGCGCCAATAGTTGGGCCTGCTGCGTGATCAACCAGTCCAGCGCCTGTATCAAACTGCGGGACCATTTCATGATCATCAAAACCCAGAGCTCTTATAAAAGCAGGGGTAAACCGCTGCTCAACTATAGGCTCAGGAGCCCTCTCAGGGAGATCTTCAATGATCGACTGCAAACTCATTCGACACCCCCACCCTTAAGGCAGAACACAATAAAATTAAATATAGATACTACCCGTATACGAATGCTATACGGACACTCAGGAAGGTATATGCGCCACCCCTAGAGCAGTCCATTGAAACTACAACAAAGTTCACAGACGCTAAAGAAAGGCATCTATGAAAACTATTGAGTTAAACAGAAGAGTGTTATTTGATACTGTGCCATCTCACGAAAACAAAAGTGCCAGACAGCAAAGTACCTAGCACTTTTGTTTTATAGACTCCAATCAATGAGCTTTATTTTTATATTTTCTGACCCTTTATTCCGGATGATATGTCGATTAGTTTATGAGCAAGATTAAGTTGCTCTTCTCTGCTCAAAAGTTTAGCCTGACTGGCCAGAGAGTCAACTGTTGGCGCTGGCGGAGGGCTCTCTTTCGAAGACGAATTTAACTGTTTCATGTCAATTTTCAGGAGCTATCTCTAAGTATAAATCGCTAGCCTGTTTGGCTTGATACATTTAAAGAGATTTACAAAGATTACGCCTATATGCTGAGTCCTGACTGCGGAACAATGTTAGATGCTTTGTTGGTGGTCTAGTAGCATATGCAGCAGTCGAAGCTGTTCTGCTTTTTCGAGTGTTATGGCAATCCTCAAGACGTCCTCAGCTGAAACATAGGTTCGGGCATCTTCGGGCTTCAACCCCTGAGCAATGGCTTTAAGTTCAACATAGGTATAAGGGACGACCTCAGCCAGCGCTATAAGCGTTTCGTCCTGAGGGTCGCTAGCCATCTTTTCTAATCGGTCTATCGTTCCATGGGAAATCCCGATCAGACCAGCAAACGCCCTTAAGCTAAGCCCTTTCTGCTCGCGGGCAGACTTGGCGATTTCAGATAGCTTTTCCAAGCCTTCCTGGGAGTAAGACCCCATTTTCTTTTCACGTCTAGACATCGCTACAGACATAGCATTGCACCCTGTAATCTCCATAGACTCACTTGTATACTGTTGCAATACATTGGGTTATGTATTAATCTTGAGACAGTTGTAATTTAAAAGAGGACATGACCGCTAAGGAGTCCAAGGTTTTAGCGCTCCGCATCGACAAAAAGCTGTGGGAGCAGTGTTTAGAGCTTGCCAAGCAAGATGGCATGCCTACATCTACCTGGATTAGGCACCAAGCAAGGCTCTCTGTCCAAAAACGGAAGCGCGCGGCTAAGCCCAAATTAGCCGCCTAAAGCAAAAAGGCGAGCACCCTAATGGCTCGCCATCGAAAAAGAATTTAGATACGCCCATGGTAACAAAACACACCAGTACTATCTCATTAGTGTACGGCACAAAAGACAAAAGTCCCAGAGGGGCCACCCCCCTAGCCAAGATGCTCTTGGGCTTCCGCGACTCCTTCGAGAGCTTCCGCGACTGGCAGCGGCTGCGGCCATGGAGTCGGCGTTATGTTGACGAGCAGCCGATCATTCGGCAGACCTTTTTCAACTTGCTGGGCAAGCCGTTGTGCGATGCCGACGACTACAGCGCCCCCTGGGATGACTACTGGGTGTCTGGTGGGAGTGTCTGCGTGGATACCCCGGCGGCCAGGCAAGAGATGGTTGGGGTTGCGTTGGAGGAGCGGGCGGGGCCGGGGTGAGGGCAGAGCGTTATCTGATGGTAGAGGGTTCGGGAAAAGGGATACAAAACCCCTTCCTCCAGGTGGGGGATGTAGTAGCCTAATCTCCCGCGTGAGCACAGCTCACAATCACGTTACGCTATTTTGCTGACACTTGTTTTATGCTGTACGCGCTAGCACAAGAATATGCTGATATTAGAGTACAAGGTTAAGGCGAAACCTGAGCAAACCGCCGCAATAGATGAGGCTATCCGTACCGGGCAGTTTATACAGAACAAATGCCTACGGTACTGGATGGACAACAAGAAGGTCGGTAAGTATGACCTCAACAAGTATTGCAAGGTGTTAGCGAAAGAGTTTTCCTTTGCCAGTGAACTCAACAGCATGGCTAGACAGGCTCATGCTGAACGGGCATGGTCGTCTATCAGTCGGTTCTACGACAACTGCAAAAAAGGCGTTAATCCTGTTGGCTATCCACGGTTCAAGAAGTTCACCCGTTCCGTTGAGTACAAAACATCGGGATGGAAGCTGTTTGACACCAAACGGATTGAGTTCACCGATAAAAAGAACATCGGTGAACTGCGTCTAGTGGGCACTCATGATCTCGGTTTCTACTCCGATGACTTAATTAAGCGTGTCCGGCTGGTGCGTCGGGCTGATGGGTACTACTGTCAGTTTTGCATTGCTGTAGACCGTTCAGAGTCGTTAGAGCCAACGGGCAACACTGTAGGTCTAGATGTGGGCTTAGAGTCGTTCTACACCGATTCCAATGGCCACAAGGAAGCTAACCCCCGGTTCTATCGCATCGTTGAGAAACGGCGCAAACGGTTGCAGCGACGACTATCGAAAAAGAAGAAAGGGAGTAACAATCGGGCAAAGGCCCGCAATCAGCTAGCACGGTTCGATCTCAAGATAAGCAGGCAGCGTAAAGACCATGCGGTTAAACTCGCACGGTGCGTAATCTTCACTAACGATGTGGTCGCCTACGAAGACTTGAAGATCCGCAATATGACTAAGAACCATTGTTTAGCGAAGTCGATAACAGACGCTGGCTGGTATCAGTTCAGGCAATGGCTTGAGTACTACGGTAGAGTGCATAACCGGATCACTATTGCGGTGAATCCGGCCTACACCTCTCAGCAGTGTTCAAGCTGTGGCGCGGTTGTAAAAAAATCTCTATCGACCCGAACACACATTTGCGCGTGTGGCTGTGTGCTCGACAGGGATGAGAATGCAGCGCTGAATATACTTGCCAGTGGAGTATCTACGGTGGGGCACACCGGAAGATCCCTGCTAGACAGGGTAAACGCTTCGGGAGATGTGACCGCTTTGGGGCCTGGGGTTACCCTGGCTCAGAAAGTCGCCTCGTAGAACGAAGAATCCCCCAGCTGAAGCAGGGGGAGCAGTCAATCCTTGCATCTACGACCAGTAAACCTTAGTTAACCCATCCTGAAAACGAACATGCTGAAACAAACCACCGATGGCGGGGGGCGGGTTGTTATGCCTGAAATACCGCCCCAGACAGTAAATGACGACCATCTCAGCGATGCAGAGAAGATAGCGGTATGGAGTATTTATCGAGAGACTCCAGCAGGGCTTAGACAGCGACTGATCGACTTGCAGGGGGTTGAGGAGCTGAATTTATGATTTCACATTTTGACAGAGAACAGCTCATCTGGAATTCAGGGCTTTCTACAAACGAGGCTTTTTTGCTACTAGCGCTAAACAGTTTTGTTGATGCCAATGGCGAATGCTGGCCAGGGCAAGAATTGCTCGCTAGGCGATGCAAGTTTAGCGATCGCACCGTCAGAAACACCTGCAAAAAACTAGAGCAAAAGGGCATCATAGTCCGAAACCACAGGCAGTCAAAATCAGGACAAAGGACATCTGACAAATTCAGAATATTGTTTTCTGCGATGCCAAACCAACCGGAAGGAGATTCCACTAGGGCCAACCGGAAGGAGATTCCACTAGGGCAAAACCAACCGGAAAATTTTGCAAAACCAACCGGAAAATTTCGACAAAACCAACCGGAAGGATTTTCCAGGGATCTATCCAGTAAGAACTATCCAGAAGAACTATCCAGAGAAGAAGAGGAAGCCCCTTCTTTCTGTTCAGAAGAAAAGACAGAGACGGGATTGGCTACGCTTGATTCGAGTCAGCCTGAAGGTATTGGTCAATCCGAAGAGGTTAATGTTCCGCCGCCGAAAGTGGGCGTTGTTACGTACAGGCAGCCTCCCGAGTCAATCGATCTTTCTGAGCTGTGGGAGGTTGCAGAGTACGAGGCCAAGGCCAGGGCTAGAGCTTTGGCTCCTGGCCATAGATATCCAGCTTTGGTTGCTCACGGTTTGGGGGCTATCTGGGTAGGGCCTAACGTTAGCGATTTTGACCCTGACCTGCTGGCATTGATCGGGAAAAACAAAAAAGCGGGGAACCACCGTCACGACAGAGCTGCCTGTGTTGAGTACATATCACGGGCGGTCAGAGACCGAGACTGGGCAAAGCTCGAAGCGAATTGGCTTGAGGTTGTTGAGCAGCGGCGGCGCGCAATCGCTCTCGTCGTACCTATTACCCAAAGGCGAGAGCAGCAAGCGTCGCCGCCGCCGAAAGATTGGGCAAAGAAAGCACTAGGAGCGAGGTATCGAGATGCAGGCTAGCAATACTCCCATTCTCCCATTCCGGTCTCCCAAGACCGCTGATCCTTCAAATATTGACGCTGAGTACGATGTCATTGGAGCGCTCCTCATTGACCCAGGTGCGATCTCTCGGATAGCTCACAAGCTGCCTGCAGAAGCGTTCTATGTGCACAACCATCGCATCATCTACCAGGCTTGCTTGGATCTACACAGAGATGGTCAAGTCGTTGATCTGATGACCGTATGCACTGCGCTAGTCAATAACAAACAGCTGGATAAGGTTGGTGGCAAGGGTGGGCTCTCTCAGATGTTTGATCTATGCCTAACTTCGGCAAATATCGATCAGCATGCAGGGCTGATTTTTGAAAAATACCAACGACGATATATAGCGCGTGTAGGGGCGGACATTCGGAGAATGGCTGAAGATACAACCCAAAGTGTCGACGAGGTCATGGGAGCAGCCCAAAGCTCTTTTAGAGAGTTACTACAACTGGCTTCAGGCCAGAGCAGTGTCTTAAAGCTGTCGGATGTGATCGCTGACAATACACTCGCTATAGACCAAGCCCAGACTGGAACTGCTCCAAAGGGTGTTCCTACAGGTTTTTACGATCTTGATGCCATTACAGGAGGTATCAAGCCTGGCGATTTAACAATTTTGGCTGGTCGTCCGTCAATGGGTAAAACAGCAGGGCTGGTCAATGTGGCGACTGGGCTAGCCAATCAAGAGTGTGGAGTTTATATCTCCAGCCTTGAGATGAGTGCTCAGCAGCTTGGTTATCGAATTATGTCGGCTGATGCGTCAATTGAGTCAGGTCGACTACGTGATGGTCGTGTTGGGGACCACGAGTGGGAAAGCCTTGGGCATTCAGTTACCAAGCTGTCTGGATTCCCGATCTGGATTGACGATAATTTTCGTCAAACGCCTGAGAGTATTGCTGCCAACATTCAGCGCATTAACGCTGAAAACGGTGTTGGCACGATAAAGCTGGTCATGGTGGATTATATCCAGCTTATGGGAGACCGCAGTGCAGGCAACCGAGTCGCAGAGCTGGGAAAAATCTCTCGCGGATTTAAAGGGATGGCTAAAGAGCTAGGGCTTAGCGTATGGGCTCTATCTCAGCTTTCTCGTGGAGTCGAGGCGCGTAACCCTAAGCGTCCTTTGATGAGCGACTTGAGGGAGTCAGGCAACATCGAGGAAGACGCTGACACCGTAATTCTTTTGTATAGGGAGGATTACTACGATCCTGATACACCTGACAGAGGGATTGCGGAGTGGATCATCGGCAAAAACCGCAATGGGCCGACAGGGACAGTCAAGCTACTGTTTGAGCCGCAGTACACGAGATTCAGAAACATGGCATCGTCCATAGGCTGAGCGCGGGGGAACGGCGGGGATTGGTGGAGTTTAGTGAGAGGAATGTGTTATGACAGTTGAGTTCAAGATTAAAACCATTGACGCCGACCACGTCCAGTGTCAGAGCTGCGGCTGGATTGGTAAAACAGAGCACGGGCTAATGCCTCCTGGTTATGGTGGCCTGCTATCTTGCCCTGCCTGCAGCAGCATGTCTATTGAGGAATACACAGGGCCAAAGACTGTCGAGATTCCGGTTGACTTGCTTAGCGCTGTCAACACCAAATTGATTGGAGCAATGATTTACCTCAAGGGCGACTGGGATGAACAGCTGAAAGAGGCTAACAGGCAGGGCATTTCTGCAATTTGGCAAGAGCTGATGACCTTCATGAAAGAGGAAGGCTTGCTGCTTGAGGGAGATAGTGAGGAGGCCACCCCATGACCCACCAACTAACCCTACTCGACATCCCCACCCCCACCGTCGTCACCGCAGCACCCATTCCGCGCCCGACGACCCCAGCACCACCCCCGCAGTTGGCCCCGGGTGCCCTCGTTGTGCCTAAGCCCAGGGAAGGCTATCCGGTGCCGCTGTTTCCCGGGCAGGTGTGCGAGGTGGTCAGATTAGGCCGGTCGTTGGGGCGGGAGCGGGGCGGGGTGCGGCAACACGGAAGAGTAAAGCAGCTGAGCCTGCTAGGGGAGGTGGCCGCGTGATGGATAAAGATTTGGCAGCATTTGAGCAAATGCTCAATCAGAAGTTAGAACCACTGGTTGAACTCTCTCGGAGACAGTCGGCTCAAATCAGTGAGCTTCAAGAGCAATTGAGGCAAGCTACATCTAATCCTGCCACATGGTTAACTCCAGAAGCCGCTTATCAACAGCTTGGCCACAACAGCAAAAAGGCTTTGTACCAAGCAATCGACGCTGGCCATTATCGCAGCGGCACTGAAATCCAAAAGCGTGGCAGGCGATACCTCGTCAATGTCGCGGCCATTGAGGCGCGTTACACAAAAGAGCAGACGAGAAAGCGGGTTTGCTAGCTTGGTGGTTTAGGCCGGTCTTCCCTAGCGAGTGCTCGATCAATAGCGTCGTCTGCCCTAGCTGCATCGAGCCATTTCTGATAGGTGCGTGAATGCTCTTCTACAGAGTGGCCCATCAACTTGGCTCCGACGCTTTCGGGTAACCCAAACTGAACATGGACCCGCACGGCCCAAGCGTGGCGTAAGTGGTACAACTCAAACGGTAAGCCATAGCGTTTTAACTGGGTGCTGATCATTTTGCCTAGGATGCCTTTCTGGTAAGCTTTCTCGATATCAACCCTAGGTAGATCGCCTTCAATCAATCTCCATTCTTCAAACCACTCCGGGTAAAACGGACGAACTAATCGGGGACCCGTTTTACCTTTTTCGACTTGATAGCGCCCATCGGTACGGATACTTCCTAGCATCGCTTCGTGTGGCCTAAGCCCGTAAGTAGAAATTAGCCGCAGCACTCGAAGCCAACGAGCATTAGGAATTTTATCTGCCTGACACCATTCCGATATCAGCTCATCGCTAGGCAGCTCACGGGCCTTGACGCTGTTCCGACCATATCGGCCTTGATATTTGAGTAGGTCGACTTCTATCCCAGCAAAGTCAGCTAGCGCTTGCATCCGAGCGCAGCACAATCGGCGGGCGGCGCTATTATCTTCTATCGATAAACAGGCATCAATTAAAACTTCTGCTGATAGTGGCTTATCCTTCGGCAGCTTCCTAAAGTACTTTGCCCAGCCGTTGGCCCAGCTAGACTGCTTTAAGGTGTGATTTTTTCGGTAGTTCTTTTCAAACCGCTCAACCCAAGCTGAGCAGGACACCGACGGCAAACGGACCTGGCGACTGTAATCATCCCAGTCAAACTTTCCAGCTATCAGCTGCTCCCCTAACAATGCGGCCTCGGCGCGGGCCTTTCTGATTCCTTTACGCGAGCAGGGTAGCCCTGTAGAAATCTGCTGCTGATGGTTTTTAACCTTCTGGCTGCCCGGCTTGGGTGGCAGAGTAGCCTGCAAATACAGCGTGTCCCCCCGGCGCACTAGTGACACACGAGCCCGTTCCGCCTTAAGATAGGCATTAGCTTCGGCCAATAAGTCGACTATGTCCTGCTCGCGCATTAAATCCTACCGCGCATTAAATCCTACATTAAACTACATAGGATTTTACAGGAACAAGCAGGACTCAAAGGCGACAAAAACGAGGCTATTGAGGTTATCTAGAAGCCAAAGCCTTTATCAGGCAAGGGTTCTAGTAGCTGCGGATGTAGTTCAGTGGTAGAACGTCAGCTTCCCAAGCTGAATGTCGTGGGTTCGAGTCCCATCATCCGCTTTTTTACGAAAGGCCCTGAAATTAATTGGTTTCACGGGCTTTCAGCTTTGGACCCATTGTTGGGGT
>JBCDJC010000155.1:0-11641 GCA_038748225.1 Cyanobacteria bacterium P01_H01_bin.26 | reverse complement strand
GCGGTTCCCAGAGACCCAAGTAATACCTGTTTTCGTTTATCCATGAGCTTACACCCTATTAACTGCGTGGGGTCTTAGGCGAGGGTCAACCGATCTCTTGCCTGGTGGCTTCCGTAGTAGAGCGGGCAGTTCGTGGGATGGTAGGAGGCTTTCTCAAGCAACTACGGAGGCGATGCCAAGCATGGAGACCCTCGTCTGTCCCACAGGGTATCGAAGCAATTCCCAAAGGTTCCATGCCCCTCAGGGGCATAAATCCAATCTTTTAAGTAAAATTTTTGATTTGGGTCACCCCTTTGATTTTGGTTGGACCCACTGCTATTGATGCTTTTATGGTCCTGTTGCAAGCGATCGCATGGCCCCAATCGTCATCGATTGTATCTGCCCATATATGGCTTCCCAATCCCCCACTCCCTCACAGCTGCCCTTTGGCTTTGACCTGTTCATACAGGGTTTCCATCGCCTCGATAAATGAATTATCGCGATGCCAAAAGGCGGGATAGTCTCCCTGCTTTTTGATGGGAATTGCGGAGACCGGATTCTCTGGCGGTGCCTCCATGGTTTGGGGTAGCTGTTTGGTGCCATGCCAAAACTCCCGCAGATTCGTGTGGGCCGGGACGCTGAGCGTTTCTGGCGGGGCGTAGTAAGACGTGACTGGCCGTAGCGCGGCCTTTTCTAACTGTAGCTCTGCAGATAGGGCCTGTCCTAAAGGAGACTTTGCTAGTTCCGCTAATAAATCCTGTCGCGATAGGCCCCGTAGCTCAAATAACAAAAATGGATCCTGGTCCAGCTCTGCGGCTACCAGATAATAAACCCCGGCAATGTGCTTGCAGGGATTGCTCCAATCGGGGCAGGAACAGCTGGTCTTAAAGTCTTTTCGGCTGCCCGGCAATAGGTTCAGGTTGAGCTGCGAAAAGGTGTCTTCTATGTTGTCTGGAATCTCGTTGAGTAACAGCCGGGAGATAACGCTCGCTTTGGATGCCATTAAGGCGACGGCCGCCGACCACTTGGCTTTACTCAGGGGCTGAAATTCAATGGTGATATGGTAAAGCGGTTCTTTGTACACACCAAAATAGGGATTGACTGACCCCCGCACCTGGGCAGTAATCAGATTGCCATCAATGTCAAAGCCTTTGACCTTGTTGCCTCGGGCATAGGAGCGTCCCCGACTGAGGCGACCAGAATCTGTGAGTTTCTCGATGGCGGTGATAAAGTGTTGCCCCCACCAGCTGCGGCTAAATTGGCCCATTGTTCCCCCTATTCCATGATTGCGGTTTTATTCAATGAAATTAGCTGTCTAAAGGCATTGTCATCCAGTTCTGTGAGCCATGATTCATCGGCCCCGACAATGGAGCCAGCCAGTTTCTTTTTGTCTTCAATCATGTCGTCAATGCGTTCTTCTAATGTGCCAATGGCAACAAACTTGTGGACAAATACATTCTTCTTCTGGCCAATGCGAAAGGCGCGGTCTGTTGCTTGATCTTCCACAGATGGATTCCACCAGCGGTCAAAATGGAATACATGGTTGGCTTTGGTCAGGGTAATGCCGACACCGCCAGCTTTTAGGGATAGTACAAACACAGAAGGCTCTGTTTCTGGATCTTGAAATTCGGCAATCATCGCCTCGCGCTTTTTCCGGGAGGTGCCCCCATGGAGATAGTAGGTGTTGCAGTGGAAGGTGTGGCGAACGTATTTTTCCAGGGCGTCGCCCAGCTCGGTAAATTGGGTAAAGACCAGCAGGCTATCGCGTTCTGCCCGGGCTTCTTCAATCATTTCGGTGAGTCGGGTAAGTTTGTGCGATCGCATCGCTGTAAACTCACTATCATCCTGTAAAAACTGTCGCGGATGATTACACACCTGTTTGAGCTTGGTCAATGTCCCTAAAATTAAGCCTTTTCGCTGGATTCCTTCCGCATCTTCCAGCTGTTGCTCCACATCTTTAACTACGGCTTCGTATAGCGACGCCTGTTCTTTGGTCAAATTACAGAACAGCTTTTGTTCTACCTTATCCGGCAGGTCTTTGATGATGGACTGGTCTGTCTTTACCCGTCTTAGGATAAAGGGTTCCACCAGCTTTTTGAGGGTGGCGGACTGGCGCAGATTGTTGTTTTTCTGAATCGGCACCTCAAAGCCTTTGCGAAACTGGGTTTGGTTACCCAAATACCCTGGATTCAAAAAGTGGAAAATAGACCACAGATCCAGCAGTCGGTTTTCGATGGGGGTACCCGTCAGGGCCAGACGGTGGCTGGCCGAGAATTTGCAAATGGCCTTGGTGAGTGCAGCTTTAGGATTCTTGATATTTTGTGCTTCGTCTAGCACAATGCGGTGCCATTCAATGGCATTAAACAGTTTGGCATCTTTGCGGGCCAGGGCAAATGAGGTGATGATGATGTCATGGTCGCGACAGATCTGCTTAAAGGTTTTGGCATCCTTGGCTCGCTCGCCACCGTGGTGGACGGCGGCTGTAATGTGGGGGGCGAACTTTTGGATCTCCCGCTGCCAGTTGCCGACAACGGAGGTGGGGGCAATCAACAGAGTTGGGGGTAGCTGAATAGTGTCTTTTGCTTTCTTTTGGCGGCTTTTTTTAGGTTTCTCCGGCTCGCGCTCCTGCACCAGCCGAGCAATCACCTGAACCGTTTTACCCAGACCCATGTCATCGGCCAGACAGCCGTTTAAACCCAGTTCTTCTAGGTACTGCAGCCAGGACACCCCGCGCTTTTGGTACTCCCGCAGCTGGCCTGCAAAACTGTTGGGATTGTCTACCGGTTGGAGCTGGGTTTTGTCCCCTAGCTTATTGAGCATATCGGCGAGGATATCTTTGCGATCGCACTCCACCTCCAGTTCGCCATCATTTCCCTTCGCCGTCAGTTTCATAAACTCCAGCAGTGACAGTTCTGGATTCTCCTCCTGGTGGGTTTTCCAAAACTCCAGCATCTGCTGCATTTTGTCCTGGTCTAGCTCGATCCACTGGCCTCGAAACTGTACCAGAGGAGTTTTGGCATTGACCAGCTGATGCCACTCTTGTTCGCTGACGTTTTCGTCACCGATGGCTAGCTCATACTGGTACTCTACCAGCCGCTCTAACGAAAAGTAGCTCTTAGATTTGTCTTTGCCATTCGCTGGGGATTTGCCTTTGGCTTTGAGGCGGACCTTGGCCCGCTGCCGTCCCTGCGGCGTCCACCAGGCTGGTACAGTGACCTTATATCCGGCGTTTTCCAGGATCCAGGCGGACTCTTTGAGAAAGGTGAATGCCTCATCTAAGGCGAGCTGGATCCCCACCGGCTGGTCGGTTTCCAATCCTTGCCACAGGGCCGGATAAATCCGGGAGGCATAGCCCAGGTTGAGTAGCAGGTTTTGGTCAAAATCTTTTCCCAACTGTTTTTGAATCTGTTTTTGTTGCTTAGGCCCCAGGCGCCAGTAGTCATCCAGCGATAGCCTGAGGGATGGGTCGTCCTTGGGGGCAACTTCAAACTGCAGCTGCCAGGGGGCCTCTGGCTGCAACGGGTCTTGCAAATGAAAGTATAGATAGAAGGGCTGATCGGTTTGGGTGCGAACAATGCGATCGCGCCATGCCTGCCATTGTTGATAGGTTTCCAGTTCAGCTGATTGGGGCCAACTATCCAAAGTCAAACAACTCGCCAGGATAGAACCCGCAATCGTAGTTTCAATCCCTTTTGTCAACGGAGTGCGGGTGACCACTTCAGTCAGCAAACAGTCAGAAAAATGTCGCAATAGCGTCAGGCGATCGTACAGCTGCGGCTCTTCACAGGGGTCAGCAAACCCCGCTGCGCACATCAGTGGCATATACTCCACATACGCTTCTAGAAGCGTTTCATACTCTTCGCCAATGAACTCCCACCCTGCATAAATTTCAAAGGGTTGAGAAGCCTGAGCTGATTTACCGGCGGCGCGTTTTGAGGATGCCCCTGCCGTCTTGCGTTTACCCTTGTCCAGTAGGCGATACTTGAGCGCTGGAATATAGTTGTCCTTGAGCATTATCCGTTTTACTGCCTGGGTAAAATGGAACCAAAATAGCAAGTCATTACTTAGCTGTAGCTCACTCAGATTATGCAGTGTCAGAAAATGGAGTTCATTCAGTAACGGAATCAAAGAGTTTAACCCCAGCCTACTTTTGACCGGTGCAGCGCAGGCAATGGGGCAGCAGTCCACTTCCCAATATTCAAATCCAAAGGTTGTCGGTAACTCTATCTCCAGATAGCGCGATAGTTCCAGCGAGGGGAGGGGCTGATCGTCAACGGTGGGTAACAAAAAATAGCAAGGCTCTATCCAATCTTCCAGGGGTGTATTGTCAGGAGACTGAATCTTAAACTCGTTAGTGAGCATATCTGCCAGTTCATTACCCACCAGCTGCAGTGGATAGCAGCCCTGCTCTTCAAGTATGGGTTGCTTTTCTGTTGTCTCCACCCAAAGATAAAATTGACCTGTTTGCATAAAATCAGCATCAGGTTCAGGAATCCAGGTACCGTGAAGAATCTGCATAGTAGCTAGTGGAAGGTGCTCAATCCATGGATAAGCTCTAGTCGTGCTAATTTAGCGCCCATACTAGCGTGTTTATTGCTGTCAAAGTATTACAGTTAATGATCAAAATCATGGCTTAGTCATTTTTCTGATGTCGGCCACAGGTTTACTAGAAACGGTCATCCAGCACTACAGAGTTTCTGTAGATACGGCAGCCACTGGTTCCGTTGGTCAGCAGTGAGCTGGGCCAGGGACGATAGCGACCTCGTCTTAAAAAGTTCTACACCCCGTTCCCGAATCTTACTCGACGTTGTGACGCACCACCTAGCCCATGTCTACTTCTTTCCCCGCTCAGAAGACACGCTGCAGGGAATGACCCTGGGTATCAGCAGCGTTTCCCAGGCAGAGCGGCTGGGTTACCTTTGGGCAGATCCCTTAGAAGGCAGCTTCCTTTTCTAAAAGCTGCTCAATGGATAGATCGAACTGAGCTTTACCATCAAATACGCTGCCGACCTTGCGGTTCATCAGGTGATCCATCGCAATGCCAAAGGCTTCATTAGGCAGCGGTTCATACCCTACATCGCTTACAACGGTGCGCGTATTAGCCATGTAAAATTCCACAAACTCCGCCACATTAGGGTTGTTGTCCAAAGAATCTACGCTGACATAAATAAAGAGCGGACGTGCCAGCGGCTGATACTCATTTGAGCGGATGGTTTCTCCAGAAGGATAAGTCGGCCCGTTGCCGCTGTCGATGGCAAGAGCTTTCAAACTGTCTCCAGCTTCCTTGTAGTAGGCATAGCCGAAATACCCTAGTGCGTTAGGCTCGGTTTGCACCGCTTGCACTAGCTCATCGTCATCTTCACTACTGACATAGTCACTCCGACTTGTGCCATCTTCACCAACAACAACCTCAGTAAAATAATCGAACGTCCCAGAGTCTGTACCGGGACCGTATAGCAAAATTTCCTCATCCGGCCAGTCTGGACGAACCTGACTCCAACGGGTAATCGAATTTTCAGCACTAGAGCCCCAGAGTGTTTCGAGTTCTGCCAGACTAATGTCTTGAGCCCAGGTGTTTTCATCGTTTACAACAACGGTTAATGCGTCATAGGCGACGGGCAGCTCGATATACTGCACATCATTAGATCTGCATTCAGCCATTTCCTCTTGGGTAATCGGACGAGAGGCATTGCTAATGTCCGTTGCGCCCTGACAGAATTTATCAAAACCGCCACCGGTCCCTGAAAATTCAACGCTAATATCTAAGCTATCAGCGGCTTTCATCTGCTTAAAGCGCTCAGCCATCTCCACAGTGATTGGATAAACCGTGCTAGAGCCATCAACTTGCACAGTTTCACCGGAAACGCTGGCTGAGTCTGCTGATGTTGTTTCCACTGAGGTCGGTTCTGCAGAGCAACCGGCCAGAACAGCAAATAAACAAGTAGCTAGCCCTAACTTTCCAAACACTAAGTTCATCGGCCCAGCACCCCTACTCTAATAACTTCTGTTGCTGAAAACGGTCAAAATTTTCTTTCTACAGTACGAAATTCAGACGCTACTTTCTTACCGTTGCTGATTTAGGGAGCAAGACAAACAGGGCCTAAAGCATCGAAGCTTGGCAAATAAACTTGCTCTACGGATCAGCAGCAATATGTATTCTCTATCTTAGGAGGATAACAAATGACTTAAACAGCGATAGTAATGAAAAGGTTAAGGGATTATAGAAAATATCAATTTTGTTGATAGAAAGATTATCAATGTGAGGCAGCAGCTGGTTTCTGCAAATCTGGCCTCTACACATCTACCCTGGGGGGCCTCGATTGGTCGGTACTATCCACCATCCCCTGTCACGGCGTTGGGCCCAATTAGTCCTAAGGGATCTGCCAAAAAATAAAATCTCCGGAGTAGAGTGGGGAAGGGAGCAAGGGAAAGGGGGTGCGATCGCAACCACTTAATTTTACAATCCATTACTCTCGCCTAATAATCAGGGGAATTAGAAACACAAAGCAAGCAAAGAGAAAAGATAAGCTACCCAAAAGACTTAAGATATCTCCCGCTCTAATACTTGCTGCTACAAAAAAGCTCGCCGATAGGATAAACAAAGCCCATCCCCAAAGCTGAAGCTTCAGGTCAATTTTCTGAATGCGATCGCTGTGCCGTGACATTTACAGATGCTCCCAAAAACTGCCCATACCTTCCACCCACTATACGATCATCAGAATCTCGTAAATATATGGCTAAAGGTTTGTGGTTACTTCCGGCCGTGCCGTGATTATTGAACTTTATAATCTGTTGAGCAACAAATTTGCTGTTATCAATTCGTAGTTCTTCAACTATCCAAGTTTTGGGTTGTTTTTCCGCGATTTACTCTGATTCTTAAAAAAATAATTAGTAGTTTAAACGCTCTGCTCTATATCTCTTGAAGGAAGCGGGTAAATACCTCAGCGACAATGGCAAAATCATTACCATCGTGACATCGCTACTGACCGCATTTACTGACGGTTACTCCACCTATGCTGGCGGTAAAGCCACGGTCGAGCACTCGGCCCGACTGGTTTTTGGCGGTCGATGTACCTAGGCTCTATGGAGATAAGGACCTGCGCAACAGCTACGTAGTTTGGCAGGAAGGAGTGAGCCCCCTGGTGGTGGTGGAGTTTTTATCACCCGGTACTGAGGCGGAGGATTTGGGACCGTTCTATGGCGGTGGCGGTGAAATCACCCATGACAAGACAGCGCCCCCTGGGAAATGGCAGGTGTATGAGCAAGTTTTACGGGGGCCTTACTATGTGGTGTTTAGCCGCTACACCGGCACCGTCCGGTTCTTTCGACTAGCAGGCGCACGCTATGAAGAGCAGCCCCCGCAGCACAGCCAGCCGCAGGTATGGATACCCGAGTTAGAGCTGGGGTTAGGGATATGGTCCGGCACCTTTGATGGTGTAGACCATGGGTGGCTGCGCTGGTGCAAAGCGGATGGAACATGGCTGCTGACGGACACAGAGCTTGAAGCGGAGCGCGCCGATAATGCTGAAGCTCGACTGCAGCAAGCGATTAGAAATTTGTGGCAAACGGGCATGACCAGCCAGGAAATTGCTGAGATTGTGGGCCTTTCGGTGGAGCAGGTAGATGCCTTAAAAGTTGAAGAGACCTAAAATAGTTCTTTTGTACTTCTTGGGTCCTCGGCTATCATAGAAGCCGTACCCTGATGCCTTGGTTGGATGGATAGCGCTTCTACGATTCCAGACACGATTCCAGAAATACTGCCGGGGATTGAGCTAAGTGAAGAGCAATGGGAGGCGTTGCAGGCGATTGAGGAATTTTTGCAGAGTCCGAGCAAGCTATATTTGCTGACGGGCTATGCGGGTACGGGCAAAACTACGCTGCTGCAGGCGCTGGTAACCCATCTGCGAGATCAGGGCTGCGACTGGCCCATCGCGCTGACGGCCTTTAGCAACAAGGCTACCAAGGTGCTCAAAACCATGGCCGCCCAGTGGGACCTGAAACAGGTGGAGTCGGTGACCTGCTGTCGGCTGCTGGGGCTCAAGCCGGTGATCGATACGGGCAGCGGTGAGCAGGTTTTTAAGTCGGTGAGCGATCAGCATAACCAGGTACCAGACTATCGGCTGGTGATTGTAGACGAGTGCTCGATGATCAACCAGGAGATGTGGAAGCTGCTGGTGGAGGCGATTTCTCGGTTGGATATTCCGACACAGATGCTGTTTGTGGGGGACCCGGCCCAGCTGCCCCCGGTGAATGAAACCGAGTCCTGCTGTTTTAGTCAGATTGTGCATCAGTCGTCGCTATCCCAGGTGATCCGCTATGGCGGCGCGATTGGGCTGGTGGCCGATGATATTCGGCGGAATATTGAGCGGGTACAGCTACCCAGGTATGAAAGCGATATCAGCGAAGATCGCACCGAAGGCTTTTTTGTTCTTCCCAAAGTCCCCTGGCGTGATGTGCTCATCCGCGCCTTTACCTGCGAAAAATACAAGGCCGACCCCAACTATGTACGGGTACTGGCCTACACCAACCACCGCGTCAAAACCCTAAATCGAATGATCCGCCTGGCTATCTACGGCGACGATCTAGAACAGTTTGTTCCAGGCGAGAGGCTTATTGCCAACAACCCCTGTCTTGAAGAAGGGGGAATTATTCTACAAACCTCAGAAGAATGTGAGGTACTAGAAGTCAAACCCGGAAAGATAGAAGGTATGCCCGTGTGGCAGCTGGTTGTATACACCGAAGAAGGAAAGTTTCAGGATCTCAACGTGCTCCAGGAAGTTAGCGTACCTGACTACGAGCGCCGGTCGCGGGACTATGCCACCAACAAACAATGGGAGATTTTTTGGGAGTTTCGACAGCAGTTCCACGATGTCAACTATGCCTATAGCCTGACGGTTCATAAAAGCCAGGGGTCAACGTTTCAAGATGTATTTATCGACCTGCCGGACCTGATGCGAAACTCAAAGGTAGTCGAAAGAAATCAGCTTTGCTATGTAGCGTTTACACGGGCCGCAAAGCGAGTGTTTATTTATCAATAATTAGGTCATCTACTCAAAACAGAATATTCTTTAAAGATGTAACCGGCCCCTGAGTGGAGTCGAAAGGGATATTCTGGTTGGATTTTGGCTAACTCCGGAGGAGACGCTTCGCGTTAGGCTTGCCCATGCCCCCAGGGCTATAGGACTTCGCTCAGCGAGCATAGTCTCTGGGACGGTTACTTAAAAATAGGCTTCAGATATCACCTTCTCAGTTTCAACAATTCCTATTTTCTTCTAGAGAGAAGCTTGATAACCGCTCTCTTTAGAATTTTGTCGCCACGCGCAAAATTCTAAACCACCTCGCCAACTCTCCTACAACCGCCTTGTTTGAGCGGACCGCCACCCTTCCGCAGGGTTCTAGGGCGGCGGTCCGCCCGTGGGGAACTCGGAGGGACCCCACGCAACCGGGTTTACGAATGACCAAGACCTAAAAACACGGCAGTAAACATGGAGCAATGGCGATAAGGGTTGCTCAGGGCTTTCCCCCCTGAACCCCCCCATTCGTGGGGGCCTAGACTCCCCCCCACCCCCCGAAAGTGGGTTGTTCCTCATAGTGAGAATACAGGCTGGGTATGAGTTACGACAAGGTTGGGTGGAGGTTATGCCAAAACCGTGATGTTGTTCCCCAACAGCTCCTGGCATCGTCTGACTCCCAACAACTTCCCCCTTTCTAACCAAAACCTCTCAGCTCAAACCGCCGCCCCAAATTAGCACTTACACCATAGTTAACCAGTGCTTCAAAAAATCCACAACCGCCTTAGCTTCATGGCTAGGCAGGTCTTCACTTCCAGGTAAGACCTTGACAACCGCCTCGGGAGCCGCCATTGTTAATAGCTGAGTTAACCGTCGACCTGCTTGATCTGCCTTCTCACCTTGAAGGACTACTATAGGGAGACTTAAGGCAGCCAGCTGATTCCCGACGATCTCTGATTCTATGACACGGCGTCGCCGTTGAAACAGCAATTTACACGCGGCGGAATGACGTCTCAACATCTGTCGCAGGTGATAATTTTGCAGCCAGGTAAGCTTTTGAGGGGAGCCACCCGTCGGCACCGACTTGCGCGCAAATGGTTTGGTCAGTGCTAGCCACAGTCCTGCCAGCGGGCTTACTAACCAACGTTCTCGCCGCCAGCGTTTGGGCTCATAGGTAAATCCTTCTGGTTCTAGCAGGCATAGCCCCTTTACCCGCTCTGGATATTGCAGCGCGTAGCGAGCGGCCATCCAAGCACCCAGGGAATGGCCCACTAAAACAACAGACTCTAACCGAAGAGAGTCCAGCAGCTCCGCTAGGACAGTTACCTGTATGGCAATTGAGTAGGTCGATTTGTCGCGCAGCCGTTCCGATTCGCCAAACCCAACCAGGTCAGGGGCCAGGCAATGATGCCGCTGACCCAGCAGGGGGATCACATCGCTCCACTGGTCGCCATCTTGCCACGACCCATGGAGGAAAATGACCGTCTGCCCTGGTCGCCCCACTTCTCGCCAAAATAATTGCCCGTGTTGAAGCTGACGGCGCAGATTACGTACGGGCATTTGGCCAGCGCTAGGCCAAAACAGTGGCTCCATTAAAGTAGTCCTGTAGCTGCTGATCGTGGTCGTGGGCTAGGTTACCACGGGGAATTGCATCTACCGTAAATGCGGCAATTTTCATCACTTCAGCCTTGTCGCGGATAAAAAAATCGCCGTCTGCATGGACTTCAAGGGCAACACAGGCCGAGTGAAACCGGGGGTCGCGCTCCGGATGAGAATAGACGCCCACCAGACGGCCCATATTTAATACGCTTAAGCCGGTCTCTTCTAGCAATTCGCGTTTGGCCGCAGCTGTAATGTCTTCACCCCAGTCCACCAGCCCACCGGGCAGGCCCCAGCGACCGCTGTCACGTCGCTGGATCAGCACAATGCGGCCGTCGGGCAAAATGGGAATCACGCAGGTACCTACCAGCGGCCGCCTTAAAAGCAGGCCCAGTAGGGTACGTACCGGTCGCCAGAATTGTGGCATGGTTTAAAGCTCGTCGAGTTCGGCAAGGAGTTCAACCGGATGCTTTTCAGCTTTGACTTTGCGATAAATCTTTTCCAGACGACCGTCTGGTCCAATCACAAAGGTGCTGCGGCTGATGCCCATATATTCCTTCCCCATAAACTTTTTGAGGCCGTAGCTGCCATAGGCCGTTGCCACGTTGGCATCTTCGTCAACGAGTAGCGGAAAGGGTAGATCGTGCTTTGTAATAAACTTTTGGTGAGATTTGGCATTGTCTGTGCTGACGCCGAGGACCACCACGTCCTTTGCCTGATAGGCAGCATAGTTGTCTCGAAACGCACAGGCTTCTTTGGTACACCCAGGGGTATTGTCGCGGGGGTAAAAATATAGCACTACACGCTTACCTTTGAGTTCTGCCAGGCTCACAGTATTCCCATCAGCATCAGCCAAACTAAAGTCCGGAGCCGGATCACCAACTTGCAATGTCATTGAATTTCTAAGGGGGGTTTTCAAATGTTGCCTCTAAAATTGTATACCGTCTGACTGAGCGCTCGGCGGCACTGCAGCTCATAAAGCAGATGGGCAGAGCGACCCTTGTAGCCCCGGTCAAAATTTGCTATTTTCTTAAAAAGACCGATCGGTCTTT
>JBCDJC010000154.1:0-11921 GCA_038748225.1 Cyanobacteria bacterium P01_H01_bin.26 | reverse complement strand
GGCTGTTCAAGTGCTCAATACGCAGCTTGTGAACGCTGTTTTTGGTACGAGCATCGAGAGCGTTGAGGCGCTCAGATTGAATGTTTTCGACGGCTTTGGTGCGAGCGTCCAGGGCATCTAAGCGGGCCTCCTGGATGTTGCTGATAGCCTTAGTGCGGGCATCTAGGGCTTCTAGACGAGTCGCTTGAATATCTTCGATAGCTTTGGTCTGATTGTTGAGGTGCTCGATGCGTAGTTTGTGGACGGAATTCTTGGTGCGGGCGTCGAGTGCTTCTAGGCGAGCTGATTGGATATTGAAGCTAGCAGATTCAGCGGCGGCGACGATGGGTGAAATCGCACCCACGGTAGCGAGAATAGTCAAAGCAGAGAGAAATGCGCGTTTCATGGTTAAGGCTCCTTGGTGAATCAATCATGTGCTCCATTGATTACAAGAATGCCGGGGCTAGCTGAACACCAAATGACTGCTAACTGAACCTTATTTAAGGGGTTTCTGAATCTGACTGAGGAAAGGTAGTGACGGCCATCACAGGAAAAATTGGTGGGCTTTAATCTGTCACATTTGGTCTATCTAGACCAATTGGCTAACTTCGCGATCGCAAACGCTGGAAAAATCCCTTGACGGTAGGCTCCTCAGCAAGTGATTATTAGTTAGACCCAAGGGGCTATAGCTCAGCTGGTAGAGCACCTGCATGGCATGCAGGGGGTCAGCGGTTCGAGCCCGCTTAGCTCCATTTTTATCAAGTCAGCTGTGGTGGCGTTCCATGGAACACCACCACAGCTGACTTGATGGCTTTTTAATGGGAGTCAAGGGCAATTAGCTCGATTTCTTCAAGATCGGCACCGCTGTCGTCGTCGTCCATATCTTGCAAGATAGACTGCAGTAAGGGATCGGCCAAGGCCAGTTCGGTATAGATATTAGGATCCAGCGACATCGCCCGACGCAGGTGCTCCACGGCCCACAGATCTTGGCCTAATCGGGCATGGCAGCGGGCCTGATTATAAAATGCAAAGGGCTGATCGGGCTCAATGGCAAGGGATTTATCATAGGCTTCGATAGCGCGTCTGTAATCTCCCATTTTTTGCAGGACCCACCCCATCGCCAGCCAGGCTTGATGACTATAGGCTTGAATTTTCAAAGAGGTGGTAAAACTTTCTTGCGCCGCTGCCAGCTGATTGAGTTCTAAGAGCACCAGCCCCCGCAGATGCCAAAATCGAGCTTCACCGGGCTCCAAAGCCAGCGCTTTATCCAAACTCGACAGGGAGGCTGCCAGCTGTCCTTGGGCTTTGAGTGCCGCTGAATGATAGCTCCAGGCACTGGCATTGTTCGGATCGAGGCGAACAGCATGATTGAGGGCCTTTAACGCATCTTGAGGCTGCTGTGTCTGCAGCAACGTGCGCCCCAAAATTAGCCATACTGCACTGTCGCCGTCGTAGAACGCTGCGGCCTTATTTAGACTGGCGATGGCCTCCTCGATGCGATTGAGCTGGAGCAGGGCTTTACCGCGATAATACCAAACCTTGTAAAAGTCAGGACGCAACTGAATTGCTCGCTCGTAATTGACAACAGCGTCACCATAGAGAGCCCTACGGTGAAGGTTTTTACTTTTGCGGTACTGTGCTTTGAAGTAGGACGGAGCCTGCTCAAGAGCACGGTCGTAGCACTCTAGTGCCTCCTCTAGCGCGTTCAGTTTTTCCAGCACCGCACCGTAATTACACCATACGCGATGCTCGGTCGATTTGAGGGAAAGGGTATGGCGATAGCTCTCGGCAGCGGCCTCGTAATGGCCAATGGTAGCGAGTAGGTAGCTACGATAGTTCCAGGCTTGGTAGTGGTTGGGATAGCGATTGATAACGCGATCGCAGATATTGAGTTCCACCCGGTAGCGATCGGCCTGCTCATGGGAGACATGATTGGCTCGAGCGTTTGTAATCTCAATAACCTGACCACTAACCATAAGTATCTACGTATTTATACAGCGGAGGCACGCGGGGTAGTATTACTGAACTATACAGATCTTTTATGAGCCAGTTCGAACATGGCATAGGCCCCGAACATGGCTATAATCGGGCAAACCTTGGCGATACCGTAGCCTGGTGCCTGTCATAGTCCATACCTCCCAAGATGTATGTAGGTGTATATTGGCACACAGGTTCAGGGTCCCCACTTTGGTAGATTATGTACCCATGATGGCCGATGGAGACTGCTCCAATCTCTAACATCCTATTCAAAAATCGCGGAAAACTTACTCTCCTAAGGCATTAGATAAATTTTCACTGTTATGACTTTGCCAACTCCTCTTCAATCGATATGCCCGACCACCTAGGGATATTTTTTTTCTAACAAATTACTGATTTGAGCGAGGACTTATGGAACGTGTGGAAAACTCCGGGGAGCTGTGGAAAACTCTGTGGAAAACGTGTGGAAAATTTTGAAGCCGATCAAAAGCACCCTGGAATCTATAGCGATTTATAACAAAAAGACAAGCATGTCTGCACAGCTGAAACCGTTCAGAGTATTGACACTTAGATAGTTTTAACCAGTTTGATAGTTTTACCGCATAGGGTCTCGCCTCAACAAAGACCGACTGATAAGTTATCCACAGGTCTTTACAATGAGGTAACCGTCATCACGGCTTAACCTCCGTAAATCTGACGAAATAATCCGCGCCGATTTGCGCCTCCTGCCACCAGCTGACGCATCAACCCATAGTGCCATCCATACAAAAAACTTTCACCATGGGCCGCAATATTTCGCAAACGACTGATTTGGTCCAGGCTAGCCGCTGATTGTTTGCCTTTTTGTTCAAAACAGACCGCCATGGGATGCTCCCACTGGGCAAAAAATTCGGTGAGCAGGGTGCGATCGCGATTGCTCAATTGGTTTTTTGCTTTGATCGTCCGATAAAGCTTTGCATCCGGTGCCTGCTGCTGGTGGGTTAAGGCATCCTTTTTAAAGGTGCGCCACTGGTCCGCCAGCAGCGCGGGCATCATGCCCAGGGTATATTTGCAGCTGGGACCTAGCTCAATGCCGCTTATTTCTGTAACTCCCTCCAGTCGGACAAAGTCATAGAGATCGGCAAAAAATGGCTGCATGACCTCTCGCTCGACGGCAAAGCTAAGTCGAATCCCCGCCTCCGAATAGTCGGCAATATCCGGATCGGCTCCGTCCGACTGGAGCATATGGTAGTTCCGGTAGGCGGCACAAAAATCCTTTTGCGAATCGGCCCGAATACAAAACCAAACGCTGTCGCCCAAGGCCTTGCGCACCTCCTGCTTGATGACATGGGGATCGGGCGGTGGCACATGGGACTGGGTCCGCTCGGTTTGTAACTGCACGATGTGGGCTTCCTGGTTTGCGATCGCAGCTTTTTGCTGCTGCAACTCAGTTTGCAGCTCTTGAAAAGCGGTTTGCTTAGCCGCTGACAGCTGGGTAATCTTATCCTCTAAAATTTGAATCTGCTGATTTAGCGTAGCGATCTGACTGTCTTTGTCGTTGAGCAGCTGATCCTTTTCAGCCAGCAGCTCATCTTTATGGATGAGTGAGCTAGTCTTTTGCTTAAGTTCCAGCGCATTTAAACCAGCCCGCAGCAAATTGAAGTAGTAGGTATCCGAGAGATCCACCACCTCAGGATCCTCTCCAGGGACATACAGTACCCCCCGTCGCTGGGCCAGCTGCACCACCAGCACCTGCCCTTCCGAGTTACGAACTTTCAGTTCCTGGGAGGCATTGTCCTGGTCAATGGTGCTGACATAGCGACGCTTGCCATAGAAAAATTCGGCATGGATCGTCGTAGCACCCACATCTAAACCGGGCTGGGGCGAGTCCACCTCGGAGAATAGCCGCGACTCTGGCACCGTTGACGCTGGCACCCGCGACTCTGCCACCAGTGGACCATGGCCATTGACCGGTGGTAGCTCAGGGGCACTCACCTTAACCGGACGCGGGGTCCGTGCATGGTGGGCCAGCTTCGGGTGGGCCAGCTCCGATGGGGGCTCGCTGACCTCTGACCAAGGTGGGATCGACCCCATCGCCAGGTCCGGCTGGGCCAATTTCACCCCCACCAGTTCTAGCTCTACGGAACGCCGTCCCTGCCATTCGTTCAAACGAATTTTGTAAGCTATGTCCACCTGGTGGGGCAGCGGATGGTATTCGGCCCAGCGCCAGGCAACCGCTTTAATGGATGTTACCCGCTGGGTCTCTGGCTGGGTATGGGCCAGGGTGAGCTTGAGATGTTTGCGGTCTTTCCCAATAATTTGCTGCTCCACCACATTCACCAGGGGTGTCCAAAAAACTGGCTCATCATTTTGGATACCGCAGGGATGGAGATGATCGATCTGTTCATAGAGATCCAGGGTAATATCCGCCAGGTTGGCCTGGGCATCAACGGTGATCAGCGGCTTTAAATACTCCGGCTGCAGCCGCTGACAGGCAAAATGACTCAGCCGCGAGGTGACCTGACGCAGATTTTTTGCGGCAAATGTAAAGCCCCCCGCCGCCCGATGACCGCCGTATTTATTTAGCAGATCGTCACAGGACTGGAGTGCTTCAAACACATTAAACTCAGGAATGCTGCGAGCCGAGCCGCGAACTTCCTTTTGCTCCTTATCCTCATAGGTACCAATAAAGACCGGTACGCCGTAGCGCTCGACCAAACGCGAAGCCACAATGCCAATCACCCCGTGGTGCCAGTCGGGCTGTACGATCACCAGCACCCGTTCTTGTTGCAAATCCAGCTTGCCTTGGGCCTGCTGCTGCTCACACCAGGCCACGGCCTGGGTTTCGATTACCTCACACAGACGCTGGCGCAGGGTATTGGTTTCTTCGCACTGCAGGGCCCGCTGCAGGGCAATCCCCACATCCTCGGTGGTGAGCATGTCAATTACAATCTGCGGATCGGCAATTCGACCCACCGCATTGATGCGAGGCCCCAGCCGAAACCCAATCGCCTCGGGCTTGAGCGCTTTTTTACCCTGGTCGAGTCCCGCCACCTCAATCAGCGCCTGAATCCCCGGAATGCGAGACTTGGGCAGCAGCTGCAGCCCCCGGCGCACCCAGCGACGGTTGACCCCCACCAAAGGCGCCAGGTCGGCAATGGTCCCCAGGGTAAATAGCTCTAAGGACGACGCCGTCAGATCCTGGGTGCGGTCGAGGGCCTGGGCTAAACACACCGCCAAAATGTAAGCCACCCCCACACCGGCCACACCGTAATAGGGCGAGCTAGTCGGCAACAGCTTGGGGTTGAGGATAGCCTGGGCCGGGGGCAGCTGCTCTGGCAGATCGTGGTGGTCCGTAATAATGACAGTGAGCCCCAACTCCACCGCTCTGGCAATGGGCTCGTAGGCGGCAATGCCATTATCCACCGTGAGAATGACCGCCACCCCATCACTATGGAAGTCCTCGACAATGCGGCTGTTGATGCCGTAGCCCTCCTGCATGCGGCTGGGAATGGCATAGTGGGCATCGGCCCCCAGGTGCCACAGCGCCCGCATCAGCAAGGCCGTGCTGGTCATACCGTCAGCATCATAGTCGCCACAGATGGCGATTTTTTGGCCCTGTTCGATGGCCGTCATTAGAATCAAAACACTCTGGGCCAGATCGGGAAACTCATCCAACGGCGACGGCAGCTGCTGGGTTTCTGGATCGAGGTATAGCCACGCCTGCTCCGGGGTGTGAATGCCTCGGTTGATCAGCACCTGGGCCAGCAGCGATGATAGCTCGGTAACGGTGGCCATCCGCTGTGCCTGCTGTACCTGGGGCGGAAAAATTTGCCATCGCTGTTGGGGAATCCGTACGGTGGCGGATTCCGACCCAGGGGTAGACGTGGCGGCGGGCTCGGTCAAAGAGTTGGATTGAGGGCGATAGAAATCAAGTCTATAGGTTAGATCAAATAGTCACGACAGAAAGTTTAGGGAGTCTTACGATCGATCGACAGGTTATCCACTAACCAATAGTTCAAAGTAGAGTATGCCCCTACTATATAGTGCATTTGATCTATTCGCGGTCCGGGGCTATCGCCCCATTATTTTTGCCGGGGTGGGGCGAGCTTTTTGGGTCGCACTATAAAGGCGGTAGGTATTGGCCTCGCGGGTTTCTACATCGTTTTCAGCAATCCGCTCCACGTAGTTGACTTTTACTTCTTCAAGGAAGTCATTGATCAACTCCTGGAGCTCGCTCAGGGTGTTGCCCTCCTGCATCTCATCCCGCAGGTGATGGCCAAAGCTCTCCACCAGTTTGCCCATGAGGGCAGCCCCCTTTTCGTCGGCGAGGGCCTGCTGCAGGCTGCCGTAGAGGTTTTTGGAGACCTCCGCTGAGATTTGCTGGGTGATTTGTTCGGAGACATTGGTAAACCCTGGCAAAATGCTCAGACCCTGGTATGCGGGCGCTTGGGAGATGGCTCCTGTGGCGGTATGGCTGAGGACGGCGTCCAGTTCGGGTTTAATCTCGGGCAGCACCTTATTGACAACAATATTGGTCAGGCGTTCGGTAATGGTTTTTACCTCATCCACATCGTTGAGGTCGATGTAGTTGTCATTGCCGGAGGTGAGTTCAAAAAACCAGCGGCTCAGCTGCCCTTCTTGGATCATGTTTTGGATCTGGTCAATTGCCCGGAGAAAGACGACCTCGGTGAGCTCGACCGCAAACTGGCTGATCAAGACGCGATTGAGACGACTGAGGATAGGGTCTAGGTGGGATAGCTGGGCACGATTGGACCGCACCACCACGGGTACTACCCGCAGCCAGCGCCAGAAGGGCAAAAACAAGGGCACATCATAGAGACGCCAAAGCATGGCATCAAACCAGGTGGTGTTGGCATGGCGACGGCTCAGAAAATAGGTGCGGATTAAAAATTCGCTGGCAAAGAGGGCCACAAAGCCAATGTCAATCAGCCAAAAACGGTCGGTGGGTAAACCATCAAAGCCAATGCTGCGCCAGTAGTTGGTGGCGATTAGCGGTCGGATCTCTTCGTCAAAAAAGGCCAGCTCGTCGGACCAGCCGTTCTCCAGGTATGACTGACTCCAAAAGATACGAAAGGCTTCTTTTGAGGAGTTTTCTTGATCGGTGCGATCGCGAATTTCCTGCTTGATCCGCTCCAGCGTTCCCGACTTATTGGCCACGGCAAATGGATTTTCATCTACCAGGTCAACACTGCTTAGCCGCAGACCCGCCAGCTGCCGATCGGCGGCGTCTGAATTTAAGCCTTCAGACTCCAGGGTAGCCTTGAGCGCATCCACCTCCCTGAGGTAAGCTGCAGTCGTCCGGTGGGGTTCAATGCCTTTAAAGGTTTCGCCGTACCAGACGGTCGGCCCTGGCAACGCTTTAAAGTACAGGTCGCGAAAACGGATGTAGCTAAGGTCAAAGGCAACCAGGGCCAGGTTGACGGTTGCGATCGCAACCAGTAATCGCTCAAACCAAAGCTGAAACGTACGACGGGAAGATCTAGGGCGAATTGAGGTCATAGCGGGGGCTCACAACACACGTCTCTAGCCTAGCCGTCTGGTGCAGCCAGGAAGTGTAACCCACGATAGACTTAAACAAGTTACGAAATGTTAATCGTCCTAACATACGGGCAACCGTCTTGCTCCACCCAAAACACACTTTCCCTTCGATCGACCTATGACCCTTGCAACAGCCCCCGCAACCGGAACCCTCTGGAACTGGCGCGATTTTACCGTCCACTACGTACGCGCAGGTGAGCCCCGCCCCGACCGGCCACCGCTGCTGCTGGTGCATGGGTTTGGGGCCTCCACTGACCATTGGCTCAAAAACATTGCCGAGCTGCAGCAGGACTTCGAGGTGTGGGCCATCGACCTGATTGGTTTTGGTCGCTCGTCAAAGCCATCGGGTGGCTACAGCTCGGACCTGTGGCGCGACCAGCTGAGCGATTTTATCGAGCAGGTCATCGGGCGTCCAGCGGTAATTGCCGGTAACTCCATCGGTGGCTACAGCTGCCTGTTTACAGCGGCGACTCGGCCCCAGTGGGTCAGGGGGGCAGTTCTGCTCAACGGGGTGGGCTCCTTTAAGGATCAGATACCGGAGCAGGCACCCAACCCGTTTAAGCAAGCCATGGGTGAACTGATTAAAGCTGTTGTGCTCAGCCCAATCCCCAGCTGGTTTATTTTTCAGTTTGTCAGAAATAAATCATACATTCGCAAAACGCTAACGCAGGTATATGTAAATAAAGAAGCGGTCACAGAAGAACTGATTGAGAACATTTATCGTCCGGCAACAGAACGGGATGCACCGGGGGCATTTGCGGCCCTGTTTAAGGCTCCTAGAGGTGAGCGGGTAGATGTGTTGTTGGCTCAGCTGGAGCGGCCTTTGTTGCTGCTGTGGGGCACCCAGGATCCTTGGATGAACTGTGAGCAGCGTAGTGAGCTGTTTCACAAGTACTACGGCGATATTGAGGAGCACTTTTTGGAGGCGGGGCACTGTCCTCACGACGATCGGCCCGAGTTGGTAAATCCGTTAATTAGGGATTGGGTGTTGAAAACTGTTATGGCTTAGGGCCATTCAGTTTAGCGGTGCTATGTTTGGGGCAAAATCCACTTAAGCTAGTCTGTAGCTAAATGAGATGAGGGTTCAACTTGCGTTACCTGATGAATTTGCGACTGCGCTACCTTTGAAATGGGGTAGCGTTGAGAAAAAGCTGTTGGGATTTGCGGTTCTTGAAGCATATCGTGACGGGATTATCAGCCTCGGCAAGTTGGCAGAGCTACTTCACCTGGACTCCCGATGGGACGCTGAAAAACTGTTGGCAGATAGAGGCATTGAGCTTCCCCATGAGCTAAAGGATTTTGAAGATGATTTAGCCACATTGCAACAGCCTGATGCAACAGGGCTCTAAGAAAAATTAGAATTGTTATCAAAGCGCTTTCCCAGATCATGGTTTAGCGCATAATTGTATACGTTTAGAAATTGCATAAACATTATGAGTGAAGTCAGCTTTATTGGATAAATTACTGGCATCATATTTTTGATTTATTGAGGAGTATTATAGCAATACTTTAAACCACTTTATAGAAGCGGGACACTGCCGACATATTATTTGATCCGAGTCAACAAATCTGTTGACAAAGTATTAAATAACAGGAAAAATCGTTTAGTTAATTGGTGCTGTTAAGAGACGTGCCTCAATAGTTTCCCACTTTTTACGAGAGACCCTTACAGCAGATGCTTTGCAATCAAGTATAAGTTTGACCGAGTAAAGATATTCGTCTATTGTTTGAGCTTCATCCTGAGATAAGGTCATTAAAGACTCATCTAGATGAAATGCATTCAAATACATGTACGTCAGTTTCTTAGCTAATTTTTTCCATGCCGATACCTCATTTGGGCTAGGTAACTGATGTGCTAGTTTACCTAATTCATCAGCTAAAGCAGGAAAATTTACATCACTAGGAATGGTGTTAGCACGCGCAATATCACAGGCACGCGCAACAACACTTGGAAGTTTACTTGCGCTATCATGAGCTCTAGCACGAGCTCTGGCACTGGCTACATTACTAGCTCTAGCAATAGCGATATCGCTAACGATATCGCTAGCAGTAGCAATAGCTACGGTTATACCACTGACAAGATCGCGGGCAACCTTACTTGCTCGCGTGCTGGCGATAATAGTAGTGGTAGTAAGATCATGAGCACTAGCACTAGCACTAGCACTAGCACTGGCAAGTGCTTTTGCATTGGCGTTCGCACTCACACTGGCACGAGCAAGTTTACCTACAGGAGCATTAGTAGCGCTTTCAAGACTACGAACTTTAGCATTAGCACGAGCACTAGCAAATGTAAGTATGGAGCTTAAGAAAAGCCCTCTAATAGCTAATGCTTCATGAGTTGCAATAAGATTATTATTCCGAGCCGCTACCCACCTTAACAAAGATTGTACTTTTGGTAGGTTAATGAAACCACTAGCTCGCTTTTCCATAGCGAGCCAGAGTTCATGGCTACGCCTGCCCGTCAATCCAGAAACCAACAGGAAAACTTCTCGCCAACGCTTATCTGTCAAATGTGTAATTACTAATTCATCAATCATCCACTGGTTACTAATATGCTTAGCAACAAGATATTCTTGTAATGTTAAATGAGAGAAAGAATATGTATCATTTGCTCGTTCTACCAAAACCCCTTGTTGCTTCTCAATTGCCTCAAGTACCGTCACTCCATCAAGAGAAGTAGGTGCACCTAGAGTGTCTGAAAGAAATGTTGAAATACGCTCTGTAATTTCATCTTTTGAGAAAAACAACTGGTCTTCCACAAAACTGCTATAGGCAACCTCAGCCAATAGCTCTTTCTCTAAGTCTGTATGAAATCCTTGATAAATCTCGTCTCGCTCTAGCCGTTTCTCAGCGGCCCAATCCTTGAGCAAAATATTTAGAGCATCACCATATAGAGTACTGCGTACGGCAAGAAGACTTTGAGAACGATCATAAACCAAGCATAAAAAAGTTAACAATAAAGGAGTTTGCGCTAACTCTTTCGCTGCCAAATTCTTTGGTTTGTATAAAATCTCACAAAACTTCTTGGCTGTCCCCTCATTTTTATCCAGTTCAGAACTAAACCAGCGATTTATAAACTCCTTAATCTGTTCGTCATCGAACTCTGCCATTGTCACATCGACAAACCGATTGAAACCACCTTTATAGGATGCAATACGACATGAAATAACAAATCGATTTTGACTGTAACGATCACAAAAGTATGTAATCTTATCAATAACCGTATTCTCTTGTTCCAAAGGAACCTCATCCAGTCCGTCAAGTAAAATCAGCATCTTTCCTGCTTTCAACATTGATTCTACAAGAATCTCTGGGCCAGGAAAATCAGCAAGCTTAAGTTCTTTAACTATAGCCTGTACCAATGTCTGTTCTTTATTCTTGAACGATTTTAATTCAACGAAAACTGGCATAAGATAGTGGTCTAACCCACCTTGCAAAGCCTCTAAACCTAGCTTTCGCAAAAAGGTACTTTTCCCAACACCTGGGCCACCCAACACCATTAAATGCTGCTTTTGATTAGCTGCACTCAGCCCATCTTGACGTTTGTTATTGCCTACTCTCAACTGTCTTCTATTCGCTTGTCGATAGAGTTCTTCAAGAGCCTCCAATGTTGAGTAATATCGCAGATCCGACTTATCAATAAACTTTACCGCCGTATAAATTGTCTCTAAAGACATTGCTTCTTTCATCAAGCCGGGCAGTACTTTTATATTGCAATGGCGATCTAAGTATTTCTGGTGATATATTTTCGAAGCACGTTTAATACCTTGCCTAATTTTGAGTTTTTTTTGCTTGAGCTCGGTTTTATGCAGGCCAGCATAATATTGCTTTTTCAGCATATTCCAAGTGGCATCAAAAACAGGACCAATTACCCCATTAACTGCTTCACCAAATACTGACATCCTTTATTCCAATCTAGCCGTAGTATCATACAACCATAGTAAATCACTTCAAGCTTCCAGAAAACCTGAAACTGAGTAGAAAGTTTGATCGCAAATTAGTAATGCTACACAGTGAACTATCGCACAATCGACATTAGCGCAAGATTGGTGTTGTGGGCATTAGGAGAAGAACATCGCAAGCTCTGGATTTAGAGATCATAGCCAAGCGAGCTTCTTTAGCAGAGAGCACTCAGTCAGCTCTAAACTTTCAGACACCGAATGTAGCTGTCAATTACGAAGTTACAAGATTTTTCGTTTTGCATATTGACGCCACCCATACACCCCTGGTAGCTTATATTGTCAATGGCTATGGAGTCCTCTTTAGCCAAACCGCACCCAAAAATTTAGCCGCTGGGTGGCCGTGTTCGCAGCACGACCCCCCAGCTAACTCCCCAACTGGTACAAGCAGTCGGACAGCTGTATGCATTTTACAGCCACCCCGGTTTGCCCAAGCTGGAGTGGCTATCTTTTTGGGCGCTTTCC
>JBCDJC010000153.1:0-12004 GCA_038748225.1 Cyanobacteria bacterium P01_H01_bin.26 | reverse complement strand
TATGTCACCTACTGGTCCATCAATGCTGAGCAGATAGCCAGCCTGGCGGACCATGAGCCGGATTTACCTAATCTGTTGCCAGTCAGTAATGCCGATGCCCAGCTGATCTACCACTTAGAGACGGCGTCAATGCCGCCGCAGCTGCGCCAGGTCTTTGACCATCAAATCCAGGATTTCCGGACCCGCTCCATCGCCGGTATCAGGTTCCAATTGAGGCGTTGGCTGGGGCAGTCTGAGTCGGTATCAGCCTATGTCTTTGAGCCCCAGCGTAAGGCGGCAATTGGCTACTTTAACCTACGTCTGTCCCGGGATGCTGAGCGCCCCAACCGCGCCAAGCTGACGGTGCATCCGGCCTATACCTGGCTGTATCCAGAGCTGATGACCCAAATGGCCCAGGTGCTCCAGGGGGCATCCAACCGGGCACTACAGCTAGCGTCCCTGGATTATCAGCCCGAGCGCGAAAGCTACCTGCGCGAAATTGATGCCACCGAAGTGGACCATACCGTCATGATGTCCCGCTCCGTATGGCACAAGGTGCGGGAGTCCAAAGCAGTTTCCATCGAGGGGCTGCAGGATGTTTTGCAGGGTCTCCAACCCTCCGGCAAAGCGATTCCAAGCCGATTTTTGTGGGATGCGGCCAACCCCGGCATGGGGCAGCACCCGTCTGGGGATGATTCCCCTGGTGGGACGGCGGGTTAATACCACCGGCCATGGTTTCTGTCCTCGGGTTAGACATTGGCAGTAAACGCATCGGTGTTGCGGGGTGCGATCGCACCGGCCTGGTGGCGGCAGGGCTGACGACCATCGATAACAAGTCCTTTGCCTATGTCACAGAGCAGCTCGCCCAGATTGTCCGTCAGCGGGAAGCGACGCTGCTGGTGGTGGGGCTGCCCTACACCATGGATGGTGCCCTTGGCACCCAGGCCCGTCGAGTGCAAAAATTTACCAAGCGACTCGCAAAAGCCCTGAGTTTGCCAGTCACCTATGTGGACGAACGGCTCACATCGGTTGAAGCGAAGCAACAGCTCCAGGTCGAGCGGCGCTCAATGCCCAAGAACAAGGGATTAATTGATCGCCGAGCCGCTACCATTATTTTGCAACAGTGGTTAGACCGTCCCCGCTGAGCATAGTACCCGCCCGCTGTCGCCAGTCGTCTATAGTTGCCATTAGTTACCAAAAGCACACTGTCTGTGACCCATCCCCGTGGGAGAGCACATGCCCAATTTAAACCACAATCCCAATTCCGATCAGTCCCCCGAATTTCAGCAAAATGGCCAGCCCATAGTAACCCTGGCCGATGATAGCGGCCACATCCTAGCCTGCTATGTAGAAAAGACCATTACCCTAGACGATTTAGAGCTGGAATATCTGCTGCTGCTGCCCGTCGCCGCCCCCATTGAAATCTTTAGCTGGCAGGCCGATGACGATACCCTAGCGGATATTGAAGATGATGAAATCAATTCGCTATTCCCCAGCGCTAAGGCCGTTTTAGCGGAGCTAGACCTAACGCTGCAGCACAGTGCCTATACCCTGACGGCCACAGGCGATATCCCGGAGGCCGACGAGGACAGCTGTTTTGCCCTAGAAGTTGATGACGATGGGGCAACGGATAATTTTCAAATGCTGGCGCAGTTTTATCACCGTGAGCAGCGCTATGTGGCCTGCACTCCCCTGGAGCCCCTGCTGTTTTTCGCTCACCGTACCGCCAATAGGGTGGCATTGCTGTCCCCGGAAGAGTTTGAGCGGCTGCAGCCCCAAATTGAAGATCAGCTGTTTGAGGGGTTGGATTAGGACAGGTGGGGGATGAACCCCCAATCTGACCAATCTGTTTAATACATCTATTCTGATACATAAAGTTAAGCGCACCGATCGATCCTAAAACCGACGATTGCTAACCGTCTGTCTAAACGAACTATGGGTTGTCTAAAGCGAGCATTTTACGTTGGCATTTTTCCCGTTGCCCTAGGGGTGGCGGCGTGGCAAGGTTGGTCCTGGTGGAGCTGGGCCCAACGTCCTGTCCTCGCCAGCGATGTTGACCAGCCAGTGCAAATTCAAATCCCATCGGGCACCGCTGCCCAGCAAATAGGGCAAGACCTAGAAGCGGCTGGACTGATCCGCTCTGCGACAGCCTGGAGGGTTTGGAATCGGCTACAGAGATTCCAGCAGCGGGAAGGGGGGTTGCAGGCCGGCACCTATTCCCTGTCGCCGACCCAGTCGCTTCCAGAAATTGCCGATCAGATCTGGGATGGGCGCGTGGTCCAAATCAGCTTTACCATTCCAGAAGGCTGGAATCGCTCCCAGATGGCGGAGCTACTAGAGACCCAGGGATTGGTCAGCGCCGATGAATTTCTCCGCGTCACCGAAGAAATTCCCTATGCCCGGTTTCCCTGGCTGCCCCAGGGACTGCCCCACCTGGAAGGCTTTCTCTATCCAGATACCTACCTCATCCCCAGCGAGCAGGTGGATGCTAATGGCATTGTGGACATTATGCTGCTGCGGTTTGAACAGGTGGCCCTGCCGGTCTATCAGCAGGCGACCAGTCCTTACTCGCTGATGGAATGGGTTAACCTGGCTAGCATTGTCGAAAAAGAATCGGTGGTCGCCGAAGAGCGTGACACCATTGCCGGTGTGTTTGCCCGTCGCCTGCGTGAAGGCATTACCCTCGGGTCCGATCCCACCGTAGAATATGGCCTGGGGGTGACCCAAACGCCAGAAAATCCGCTAACGTTGGCCCAGGTCAACACCCCTAACCCTTACAATACTTACCGTAACTTTGGTCTGCCCCCCACCCCCATTGCCAGCCCCGGTATCGCCAGTTTAGAAGCCTCCCTCAACCCACCGGATACGGAATTTTTGTACTTTGTGGCCCGCTACGATGGCACCCATGTGTTTAGCCGCTCCTTGGCAGAGCATGAGCAGGCCCAGGCCCAGATTCGCGATCGCATAGACGCTCAGCTGGGGGATGATTTTTAATTTGATCGTCCGTACCCATTCTCCCCATTGCCTATTGCTCGGTGGGCCATGCCCATCCTCTTACCATGATGTCCTGGGGCCAACTTCTACAACCTGACCTAAATCTGGGGGACTCCATTTTAGGACTTACCCCCGAACTGATTACTCAGTACCGTCTCAAGGGGCTCATCCTGGATGTGGATGAAACCCTGGTGCCATTTAAACAAAGCCAGCCCCTGGAGGATGTGTGCCAGTGGCTGCAGCAAATTCAATCCTTGACCACGGTGGTTTTGGTCAGTAATAACCTGAGCCACAGTCGCATCAGCCGCATTGCCGACACATTGGGGGTGCCGTTTTATATCGCCGCGGGGAAACCCTCCCGACGAAAGCTGCGACAGGCGGTTGCCCTGATGCAGCTCCCCCACCGGGAGATTGCCATGGTGGGGGACCGGTTGTTTACCGATGTATTGGGGGGCAATCGCCTAGGGTTGTTTACCGTTCTAGTAGAGCCCATGGTCAGCCCCATCGGCAAAGGTGCGTCTAAGCAGTGCCTGCGCAATGCTGAAATCTGGCTATCAAAGCGTCTTGGCGTGGTTCTCGCTGCTAGCAAGCATCCATAGCCCCCTGCCAAAGTCGACTTGAGGGCCTTTTCCTCTTTGCTTTCTAACCCCTGAGAATTTCAGTGACTGTACCGTCGTCTGCCCCTCCATCTGCCAAACCCCGTTTAACCCAGACCATTGTGGTCAAAATCGGTACGTCCAGTCTGACCCAGGCCAACCATCAGCTGGCCCTATCGGTGCTGGCTCGACTAGTGGAAACCCTCAGTCAGCTGCAGAGCCAGGGCCATCGCGTGATTTTGGTGTCCTCTGGGGCGGTGGGGGTGGGCTGTGCCCGTCTGGGCTTGAGGGAACGTCCCAAGGCAATTGAGCAAAAACAAGCGGTGGCGGCCGTGGGGCAGGGGCGGCTGATGCGGGTGTATGACGATCTGTTTACGGTGTTGGAGCAGCCCATTGCCCAGGTGCTGCTAACCCGGAGTGATTTGATGCAGCGATCGCGCTACTTAAACAGCTATCGCACTTTTCGACAGCTGTTTAAGCTGCGGGTTATTCCCATTGTTAATGAGAATGACACCGTCGCCGTAGATGAGCTCAAATTTGGCGACAACGACACGCTCTCGGCTTTGGTGGCCAGCCTGGTGGGGGCCGACTGGCTGTTTTTGCTTACCGATGTGGATCGGCTATATTCCGCCGACCCGCGCGCCCACCCAGACGCTGAGCCGATTACCTGGGTGCAGCATCTGGGGGAGCTAAATATTGATGTGGGCGATCGCGGCTCGGCCTGGGGCACCGGCGGCATGATTACCAAGTTAGAGGCCGCTCGAATAGCTACGAGTTCAGGGATTCGCATGGCCATCACCAACGGTCAGCACCCCGATAATATTCTCAAGATTTTAGCGGGTGAGCCGTTGGGCACCCAGTTTGCCCCTCAGCCCAAACCCTCCAATGCGCGCAAACGGTGGATCGCCAACGGGCTGCGCCCCAGCGGTCGGCTGTATTTAGATTCGGGGGCCGTGCGGGCCATCAGTCAGGACGGCAAGTCCCTGCTATCAGCCGGTATTACCGAGATTAAAGGGGACTTTCACGCCCAGGATGCGGTGGTGCTGTGCGATCGCCACGGTCAAGAAATTGCCCGGGGCCTCGTCAACTACAACCACCGTGAACTTCAACAGATTCGCGGACGTCGGTCCAGTGAAATTTCTATGATCCTGGGCTATGGGGGTGCCGATACCGTTATCCATCGAGATAACTTAGTCTTAAATCCTGACATGGCTGACTTTGAGCCAGAAGCCAAGCAGGCTGACTAGCTCGCATCTGTGGTTATTGTCCGACGCCGCTATGGGTCGTTGTCTCTCTGCCATTAGAGGGCAATGGCCAGTTCCATCGCTATAGCTAATTTTTACAAATTTCTCCTATGACTACTATAGAAACATCAGCTCCATCAATTTTAGTGACCGGTGGTGCCGGCTACATTGGCTCCCATGCCGTGCTTGCCCTGGAGCAGGCCGGTTACCAGGTCATTATCTTAGACAGCCTTGAATACGGTCACCGCACCCTGGTTGAGCAGCACCTCAATGCCAAACTTATAGAAGGTAACACCACCGACCGCGCTCTGTTGGATCGGCTTTTTGAGCAGTACAACATTGCCGCTGTTATGCACTTTGCTGCCTATATTGCTGTGGGTGAGTCCGTGACGGCTCCAGCCAAGTATTATCACAACAACGTTTACGGTACCCTCAACCTACTCCAGGCGATGGAGGCTGCTGGTATCAGGCGGTTTGTCTTTTCATCAACCTGTGCCATTTACGGGCCACCTAAGACGGTTCCGATTCCAGAGGACCATCCCAAAAATCCCATTAGTCCCTATGCCAGTAGCAAGCTGATGGTGGAAATGATGCTGCAGGATTTCCAGAAAGCCTATGGTCTGCAGTCAGTGTGTTTTCGCTATTTTAACGCCGCTGGCGCGGATCCCCAGGGCCGCCTGGGCGAAGACCACAATCCCGAGACCCACCTGATTCCGCTGGTGCTCCAAACGGCGCTTGGCAAACGGGATCATATTTCCATCTATGGCACGGACTACCCTACCCATGACGGTACCTGCATCCGGGACTATATTCATGTCGCCGATCTGGCCGACGCCCACGTTAAGGGGGTGCAGTATCTGATCGAGGGGGGAGAAACGGCTTTTATTAACTTGGGTAACGGCAATGGTTTTACGGTCAAAGAAGTGATCGAAACGGCCCGTAACGTAACCGGTCACCCGATTCCGGCGACAGAGTGCGAGCGTCGCCCTGGGGATCCTCCGAGTCTAATTGGCAGTAGTGACCATGCCCGCCAACGTTTAGGGTGGATTCCCCAGTATGCTGATCTAGAGACGATCATTAGCCATGCCTGGCAGTGGCATCAGCAGCGTCACGGATGATACGTGTTACGAAATTAACCTGTCCGGAATAAATTTGCTGGGACCGTACTGATAAGAAACATGTGGACTGGCGGTTTTTGGCAGCGGTCCCCAGCTTTGGCAGAGTGCTTTACCTTACCGCATGGGTGAAGCAAGAAAGGTTACCAGTGAAAAGTAAGAAAAGTAAAGTTATCCAGGTGGATTGAGGGATTGAGTGCACTAAAATGAGCAAATCATCGACGAACCCTTGCCCGTGGCATCCGGCTTGGGGCATTTTCTAATCAGCAGCAGGCGCGCGCATGGCAGTGGCAACCAAAATCGTAAATCAATGGCAGCAAAGGCTTCAGGCTGACTTGCCCGAGCAGAGCCACGATACTCACACAGCCATTACCCAGTGGCTCTGTGGAGAAAATACCGAGCGATTTGAAGACCTTTCGCGCAAAGACCTGTCCATCGCCACCCAGGCCATGGATTATCGATACCGAATTTTCTACAAAACCTACTGGGGGCTGCCCCCGGACCGCGCCTATCAAACTCTTATGAGAAAGCTGGGGGGGTTATTCTTGGTACGTAGCAAAATCCGTACCTGGATTGCCTTAAGCCGCGATCGCCAGCGCCAGGTCAAGGATGTTCTGCAGGAAATCATTCAAGAAATGTTGCAGAGCGATCGCCATCTGCAACAGCAGATGAGCTGGATTTCGCGGATTACAAAGCGCCCCCAGTTGCGTAATCTGCTCACCATGGCCACTATTGAAGAGTACTGTCTGCGGCCAATTCGTAACCAGCCTCTAATTGTTTATCGGTTTGTTAACTATCTGCGACGGTCCCAGCGGGGCGGTATGACCCAGGTGCCAGGAGCGCAGCTTATTCAGCTGATTTCAGAGGAAATTGGCACCGACGATACCGATAGCACCATTAGTCTGTTTGATCTTCAGGCGGTGGGTCGCTATGACCAGCAACAGGATTTTGAGGAAACCCAGCGGGCGCGTCAGGCGGTTCAAGAGAGCTTTACCGCCTACTTGCAAGAAACCCTAGGGGATACGGCAACCCAGTGGTTGTCGCTGCATCTACAAAGCTACACCCAAGATAATATTGCTAAACAGCTTAACTTGTCGATTAATCAGGTGTATCGTCTGCGCGAAAAAATTAGCTATCACGCGATTCGAATCTTTACCCTCAAAGAGCAGCCAGAACTTGTGTTGAGTTGGTTAAAAACCACACTGACAGAGCACGATTTGGGACTTACCCCCAACCAATGGCAAACCTACTGGCAAACCCTAGATGATTCTCAGCAGCAGCTGTTGACCGAGCTAAAACAGGGGAATGATGTGGATGCGATCGCACAAAAGCTAGGGTATAAACCTAAACAAGTCATGAGTGAATGGGCTAAGCTTTATCTAGCTGCCCAAACTCTGCGAACTTAGCCAAACCGGGCTTCTTGAACGTTGTCTTCGGACAACAGACATTGGCTGCTCCCTGGGTAGGTTGCCTATTTTTCATCATCGTGCCTGTACCGTCACCGTTGTTACTCCCTCCTAGGCAGTCACCATGTCAACCTTCCCCAAAGACAACGCCCTGTCATCTCTGTCCCAGGATCTAAAACGACCCGAAACCAAGACAGATCTGGCTCAGATGTTTCTGCTGATAGAAGGCATTTTGCCCTTTGAAGCATGCCTTTACTACCAGGTGTTGCCCCTTTCAATTGAGGGAAGTAGCCTTAACCTAGGCATGGTCAATACCGACGATACCACCGCCGCTGACTATGTCAGACGTCTGGTTTCCTACATCAACTGCTCCATCGTATCGCGGCCCATTTCCTCCGACTGGCATCGAGAAATCCTATCAAAGTTTTTGAGCCATTCCGCCAAAAGCCGACAAACATCCCAACCAACCCAGTCCAAGCCAAATTCTCCGTCCGGTCCATTTGCAGATCAGCCCACGCTGGTGGTAAGCTCTCCGACCGAAATTATTGAAAATCCCCATATTCCAACGCCTCAACCGTCATCGCCTCAGCCAACATCAGCCCCCAATCAGGTCCCCCCTCGGCCTCCGCTGAGTATCGATCTAGGCGATCCCCTAGAAGAGGATGGGACAGACACCAAACCAGAAGCTGAAAATAATCTGGCTCAGGCTCCAGGAGCCGAGGTGACGTTTGACCCTAGCCAGGCTAACCCCAAAGAATTGACCCAAACTCTGCTAAAGCGCCTGATTACCCAAGAAGGCATTGGCCGCCTGTATTTGGAGCGTCAGAACACCACCTGTCGAATTCTGTGGAGCAGAGATGGCGTAGTGCAGTCCGTGGTAGACGACATTGCTCCCCAGGTTTTTCAGGGCGTTATCAACGAGCTAAAGCGGATGATGAGTCTGTCACTGATTCCTGTCCGTAAGCCAAAACAAATCGAAATAGAACGTATCCACAATCAAAAACGTATTTTGCTACGTTTTCGCGTCATGCCGGGTGAAAATGGCGAAGAGGCCACCCTGCAAATCCTGCGAGGAGCAGCCCTAAAGTTTTATCAGCAGCAGCAAATTGACAATATTGGTCGCGATGCCCTCGGTATTGCCCATGATCTACAGCAGCGGATCGATGAACTACGAACCCAGGCCCAGCGCCATCTAGACGTTCAAGACACCAAGCAAAAGACGCTGCCAGCCATTATGAATATGCTCAAAACCATGGAGCAGCAGCTTCACGAAATCATAGAAACGCCAGACTAGCCGGGTCAGCCAAAATAGGTGCTTCTCAATCAGACCAGTCAGACTAATCGGAGGTTGACGGCTGCTTAGGCTTGCGTAAACCCTGCACTAGGCGACGAAAGTTGACAGAAAATTCAGACATTCCCAGCAAGCTTCCAGGCACCTCTTCCTGCCAGGACGCTGATAAAACCCCATAGCTTAAACCGATAGTCCCGAGCCCAAAGCATCCCAGGGAAACAAGCAGCACAACCACATTGGGGAATTCGGCGATGTGCTGAGTCAAAAGGATGTAGGAAACGACAAACGAAGACATTCCCAAAAACGTGGGCACACCGGCAAATATCGCCATGCGACGGAGCATGCGGCGACTGACCACCTCTGGAATACCCGCATCGTTTTGCTCAAAGCGGTTTGGGCGGCCTGACTTTTTTACAGATGATTTTTGCTTGGTGCGTTTGGGCGCAGCGGCCGACGATGGTTCAGCAGATGTACGGGACGTCTTGCCATCTGATGACTTCTTTGACTTAGGCTCGAAGGGCAACGATTCACACTGGGGCTCGGAAGGCATAAAACATTGGGCACTAGACGGCGTAGACAAAGCTGAAAACGGCTGTCCTAGCCGCGAATACCTAGCTTTTTAATCAAAGTCCGATAGCGCTCAGCATCTTGCTGAACCAGATAGGCCAGTAGACGCTTGCGGCGACCGATCATGCGCAGTAGCCCTCGACGGGATGAGTGGTCTTTCTTATTGGTCTGTAAATGCTTACTCAGCCGATTGATTTTTTCGGTGAGCATGGCTATTTGTACATCGACAGATCCGGTGTCTGTTTCATGCACCTGGTAGCCAGAAATAATTGATTGCTTTTGTTCTTGCAGGAGCGCCATAGAGCTTACTGATTACAGCCTATCAAAACGAACTTATCGGGTTGAATATACCGGTCGCATTATTCAACACAGGATTTTGTATTGTACAACAGCAAGGCTAATCAAGCCTGACAATTTCCAAAACCGATTTGACCGTGCTCTTGGATACTCTGCCTGGTGCTGGTTAGTTTTGCCCAATAGTGCTGTATTCAAAGAGGCCGAGGCCCTACCCAAAAGCAGGCCCTAAGCCCCCAATAGGCGTCTAGAACCATCAGCAAGCTTTAGAACCGCCGCCCAAGAATTTTATATAGATAAGGCGGTTAAAAAAATAACCTCTATTTTCTGGGCAATCTGTTTCCAAGGGCGTAAAGAGAAAGCGGTGGTCCGTTCGTCTTGTCCTATTTTAAGAACATAATGTGTCATTGCTAGCACGGTGTTATCTGCGAGGATACTTGGGTAACTGGGATCTGAATGCTGCTTTAGAGAACTAATACCTACTGGCTTAGTAATGTTTTCCTAGGGCGGCCCAGCTGGATTCTTTCTGAGGAGGTGCCCTTGGTTCGGTATAGTCCTCATGGGAGAGCACCCTTGATACCCCGCACCTGAAACCTCCTCCCTAGAAAGTGTTTGGCACCGTTTAGCTCTTACCACGTCAACGGTTATCTTGCTTTGTTTGTCACGCCTGCCCATGTTCCATCCATCGTCTGTTGCCTCCTGCGCCCTTGCGGTTTTGCTGTGGGGAGCGGCTACTCCAGGGACAGCTGAGCCATCACCTGTGATGCAGTCGGAGAACACCGCCATTCGGGACCATTCCCTAGATCAACTAGATCAAGCAGAGCGATGGCAGCTGGCCCTGAGCGGCACGGATCCAGCCCATCATGTTGAGCCGCCTGGCTTAGATATTCGTGCAGGAGAAGCGGTGATTAGCCCGTTTCTAGATCTGGCGATGCAAGAGGAGCTGACTAATCTGATGGGGCGCTTTGAGGGGGCTTTGCTCCACAGCTATGCCAGCACTCAGCCGACGGAGCTAGCATTGACCAACATCGTTAGACCTGAAGGCAGTCTCAGTGCCAGCCTGGGTGGGGCGGGGCTGACTACACCGCTCACCCATCCAGCCCTTGAAACCGCCCAGCAAACCTTAGCTGACTGGCCCGATCTGCTCGCTCGTCGTGACTATGGAGTTGCCCGCCAGCGCTGGATTGCGGCTCGTCAGGCGCTGTGGAACGCGTTTCCTGTGGAGCAATCCTTGGCCCAGGCTGAAGTCCGGGCTATGTGGCTAGATCGCGGCACGATCGTTCGGGCCGGTTCTGAAGCAGGGCTGGCGGAGGTGTTTGATCGATTGGCCGCCGCTGGTATCAATACGGTCTTTTTTGAGGCGATCAATGCGGGCTACCCCATCTATCCCAGTCGGATCGCCCCTCAGCAAAACCCCCTGACACGCCACTGGGATCCCCTAGCGGCGGCGGTAACGTTGGGTAAAGAGCGTGGCATAGAAGTGCATGCTTGGGTTTGGCTGTTTGCGGCTGGTAACCGCCGCCACAACGCGCTATTAAATTTGCCTGCTGACTATCCGGGGCCGTTAATTAATGCTAATCCAACCTGGGCCGCGTACGATCGCCAGGGCCGGATTGTTCCTTTGGGGCAGGACAAGCCATTTTTGGATCCGGCTAATCCCGAGGTGCGCAGCTATCTGATGCGGATGCTGCATGAGATAGCCATCAACTACGACGTGGATGGTATTCAGTTTGACTATGTGCGCTATCCCTTTCAGGATCCAGGTGCCAATCGCACCTATGGATATGGCACAGCGGCCCGACTACGCTTTCGCGACATGACCGGTGTGGATCCGGCTACCTTATCTCCGCGTGATAATGGCACGCTGACTCCACAGCAGCAGCAACGACAGCGACAACTGTGGCAGCGCTGGACCGAGTTCCGGATGGAGCAGGTGAGTTCATTTGTGGCAGAGGCGTCCCAGATGCTGCGTCAACAGCGCCCTGGGATTAAAGTTTCAGCTGCAGTGTTTGCTAAACCCACCCATGAGCGGCTGCAAAAAATTCAGCAAGATTGGGAAACGTGGGCCGAGCGTGGGGATGTGGACTGGATTGTGCTGATGAGCTATGCCATGGATACCAATCGGTTTGAGCAGCTGATTCGGCCTTGGATCCTGGAGGCTAACTATGGCTCTACGTTGATTATTCCGGGAATTCGGCTGCTTAATCTGCCTGAAATGGCGGCGCTAGACCAGATTCAAACCCTACGGGATTTGCCGGTGAGCGGCTACGCCCTGTTTGCGGCGGATAATCTGCAGCGGGGCATTCAGACGTTGTTAAGCAATACCCAGGGGGCTCCAGGCTCATTCCAATCGTTACCTCAGCGGCAGCCATTTGACACGGCCGCTGAGCGCTACCAGGCGTTACAGCGGGAGTGGAGCTGGCTGTTGAGTCATGGTCAGCTGTTGATGAACGAACAGCGCCTGGTGCAGTGGGTCAGCGATGTCAATATGGTAGGTGAGCGGCTGGTTGACCTGGCT
>JBCDJC010000152.1:0-12023 GCA_038748225.1 Cyanobacteria bacterium P01_H01_bin.26 | reverse complement strand
CTTTTTTTGACTCCAGCTTTTGATGACGGATCTCAAAATCCCAAAATCCTTGTTGTCCCATCCGAAGTCTCCCTGTCAACCCTAATCCGTAACCATGATCTCATATTGAGACGCTATTTTTGAATTAATCGAAGTGCCCATTACAAAGTATATTTTGAATGCACTTTATACAACTAAATGCTCATATCATTAAATAATGCCCTATCAGATTAATAGTAGATGCGGATAGAAGGTAGTTATGAAAACAAAACAGCTTTTGACTCAAGATTTAGCAACTAGTGAGATTACCGTTATCAGCAACCATGCCAGTGTTACGGTTGCGGGTACTAAGGTTGCTCGAGTTGAAGAGATTCCAGGCTATGAGCAAGAAAATCCATCCATGGTGCATGTAGACTTTAAAGTCAAAAATCCAAGCCATCAGCCGGAGGTGCTCGATAATACTGAAGACTTAGGTCTGATTTTAGAGCTTAACGATGCCGTTGATTTGGGGCTATTGCTAGTGGCCATGGGGATGGAGCATAAAACCCCAGAGGAGATCGAGGCGACCATGATGCAACTATCAAAATTGATCGATGAGTTTGCGTAGCTACTAGATATTGCTTCTTGTCCATAAAGACAAACTGAGAAAAACATCCGCTGCGATGGGCGTTATTGTGATGATGCCACTATGCTAGTCAAAATAGCCCTAGCGGATGGATTCTCTTTGAAAGAAGATTTGAGGCAGAGTGAATGTAGTCACTACTATTCAGATAGTCTCTGAATAACCACGGTATCCTGTGATCAATCGACTACCATCTTTAAACACGTGGATCTCTATCTGATCGCTGGCCCATGTGATCTGATCTGCTAAAGCAGGATTAAATACCCGCACTTGCTGATTGCGTGATGACACCTGAGATGTGGGCTCATGAATAGCCAGGGACTCAATATAAGGGCCGTCGATGAGAATATCAAGCTGTTCTAACAGTGCTCGCGCTCCTTCCGGGGCATTTTCCCCTTGTAAATCTGCCAGGGGAAACCCACTAAACGACATTACATTTAACCCATGGGCTTTAACTCGTCGGGCTACGTCGGCCAGTGCCGTTGCTTGCCAAAAAGGTTCGCCCCCTGAGAAGGTAACCCCATCATTTTTAGGTTCACTAAGAATACGTTTGACTAGCTCATCAATGGAAACTAGTTGATTAAGTTCAAAAGACCAAGAGTCTGGGTTAAAACAGCCCGGACATTGTCGTAAACAGCCCTGCACCCACACTACTGCTCGACGTCCTGGACCGTTTACTTCAGAGCGGTTGACATACCCCATAATATTGAGATGATTTGGGGGAATATTGATAGGTCTCTCGGTCAGTGGCATGGGAATTCTCCTAACAACAGGTAATTCAAAGATCTATTTCAGCAGTGAACTCACATGGGCCGGTATTTTGACAACTTTTTGGGCAAGCCCCAGGTTTTGCAATAGCCAAATTGCCCACCAGGTTACATCTATTTCCCACCACTGCCATCCGGCTCGAGCTACATTAGGATAGGCATGGTGGTTGTTGTGCCAGCCTTCTCCATATGTCAAAATAGCCGCCCACCAAAGGTTTCGAGAATTGTCATGGGTAGAGAAGGTACGATAGCCCCACATATGGGTCACTGAATTTATGAACCAGGTACTATGCCATAACAGCACTGCTCGCAGAAAGACACCATAAATAACAAAAGGCCAACCTCCCAACCCATAGAGTAACAGCCCCAGAGGAATTTGCAAAAGTAGAAAGTAACGATTTAACCATTGATAAACAGGATCTCTCGCCAAATCGGGAGCATAACGGCTGTATTGGTCTTGATCAAAAAACTTTGTTTCAGGGTACAGCATCCAGAGCATGTGGCTCCACCAAAATCCTCGCTTAGCAGAATAGGGATCGTCCTGTTCATCTTCTGTATGGGCATGGTGTAAACGATGTCCGGCAACCCAGAAAATGGGGCCTCCCTGCAAGGCTAATGTCCCAATGACGGCAATCAAATATTCCAACCATTTTGGCACTTGAAAACTGCGATGGCTGAGGAGTCGATGATACCCCAGGCAAATGCCAATACTGCCAAAGAGCCAATGGAGAAACAGGGTAAGGCCCAAAGCCTGCCATGAAAAATACCAGGGAGATAGTAGAGCAAGAGCATGAACAATTGTGAAAAAGATAACGATTATCCAATTTAAGGCCGCCTCGGGTTCTGTATTTTTCTGGGCTAAATTTTCTTTCATATAAATGCTTTGCACGAATTGTTGACAAAAGAGGGGAGCAGAAAACTCCCCATGGTAAACGAATCAAATTTTGAACTAAGAACGCATACTCATGATTTTTGGGATCTATGGGTTGTTTATGATTGAGTAAACAGCGCCTGCCACTCCTGGACAAGGGCTGGCGATACTAGGAGCTCAACTGACTGACCTTGAGTTATTTATAAAGTCAGCTCCAAAGGAATGGTTGCTTGTAACTCGGATACAATCGGTGCCAAATCATACTGGCCAACGTTGGGTTCAGGCGCAGCGGCGTCCGTGAAAATTTGCTTGGCGTACACGTTGCCACATCATAAAAATCTCCTAATGATGCCTATCTATCAAGTTTATTCACTCAGGGCAGCTTGAACCGATTGCTGCACTGAATCGGGAATAAACACCGCATACATACCGCGTAAATCATCCACCTTAAAGCCGTAGGCCAAATCTTGGGGATAGTTATCCTTTACAAACTGAGGACGATTGTCCTTGAATCCATGGCAGGCTAAACAGCTTGCTTCCACATTGATGCGACGATAATAGCGAGTACCTGTCTGGTCATTCAGGGTCTCTTTCTCCCAGAATCCCATTAATTCTGGGGATTGCTCAAATGTAGACAGGGCATTGGTGGCTGCAAGATTATCGGGTTTATGGGCTGGATTGCGATATTTTTTGGCAATTTGTTTCACCTGCCAACCGTTCTCTTTGCTGAGTTGCATGGCTTTCATGCCGACGGGTTTACATACTTGCTTCATGGTCTCCGCTGTCGGCGGTTCTGCAGCATCTTCCAGATAAGCTGCGAGCTTGCTACGCATGGCATCTAAATTTTCAATCTCCTGAACAGCTTTGGCAAGCTGGGCTGGTTCCGGCTGAGCCTGAGCAATCGCTGGGTAGCCGAGAATAACAAGTCCGACTAGCGAGAAACCCAGTATAGTCTTGGCTAGGATTCTGAACATAGATATCGTCTCCTGTATGGGAAGGCAAACCTATTTAATTGATTAAGGACTAACTGTCGTTTGCTCATAGGTGATGGTGGTTGGCTTCAGCATCTGTAGGCCAAAGAGAATGCGTAATCCCAGGTTCTCAAACCAGGGCATACCAACGCCTGTACGCATTTTGACCATGAAATACTCCTCAAAGGCGGCTTTTACCCAGACAACCCATGGGCCACGAACAGCATAGGAGTGCTTCCGCCTGCCAGTTTTTGGATCTGGTAAAACGGGGGCGGCAATATAGGCAATACCGGTATCGCCGAACTCTGCAAAACATAGGGCTTCCAACGTTGGCACTTTGAGAGAATCTTGAATTGCTCCTAGCTCAACAGCAATGTTGTGGGCAACTGCAGTGGCCATGGCTTCTGCCATTTGACCACTTTTAGGCAACCCAATGGGAACACGGGTTTGGTCGGGCTGCGCTAGTTTCACACTGACGCCTGCGGCATAAATGTTGGGAAAGTCTGGATGACGCTGGGTAGGCAGTATTGGAATCAATCCTGCAGCGTCTCCCAAACCAGGCACGGCTTGAATAAATTTGGCTCCGCGAAAAGCGGGTAAGAGCATCGAGTATTTAAAGGGTAACTGTCGTCCATCATCCAGAGTAACGGTCTGTTCATCTACAGCGGTAATGGCAGTATTCTCAATGACTGTAATATCTCGTTCGTGCATTAAGTTAGCAGTCAGTTCTCTCGCATTTTTTACATTAGAGACACCCAAATGCCCTGCATAGGGCTCTGGGGTGACATAGGTAATGGGTACCCGATCGCGCAATCCTCGACGACGTAATTCGTGATCGGCCATCAGGGCAAATTCATAGGCGGGGCCAAAACAGCCCGCCCCTGGCACTGCACCCACCACCATTGGCCCAGGATTGTTGAGAAAGGCCAGCCAGGCTTGATGGGCCGCCAGGGCATGGTCAGGGGTACAAACAGACTGGGTGTAGCCTCCGTGGGGGCCTAAGCCGGGAATTTGCTCAAACGCCAGGGAAGCACCGGTTGCGATCGCAACATAGTCATACTCAATTTTCCTCTCCCCCTCGACTGTAATCGAGCGAGTCTGAGGATCGAGGTCTGTTACTTTGCCAGGCACCCAGCTTAAATGGTGACGCTGTGCCAGCCGTGATAGTTCTAACTGAACATGCTCCAGCTGTTTTAGCCCCAGAGCCACCTGAATTAGCCCTGGAATAAAGGTGAATTTGGTTTTGTTGGATATTAGCGTCACGCGGTGCTCGCTTGGCAACAAATGGCGTAGCTCATAGGCTGCAGGCAACCCTGCCAGACCAGCCCCAATCACAACAACGTTTGCCATATTTTAATCTTATCCTCCCTATTTTAAGGAAAACACCTGACAGGCATTTATCACTTATTTACTAAATAGTTATATAAATGTTATTTAGCAAACTTGATTCTGTCAACTGAATCATTTATTTTGGATGCTCCATAATTTACCCATACATAGGGCGTTCAGCCCTTTAATCGAGCCAGCGAAGTCACAAAATACCTGATGAAATAATTTACAATTTAATTACTGCTTGGTTATACTGTTAAATAGTTAGGTGAGGTAGACACTTTTTCCTTACCTGATCTGTAACTTGACTAAATAACAGGAATTATCAACCATGTATCACTTCAGTAGGGTTGTTAATGTCTCTTTTGAGGACGCCATCACCCAGGTGACGGATGTGCTTCAGAAAGAGGGATTAGGGGTTTTGACCGAGATTGATGTCCAAGCAGCCTTTAAAGAGAAGTTAAATACTGATTTTCGCAGATATACGATTCTCGGAGCCTGTCATCCATTGGTAGCCTATCACATGCTACAAATTGATGACAAAGCCGGGGTGTTTTATCCCTGTAATGTTGTGGTGCAAGAACATGACGACGGTCGAGTAGAAGTGTCAGCAATTGATCCACTGATGATGTTTTTGATGATTCATAGTCCTAAGGCAAAAGAAATTGCCATGGATGCCAGTCAAAAAATGCAGGCGGCAATGGATCGCCTAACAGCCAAGACACTGGTTGCAGCCTGACTTTCCCTCTGTGCTCACCCATAAATCACATTCAAAATTTGGAGATAAGACCCATGTTTAACAATGTTGGAATTGTAGATCGCTTATTGCGCCTATTAATAGGCGGTGTGTTGCTTTACTTAGGATTATTCACCTACGCTGGTTCAGCCTTAGGGATTGGTCTAGATGTTGCTGGAGGTCTGGCATTGCTCACCGGACTGGTTGGTTCCTGTGCCTTGTATGGCCTGTTTGGCATTAATACCCGTAAGCGCGATCGCTCCTCTCAAGCGTAGGGTTCGACGACGTTACATGGAATGGGGAGATGGCGGGACAATCGCAACAACAGTTCTTCTGTCTCTTCACCCATTCTCCCCATCCATCTATTATCAAATGTTTTTGAAATAACTGAATTTTCATTAAATTATGGAAAACGCAATTCCCTACGGTGCCCCGTCCATATCGCGACGGCAGCTACTCAACTTTTTGACGGGGGCGACGGTTGCAGCCACTGCAGGTGTAGTCCTCTACCCTGTCGCTAAATTTTTCATCCCGCCTCGGGAGGTATCTGAGGGAGGCGGGATGCTTGCAAAAGATAAGCTGGGTAACCCGATTCCAGCCAGTCAGATCCTGGTCAAGCCCCCTGGATCTCGTGCCTTGATTGCAGGATTGGCAGGTGAACCAACCTATTTGATAGTCCAAGACAATGGCTCTTTAGGGGCTAGGGGTATTGTTGATAACTGTACTCATCTGGGTTGCACCTTTCCCTGGAATCCGGTAGATCAGCAGTTTCAATGTCCCTGCCACGGATCTCTTTACGACTCGGAGGGTAACGTTGTGCGGGGGCCTGCACCTCTCCCCCTCAAGATTGTGCATGTGACGGTGGATGATGATGCCATCTGGGTTTATCCCTGGAACGAGACTGACCCTCGTACGGGTGAGCAGCCCTGGTGGGTGTGATGGGGGGGTCTGGGCGGTGTTTCCGAAATGCTCCTGGGTAGCGTGAGCAACTATGTGCTACACCATGCTACCTGCTCGGTGCTAGTGGTGCAGACATAGCGCAGGTGTTTCTCGATAGTTATTGACACGACGTTAGCTTGATGATTGTTGTTCTAAAGGAGAATGACTGCTGTGGGAAAGGTATTGGGGTTTATCCAGAAAAATTTGGTCTGGTCTGTGCCTGTATTTATGGTCGCTGGTCTGATCTTTGGGGCTATTGCGAATCCAGCTTTTCTAAAAGCTTTAATTATTCCTCTGACTTTTCTCATGGTGTACCCCATGATGATTAATTTGCAAATTCAAAAGGTACTATCGGGGGGAGACTATCGGGTCCAATTACTTACCCAGCTAATTAATTTTACGGTGATTCCACTCTTTGCCTTAGGTATGGGAAAGCTGTTTTTTGCGGACCAACCCCTGGTTGCCCTGGGGCTTTTGTTGACTTCCCTACTACCCACGAGCGGTATGACTATTTCCTGGACCGGCTTTGCCAAAGGCAATATTAGTGCGGCTATTAAGATGACGGTCATTGGGTTGATTCTAGGTTCAATTGCCACACCGTTTTACGCCAAGTGGTTAATGGGAACAACGGTCGAGATTCCACTGGCGAACATTTTTAAGCAAATTGTCATCATCGTTTTTTTACCCATGCTCTTGGGTTTTTTAACCCGGATTACGCTGATTCAAATTGTTGGTGTCGACAAATATAATCAGAGCCTCAAGCAGAAATTTCCGGCTTTTTCTACCCTGGGGGTTTTGGGGATAGTATTTGTTGCCATGGCTCTCAAAGCCAAGGATATCGTTGCCAATCCCTTGGTACTGCTTTCGTTCTTGATTCCCCTAGCGATTTTGTATGTTGGGAATTTTCTTTTGAGTACCGTAATCGGTAAATTATTTTTTAATCGGAGTGATGCGATCGCACTGGTCTACGGCACCGTTATGCGTAACCTATCGATTGCTCTAGCGATTGCCATGACCGCCTTTGGCAAAGAACAGGGGTCTGAAATTGCCTTAATTATCGCCATGGCCTATATCATTCAGGTACAGGCCGCCGCCTGGTACGTTCGCTTTAGCGACAGAATTTTTGGCCCGGTGACCGGTGCCACGCAACGGTCGGCTATCCTCCGATTAAAACGGTAGGACATCCCATAGTGATGGGGTTCGGTGGTCCCAATGCCTCCTGGACAATATCACCTTGGCGACTGGCCGGAAGACCATTGATCAAAACTGTTGCACTGCCCTTAATAACAAAGCCAGGACCGTCTACACAAAATGGAATTGGTGAAGGCTGAGCACAGACATGGATATCTGCTCCACCTCCCAAACTGGCCATCATTTCTTCAGCGGCGGCCTGCTGTTCGGCACCTGCAGCTTCTTGTTCTTCTTCAGTAGGTGCCTCTTCACCCTCTGCCGGTTCTTCAGGTGGTTCAGGTGGCTCTGGTAAAACCGTACCTGCCGGTACAGCTCGCCACGCGGGTTGACCACCGATCTTGACGTTGGGACTACCTGGCCCTGGCCCCAATATAGGTGGAGCGACGTGAGTGACCGTGTCTCCAACGCGAGCAGCAGGTTGTCCCATGATTTGAATCTCCTAGTATCGGCATGTAAAAAGATAAAGCCAGTTCTAGTTCAGTAAGATTGTTGCTCCCTTAACGGTCATCGTTCCACTGGAGGTAATTGTCATTTGTCCACCGGCTTTGATGTCTAGATTACTAGCGGCATTGAGTGAAAGATTGCCGGTGGATTGAATATTTATAAGACCACCGCTGTCGTCTAAATACACCTGGTGACCTCCCTTTGTTTGAATGAGTACCCCGGCTTTTGTATCCTGATCTTCTTCAATAAATTGCACCTTGTGGCCCGTGCGGGTTTGAATGGTTCTAAGGCGTACTTTGCCATCCTGCACATTTTTGTCCACCGAATTGGGGGGCGCGTCTTCACCGTTCCACACACCGCCAAGAATATAGGGGCGATGAATGTCCCCATGCTCAAAGGCTACCAGTACCTCATCGTTAATTTCAGGCAGACAGTCAAACCCGCGGGCGTTGGCGGCTCCAATGCTGACTACCCGCGCCCAGTTACTGTTGTGGTCTTCTGTGAGCGTGGGAAACTTAACCTTGACTCGGCCCAAATTTTCCGGGTCTTCGTTGTCGGTGACAATGCCCACTAAGGCGGTTTGTCCTGGTCGCAGCGGCGTCACCGGGGCGAGTAAGTCTAGCAGATTGCCCCCCCGCAGCCCGCGTACTGAAAACTCGGTATCGTACACCCGCTCTGTGTAGATATGGCGGGTTTCGGTCACATAGTACTCACCCGTGTAGGGTCCCATTTCTGCCAGCTCTATTTTGAGGCCCGGACGGATCTCCGGGTTGCCGTCGGCCCGCGCGTCGGCAACGACAAACTGTCCGCCTAGCTCATCGCACAGGGCCTGGGCCATGGCATCGGCTTCTTTGGGCTTAAACATGGGTCGATCGACGACAATGAGTTTTGGGGTCTCCTGCATTTTGTCAAAGACGGTGCTGGTTTCGGTACCCGACTGGTTCGGATCAATTTCAGTAAGGACCTGTTCGCTGTCGGCGGTGGCGATGATGGGCTGTTTGGTGGTGTAGTCCCAACCGCGCACCTCGACGGACTTAACCTGTTCGGTACTGCTCACGCGTACGTTAAAGCTGCGGACCTGCTTGAGCCAGGTGAGTTCAAGGTTCTCTTTTTCGGCTTTGGGTTGGCGAAAGTAGAGTGTGCGATCGCGTACAAATAGCTCAAACCCGATGCGGGCTGCGCGCGATCGCAAAAATGCCATGTTAGTCTGGTTTTCTTGAAACAGATAGTCGTGGGGTTCACCGCTGTCGTCCACGGTGTCCGAGTCTGTTTTTAGGTTTACCTCTTCAGCAATTTTTTTAACAATGTCGCTATCGGTCATGTTTTGAAACGAGCGATTGTGGCGACCCCGGTGCAGCCGGTGGGAGTGATCGTAACCCCGCACGACAATGGGTGCCTGGGTCCGCTCGGTAAACTGGGTTTCTATGGCCGTGATTTCGCCCTCTATCAGGTAGGTTTTACTCTCTTCTTGCTCATCGGCTTCCGACTCCGGTACGCTGGGGCTAAAGCCAATGGCAATGGTTTTACCAATGGCAAAAGACTCCTGTCGACTCCAGGGATCGTCCTCTGAAACGCCTGACTGATAGTCGTTGCGAATAGTCAGGGTAAAGAGACTGGGCCGATGCAAACTTTCCTCGACCGTAATTTGCAACACATTCTCAAGAATATCCTGAGGGGCATCTTCATCGTCTATTTTGATGATGGGTAAAGCGCGATAGCTAACAACCATGGCAAACAGATAAAACGAACTGTTAAAAAGTCAGACAGAGACTCGCAATTAAATCAAGTATCCCCTTTCCCCTTCTCCCTTTCCCCTTCCCCAACCAAGACAGACATTTTATACACACCCCTAAACCTCAAGTTTTTCGATTACTAACAGCCGGATTAGCCTGTGCCTTAGGCGTCCCGTTAGCATCGTCCGATGGTTTTTCTGTTTCCTTGAGGGTCAGACCAGAGATTACTGCCCGCACGGGCATACCGTTGGGCAAAAACTTGGTTAACTTATAGTTAAATCGTTCAATAAAACAATAATCCAAATAGGTCTTACCCCAGATAAATGAAAATGTGGGCGGTCTTTGAAACTGTGTGCTTTGACCGGATTTATCTAAAAACTGGGTTGCATCTACAAACGCCTTAATATGTTCATCAAAAACATCTTTTTCTATTTCATAGGTATCAAAGTGAATCTCATCAATGGTTAGGGTTTTGGGGCGAATATTACTAAAGCTAACCCTGGGTCTACCGGAGCGTGTGGCCCGAGCCCCAGCATTGTCAATTGTGTTGACGTTAATATCAAATGACAGCTGCGCTGGATTAAACATAAAGACGATGTCGTCACCGCCGTCTCGATGTTTCAGTTTGGCTTTGATTAGGGACATTGCAAAAACTCTCTACAAAAACTAAAAGGGGCTGGAAAACTCTACCGGTGGTGGATGGGCCTGCGCTCTTGGTCCGACCTCAGGCGAGACTCCACCAGCTGTCGAACCACCGTTGCCAGCTGGTGGAGCGGCAGGGGCCAGACGGCTGTCACCGTGGTGGCAAGGGGGACTGCCCGACCATGGCGGCTTTCGTGGAGCTGGTGTAGGTGCGATCGCAGCTGACCGTACATGAGCTGGGCTAAATGTTCTAACTGCTCCTCGTCTGAGGATGCCTGCTGCATAGCAAAGGGGGATACAACGGTGATACCCTCTGGTATCTGAGAAGCTATATCTAGCTCGCCAGGCAGTTTTATGGCAACTGTCTCCTCGGCTTCTCCCTCGACTGCTCCAATCTGGGGCAGCACCGTCTCCTCAGGCCGATCCGGCAGCAGAAATGATGCAGGCGTTTTTGATTTAGGTGGTTCCAAATTAAACTGAGCGATCCACGGCTCTGGCTCTGGCTCCAGGTCAGCCTTTGAGCCTTCTAGAACATCGGGCTGCTGTACCTCAAACTGTTGCGGAGCGGCCCTTTTCTGAATAGGGTCTGTCTTTTCTGTGGGGTTTAGAAATGATTGGGTTTCTCCTGTTTGAGAGACTTTCGTGGGAGTCGGTTCTGGGGAAATTGTAGACATACCCGACAGATCGACATCTGCAGAGCGAGTCAACGGGACGATAGAGGCTGTTTGACCCAGCGGCACTCGATGAACGGCGGGTAACGTAGGCTGCTCTGGTTCCCCTTTCCCCCTTTCCCTTTCCCCATCTGAGCCTGTTATTTGATAGCCTGTTATTTGATCACTACGCCCATCCTGTATCGGTGTTTCAGAAGCAACAGATGGCCGATCGGGCAATGTTTTTGGCAAGGGACTTGCAGATGGAGAGGGTCCCGCCGTTGAAACATCTGCTGGGGGAGATGGCGCAGCTTTAGGGGGGAACTGTGCTGGTGGACTCGCCGGATCTGTCTGCGGTGATATCGCACGGGGTGCCACTGGCTCGACCGGTGTGACTTCGGTGGAGGGTGTTGGCGTTTCGGTGTTGGGGTGAACGGTTCCTAAACTCCGACGTTGGATGGGGGGTAGCTCTTCTAGTGTTTGTGTCTCTGCCTCATGGGGGCTATCCTGCACGGGCGGCTGAGCGGCTGGCGACTGGGCATCGGGCGGCTGGGCGGCTGGGCCAGCCGGTTTGGGTTGCTGCTGTACTGTCTCGGCTATATCCCAGTCCGGCGCGACCGGTGACTCCTCCGGGGTATCCAGTCGCTGTGGGGCCGTGGGCGGTTCTACGATCGGGGGTGGGGCCAACCTTTCTAAGTTCTCGGTCCCTAGCCCATTATCTTTGGACTGGATCGTGGCCGGTGTCTGTACTTTATCCGTGGCGTCTGGGATGGCTGTGTCAGGCTTCTGAAGTGGATGCTCAAGGGGCTGGCGATGGGCAATATCTTGGGCTGATGTTTGGGATGGCCGCGTTTGGGACGGCGACGGCAGAGCTGCCTGGGTACTATCCGGTGTGGCGGTAGGGGTCACGACGGGGAGAGCTGCCTCAGTGGAGTCTGGTGGGGGAGGGGGCGGTGTGTCTGTTGACTGCAGCGGCTCGACGGGGGATGCCGCCTCAGATGGTGGGTCGGTTTCTGTACTCTCTTCTACGGTTTGAACGGTCTCAGGGGTCAGAACCAGCTGAGGAAAGGTGTCGCTGTCAATCACAGCGGCAGGATCGGACGGCGCATCCGGTTGCAAAGAGACCGGTCTTTGGGGGGAGGGTGTACT
>JBCDJC010000151.1:0-12027 GCA_038748225.1 Cyanobacteria bacterium P01_H01_bin.26 | reverse complement strand
GCATAAGGGCTCATACAATAGCTACGCATACGGTCTCCTGGCTAGGGCAACTGTCCGTAAATGAAATCCCAAGCAAAAAACAGTTAGGCAAAATCCTCCCCTGGGCAAGGCTACGGTGTACACACAAGTCATCGTAAAATCAGTGTCACTGTCGTAGGCCCCCTAAATCCCCCAGAATTGGAGGACTTTGAGTTTAGTTTCCCCCAATCTTGGGGAGACCAAGGGAGCCAATGCAGCATTCTGAGCTTCAGTCCAAGATGTGTGTACACAGCAGCTGGGCCAGGGGAACCAGTATATTGTCAAGCTCTAAAACGGTTTCTTATCTTCAGGCACAGTTTTAATGTGTAGATAGAGCCTTGGGTTTTTACGGGAGCCAGGACAGTAGCGCAGCTGTTAGGCGACGTCACACATAAAAAAACGCTGAGAAAACCCGTTTAGAGTTGTCGGTCACGGTCGTTTTATGAGAACGGCTGTTTTACAAGCACAATGACAGTGAAAATTTCTCAAGCTGCTCTGTCGATGGCAGCGGACGATCCAAAACTGTTTGCAACAACGAACAGCTTTGCCCCTGGTTAAACTGAAAAGAGGCTGATTGTCGACAATGTTGCGACGATCAGCCTCTTTCACCATGGATTAGGCTGTGGATCCCAGGAGTTCAGCCGATTGCGTCGCCCATAGGCACCTGTACGTAGTGTTGGCTAACCATCAGCTGGATAGAAATAAGCCACTTTCAGTACAGATGCCATCTAAGGGGCGGTCCCAGCTATTTTTGGGGATCTGGGGCAACCGGGCAAACTCAAACACAATGCCAACGGTGGGTTTATTTCGCCAGCCGGGCTGGCTGAGCATGCGGTCATAAAACCCTCCACCATAGCCCAAGCGGTAGCCCCGAACATCACAGGCCACGGCTGGCACCAAAATTAAATCCACCCGGCGGGGGTCAACATGGGGCGAGGTGGGGTCGGGCTCGGTAATGCCGTAGGTGCCGGAACGCAGGGGCCAGCGGCAGGAGGGAAACCAGCGATGCCAGATCAGGTCTTTTTCCTGGCAGCGGGGCAGCCCCCAGGAACGTTGCTGGGCTAGCAGCGCTCCTAAGTCCGGCTCGTTGCGAAAGCTGCAGTAGGCCAGTACCGTCCGCGCCGATTGAAAGGTGGACCACTGGGTGAGATGGGTACAGATGCGATCGCACTTTTGCTGCCAGACTCGGGGCGGCATGGCCTGACGCGCCTTGAGCAGCGAGCGTCGCAGTTTAGCCTTTTGGGCCTGGATTTTTGTAATGGATGCTGGTTTGTAGGTCTCCGACATTACCGCTGTTCAGCCGCTGGGGTGCCGCCATGGTACACCTAGATCCAACGTTTCGCGATAGCGTGTAGAAAAGCCCATCAGGAAGCAAGGACCATCGATACCGCCCTACCCATCCAACTGCTGTCTCAAGATGTGATCAGCCTAATCGCCGCCGGAGAAGTGCTCGACTCCCTGGCCGCGGTGGTGCGGGAGCTGTCGGAAAATGCCCTGGATGCCAATGCTACTCGAATTACCATTCATCTGTGGCCCGAGCAGTGGCGGCTGCGGGTGACCGACAACGGCACCGGCATGGATCGCATCAATCTAGAACAGGCCGCCATCGCCCACAGCACCAGCAAGATCCGCACCTGTGACGACCTCAGCCAAATCCAGAGCCTGGGATTTCGCGGCGAGGCGCTCCACAGTTTGGCCCAGCTCTCCGACTTAGAGATCCGCAGCCGAGCCGCCGGGGATATCGGCTGGCGGGTCAGCTACGGGGCTGAAGGAACCGTCACTCAGATAGAAGAAGCCGCGATCGCACCGGGTACCGTCGTTACCGCCGACCGGCTGTTTGCCCGGCTGCCCAACCGACGACAGGTATTACCCGCCGTCGCCCAACAGCTACGCCAGGTGCAGCTAGCCGTGCAGCAGCTGGCCCTGTGTCATCCCCACGTTACCTGGCAGGTGGGCCACACCGACCGCGACTGGTTTACCCTATGGCCGGGGTCCACCGCCAAAACCGTACTGCCCCAAATTCTGCGGGATGTCACTATTCACGATTTGGCCCAGGTAAGCCTCAGCGCCGATGACCTGGGTTGTGACCAGGGCCAGCTAGATCTGCTGGTGGGGCTGCCCGACCGCTGTCACCGTCGTCGCCCCGACTGGGTGCGGGTGGCCATCAACGGCCGGACCGTCACAGCCCCCGTGTTAGCCCAGTCCCTGATCCACAGCTTTAGACGCACCCTGCCCCGTGATCGCTACCCCGTCTGTTTTTTGCACCTGCGGGTACCGGCGACCCACATCGACTGGAATCGCAACCCGGCCAAGTCGGAAATTTATTTACAGGATATGGATGGTTGGTGCGATCGCATTGCCACCGCCGTCGAAAAAGCTCTCCGGCTGTCCACCGTAGCCAGCGATGCCCAGACCCAGCGCACCCAGCAGCTTTTCAAAACCGCCGAAGCCGCTGCCACCTACGGCAGCCGCGACCCAGATTTTCCTAGCCAGCTCACAGCCATTGCCCAGGTGCAAGACACCTATATCGTCGCAGAACACAGCGGTGGCGTATGTCTTGTGGAACAGCACATCGCCCATGAACGCGTTATCTACGAGCAGATTAAGGCCCACTGGCAGACCGTTCCCATCGAACCCGCCATTATTCTGAGCCAGCTCAGCCCGCGTCAGATAGAACAGCTGCGACGACTCGGCTTAGATATTGATCTATTTGGCGAAAATCTCTGGGCCATCCGCACTGTACCAGCCCCCATTGCCGGGCGCGATGACTGTGCGGACGCCCTGCTGGAACTCAGCCTGGGGGGTGATATCGATACTGCGATGGTGGCAACGGCCTGCCGTACAGCGATTCGGAATGGAACGCCCCTGGGGCTAGAGGCTATGCAGACATTATTAGATAACTGGCAGCGAACGAAGAATCCGAGGACCTGTCCCCACGGGCGACCGATTTGTTTGACTTTAGAAGAATCGAGTTTATCGAGGTATTTTCGGCGGCATTGGGTGATTGGCAAAAGTCATGGGTTGAGACCCTAGAAGTGCTCCCTTCGACTCCACTCAGGGAGCGTTGGGTATGTGGCAGGGTGGGTGGCTCAGGGCTTTCCCCCCTGCCCCCCCGATGTGGGGGACTCAACTTCCCCACGCCCCTCACATAGGAGGTGCGTGGGCCAACTGCTTATGTTGGTGAGGTCGGTGGGGTGGTTACGCTGCTCCGCATTCGCTCCACACCGTAAAAGCGCGGTTATTCCATTTCTAGAGAAACTTTTTAGGTTAAAAAAAGCTTTCTGGTCCAAGCCTCTATAAGCGCTAAAAGTTCAAAGCTACACCGGAACAACCCTTTTTAGAATTTTGTGCGACCGAGCACAAGATTCTAAACCGCTTCGCCAATCACCCTCAACCCATTTTGCTATTTGTCAAAACCCTCCGATACGAGGGTCGTAGGGCGGCGTCCCGCCCTGCCCAGGGGGTGTGGGGAACTCGGAGGGACCCCACGCAGCCGGTTTTGCCTTTACTCCAGCCCACTGAGCGCAAAATTCTACCCCTTAGCCAATCGCCCCCAATCCGTTCTGCTATTTATCAAAACCCTCCAATACGAGGGTCGTAGGGCGACGTCCCGCTCTGCCCAAGGGGTGTGGGGAACTCGGAGGGACCCCACGCAACCGGTTTTGCATCCAGTCCAATCAGCTGATTAAACACATATTCCCAAACCCGATCAACCACCCCCACTTCACCCGCATCAAACCACCTAATCCTCTTTTCCTTCCTAAACCAAGTCCGCTGCCGCTTTGCAAACTGCTGCGTATGGCGAATCATCAAAACAATCGCCTCATCCAACGTCCCATCCCCAGCCAAATACCGCCTCATCTCCCCATACCCCAACGTATCCAGCAGTGGTAAATCTGCACCATAGCGGTCGATCAACCTCTCCACCTCAGCCACAAACCCAGCCTCTATCATCTGGTAAGTCCGCTGAGCGATGCGCTGACGTAGGTCTTCCCCACAGTCAAGCCCTACATATATAAGGGGATAGTCAGGCGGGTTCTCCCCCTGCTGGGCCGAGATCGGTCGTCCGGTAGCGTAGTAAACCTCCAATGCACGCAGGGTACGAACCGCATCATTGGGATGGATACGCTGGGCCGCCGCCGGATCTACCTGCTGTAAAAAGGCATAACCCTGGGACTGTCCTAGGGTAGTCAGCTGCTGACGCAGATCTGGCTGGGGCGCAACCTGGGGAATGATCAGACCTTTTGCGATCGCATTCACATACAGACCCGTTCCCCCCACCAATAGAGGAACCTGCTCCCGCCGCCGATGAATTCCCCGGATTAACCGCTGGGCCTCCGCCTGATAGTCCGCCACCGTCAGCGTGGCAGTCGGCTCCCAAACATCTATTAAATAGTGGGGCACCTGCTGGCGTTCCGCCCGGGATGGTTTCGCCGTACCGATATCAAATTCGCGATACACCTGCCGCGAATCAGCCCCCAATATAGCCCCATTTAACCGCTGTGCCAGCTGCAGCGCCAGCCCAGACTTACCCGCCGCCGTTGGCCCAACGACTATAATAAGAAATGGTACATGGGAACTAAAGTTAGGTCTTATTTTAGCCAACGAAAAAAGCCTATTTATCTTACGTGTAAATTTTTTTGATCCATCCCTAATAAATACACCTTCTACAATCCATTCAGAATCCCTTTTAACCCCTTTGTGCTAGAATCCGGGGGCACAATTTCATTTCTAACGCTACTGCGGCTTTACGACCGTCTTAGGAGATAGGAACGCATGACAACCGACTATGGTGCCGATCAGATTCAGGTGCTCGAGGGCCTGGAGCCTGTACGTAAGCGACCGGGCATGTATATCGGCACCACCGGGCCGCGTGGTTTGCACCACCTAGTTTACGAGGTTGTTGACAACTCCGTTGACGAAGCCCTGGCAGGCCACTGTAGCACGATTACCATTGACCTTAATGCCGACGGCTCTGTCACCGTCACCGACGATGGTCGGGGAATTCCGACGGATGTCCATTCCCGCACCGGCAAATCCGCCCTAGAAACGGTTATGACCGTACTCCACGCTGGGGGTAAGTTTGGCGGCGGCGGCTATAAGGTATCCGGTGGTCTCCACGGTGTGGGGGTGTCCGTGGTCAACGCCCTATCGGAATGGGTGGAGGTGACCGTTTGGCGAAATAAAAAGGAGCATGTGCAGCGCTACGCCCGTGGAGAAGCCCAGGGTGAGCTATCGGTAAAAGCTGGAGCAGGCAGTCGCACCGGTACCTCGGTTAGCTTTAAGCCCGACAGTCTGATTTTTACCGAGACCATTGAATTTGACTACAGTACCCTGGCCGGTCGCTTGCGGGAGCTGGCATATCTCAATGCCGGGGTGGACATTACCTTTACGGATCATCGGCTAGAGCTGCTTAAATCGGACGAGCCCAAGGTAAACCGCTACTTCTATGAAGGCGGCATCCGTGAGTATGTCGAATACATTAATAAAGAAAAGCAACCCATTCACCCCGATATTATCTACGTCACTGGCGAGAAAAATGGGGTGCAGGTAGAGGCTGCCCTGCAGTGGTGCATCGATGCCTACTCCGACAATCTAATGGGATTTGCCAACAACATTCGCACCGTTGATGGCGGCACCCACCTGGAAGGTCTTAAAGCGGTGCTAACTCGCACGATGAACGTTTTTGCCCGCAAACGCAACAAGCGTAAAGACAGTGAGTCAAACCTAGCGGGTGAGAATATTCGTGAAGGGCTGACGGCGGTCATCTCGGTCAAAGTACCAGAGCCAGAATTTGAAGGACAAACAAAAACAAAGCTAGGCAATACCGAGGTTCGCGGTATTGTGGACTCGCTGATTGGAGAGACCCTAAGCGAGTATTTAGACTTTAATCCCAGCGTGGTGGATTCTATTTTAGAAAAGGCCATTCAGTCCTTTAATGCCGCCGAAGCGGCTCGCCGTGCTCGGGATTTAGTCCGACGTAAGTCTGTCCTGGAGTCCTCCACCCTGCCCGGCAAGCTGGCGGACTGCAGCTCGCGTGACCCGGCTGAGTCAGAAATCTTTATTGTTGAGGGTGACTCGGCGGGGGGCAGTGCCAAGCAGGGGCGCGATCGACGCTTCCAGGCGATTTTGCCACTACGGGGCAAGATTCTCAACATTGAGAAAACCGACGATTCAAAAATCTACAAGAATAACGAAGTCCAGTCGTTAATCACAGCATTGGGTCTGGGCATCAAGGGCGAGGAATTTGACGACTCGCAGCTGCGCTACCACCGCATTTGTCTGATGACTGACGCGGATGTGGACGGTGCCCACATCCGTACCCTGCTGCTTACTTTCTTCTACAGGTACCAGCGAGCCCTGATCGATCAGGGGTTTGTCTACATTGCCTGTCCGCCGCTGTACAAGCTAGAGCGGGGACGCCGACACACCTACTGCTATAGCGATCAGGAGCTACAACAGGGCATTCAGGAGCTACCTGCCAATGCTAAATACAATGTCCAGCGATTTAAGGGGTTGGGTGAGATGATGCCCGCTCAGCTGTGGGATACAACCATGAACCCGGAGAGTCGCACCCTCAAGAAAGTGGAGATCGAAGATGCCGCCGAAGCAGAACGCATCTTTACGATTCTGATGGGCGATCGCGTGGCTCCCCGCCGTGAGTTTATTGAAACCTTTGGTCCTAAGCTAAATATGGCAGACCTGGATATTTAGACGGCGGGCGACTGGGGTGGCTTGACCAGCTCCCAAGTAAGGGCAGTAAGGGCCTGACTATTGACTATAAAATTCCGCATTGGGCAGCTCACCCTTAAGCAGTTTGGGATTTACCTGCATAAGCGACTGGTAAAACACCTCTAGCTCAGGACGGGCCTCCATCGCTGGTACATAATCAAACAGATTGGTCCTGAGGGACTGTTCAATCACAGGGGCGGGGGTGTCCATGTATTGAGCGCCCAGTTCTGCAGCGTCCGTCGGGTTCTGTTGAATCCAGTTCAGGGAATTGCGTAATTCTGTTTGGATCAGCGTCACCAGGTCGGGGTTGCTATCCACCAAGCTTCTTAAGATAGCAATTCCGGCCTGGGGAAAACGGGCGGGCTGCCCCGTTATCTGACTCCAGGATTCTTTAAAGTCTAAACTGTAGAACAATTCTAAATCTTGTTGCTGGGCCTGGGTGACAACATTACTGGCGTGGGGTTCGGCAAACACACCCACATCTCCTGCACCTGTTAACAACAGCTGGGCAGTACTTTGAAAGTCTTGGGTAGACTGAATGGTAAAGTCCTGATCGGGCTGTAGCCCTGACTGGGTGGCGAGGAAGCGAAAGATCATTTCTGGCATTCCCCCCTTAAAGGGAATTAGGACTGATTTACCACGCAGGTCTTCCCACTGGCGAATCTCTCTATCGGCAGATAGCACATAAATATTGCCCCATATCATCACATTGAGCAGCTTAATCGGTAGGCCCTGCTGGTAGAGTCCCGCTGCCAGCAACGTGGGGTTAGAGGTGATCTGCCCCTGCCCTGACGCTAGCAGGGCTTTCACTTGTTCATGGTTGCGGGTGGGGAAAAATTCAATGTCTGCGATCGCATCCCGCAGAGCACTGCGCTCAATCAGGTAAGCCAAGGGAATAGTCAGCAAAATCGGCGAGCCGCCCACCCCCAGAGAAGCAGGGCTGTTGGCCATGGGGCGTCCACAGCTGGCTACTAGCCCCAGGCTGGCGGTCGTGAGCTGGAGAAACTGACGGCGATTGTACATGGGATAGCGCTCCTAAAATTTGAGAGATTGATGTGAGGGACTGACAGGGTTGAGATTAAAACTGGCGGCAATTTCAGGTAGGGTTTGTAGCTCCGACAAGGTGCGGTAAATATAGGCCGGATCGCGCTGCCCGGGCGGACGCTGATTGCACCAGCGACAGACGATGCGAGCCGGACATTGACAAAGCACCAGGAGACGATCACCCATAACTGTGGCTTCTGCCAGGTCGTGGGTAACTAAAATGGCGGTGGCCTGGTGCCGTTGTACCCAGGTCATCACCAGCTGCTGTAGCTGTTGGCGGGTACCCATGTCGAGGGAGCTAAACGGCTCATCCAACAACAGCAACTGGGGATTAATCGCAAACGCCCTGGCCAGATTTACCCGCTGTTTCATGCCGCCACTGAGCTGAGATGGATAGAGAGAGACGGCCTCGGACAGGCCGACGGTTGTTGCCAGCTGGTGGGCTTGCTGTAGCCGCTGTTGTCGAGTGATATTTGGGGTTAGCCCCAGGGCGATATTCTCAATCACGGTATACCAGGGAAACAGCCGAGGTTCTTGAAAGACATAGGCAGTACGCATTGATGTCGTGTGCACAGCCCCTGTTGTTGGTGACAACAGTCCCGCCATGATATTTAGCAGGGTGGTTTTACCACAGCCAGAAGACCCCATTAGCCCAACAATTTCGCCAGGTTTAGCGTCCAGGTAAATCGCCTCTAAAATTAGTCGGGGGCCATAACAGTGATGGATATTATCTAGCAGCTGTGCCATGTGGTTATCCCAGATTGTTATCCTAGACCATTGACCGGTTGTTGCCAGGGTAAGATCCGCTGCTGGAGCTGCCGCAGCAGCATGTCCGAGGCCAGGACAAGACCAATGGTGACCACGATCCAGGCCATCACCTCTGCGGTATCTAGATTGGCTCGGGCCGTGTTGAGTTCAGCGCCAATGCCCGTGGGGGTGGCCAACACCTCGGACATGATCGACACGCGCCAGGCAAGACCCAGTCCGACCACCAGCACCGGCAGCAGCCGCGACACAAGATGGGGCCAATAGAGAGATTGAAACCGTGATCTCTCCGACAGCTGATAGACCTGGACGACATCCAACAGGCTGGGATCAACGGTTGTTACCGCATCGGCCACCCCGGCAAATATCATCGGCCCCACCGTGACCGCAACGGTAAAAATTGAGTTGGCTTGACCCAGACCAAACCAAACCATTGTCAGCACTAGCCAGGCAATGGGCGGGGTGCCCAGGAGAGCAACGGCAATCGGATTTAGGGCCGGACGCACCCACCCTTGACGTCCCGTGGCCAGCCCCAACAGTCCGCCAATTACCAGAGCCAGGGTAAACCCCACCAGGACATGTACGGTGGTGGCTGCGATCGCATCCCACAGACGCCTTTGTAGGAGTAGCGATCGCAAAACAACAACGACCTCCCCAGGAGCCGGTAAGATCACCCGGCTATAGACCCGAGAGCCCCATTGCCAGAAACCCAGCACCAGAGTCAGGCTCCCCAGCCCCCATAGTGTTGAGCGCAGCCACGCCGACGCTTTAAAAGTAAAGTGTTTGTTGGATAGCATGGGCTAACTAAAACCGAAACACGGTGCGAAGACTGCCAACCCAAATTGTGTCATTAGCGCTGTCATTTTCAGGATTGATCAAAACAAAAAAACCTGGAATTAAGGTAACGTTTGGGCTTAGGCGATAGCGGTAAAACGCTTCCAAATGCAAGGTAGCATCATCTTCATCGGGGCCACCGTCATTGTTCAAAACCCGAGGCGGTTGCCCCACCAGCAGTCCTCCAAAATGGCCTTTCCCACCAAGATTGGGGAGCCCGAGGGTAACCGCCCAGTTGAGCAGCGTGGCATCATCCCCCTCCCCGCCACCCGACTCAGCATTGGCCAAACTCAACCCCGCCCAGCCAGAGAGCGTTGCCTTGGTCCCCAGCTTGACGCTGGACTGTAGCCCAAAGTGATTGGCCGATGTCGCCGTATTGTTACCAAATGGTGCATTGGCTAGGCGACTGCCGGTACCCGCTGTCACCGCAACCTCCCCCGATGGATAGTAAGAATGGGCGTAGACCAACCCCAGATTAACCGCATCGGTAGGACGGAAATCCATCTGGGCTAGGGCCGTATAGCCACCGTCAAACAGCCCCACCGAAGCATCAGCCGCATCGCTACGGACCAGGTATCCGGCCGAGAGTGTAAGATCAGAGCTGAGATCATAGACGCCGGTAATACCGGTCCCCAGCGCCCCCTGATAATAAATCGGATTAAACCGGCCAAAACGAGATACCGCCCCGGAGATCGGATTGGCAAACCCCGGATTAAAGGTATCAGAGACATTGGCCTGGTAGGCTCCCCGGGTGGCATCAATGTGTAAACCAAAGCGATCGCTAACTGGAAAGCGATAAAACAACTTGCCAATATCAACGTTATTATTTGTGCCGCGGTCAAACGACAGTCGGGTCATATTTGTCCCCGTGATCGGTGCGTTTAACCGATTCGGATTTAAGCCATCCAAACGAATTTTGAGCAGATCCTGTCCGGTAAAACTGGTGTCAAAATTTAACCGGGCTCGACTACCAAAGGTGAGTTCATCGGGCAGATCGTTGCCGCTACCGTTGGCCTGCTCCTCACCCACCGGCTGTTCTAGGGAAAAAACGACCTCGCCACGCAGCCGGGTAGTGGTTGAGAAACTGTTGGCAGCCAGGGTGGCGGTGCTGTCCTCTAGGGCATCAAGGCGGGTCTCTAACTCGGTTAGCTCCTGGCTAAATGCTGCCTGCAGCCGCTGGACAGTCGCCATATCGGCCTCGGATACACCCCCTGCTGCCATCACAGCTGTAACCTCAGACAGACAGGTATCCAAAAGAGCCGCAAACTCATAGCGAGTTAAGATGCGATCGCCCCTAAAGGTGCCATCGGGATAGCCAGCCACACAGCCGTACTGCTCCACCAGCCGCTGCAGGGCACCATAGGCCCAATCAGACGGCAACACATCGGACAGCTCATCCACCGAGACGGCCAGGGTGGACACAGGTAATTCCCCAGTAGGTTGAGTCTCCTCTAGAGAACTCAACACGCCTGGGGCTTCTTCGCCCTGCGCTGCTGTCGCCCATCTCGCCCCGACTCCCTGGATCCCAAGACTAACAATTGCAGCCACCCCAAGATGTTTCCAAATTTTCATGCAGTTTTATCAATAAGGAAGAAACGGGGATTATTTTTTGAAGGAAACACAGCCCTGCTGTGATTACCACAGTAGAAATGACCCCACCCTCTGATTGTGATGAGTGTGGGCGTTAGTGGAGACTTAATTTAGATTTATTTGTTGTATGACAGATTGTCTTTTGACAACTCTCTTTTAAGGGAGTAGTGAACAGGGCGGCTCCCATAACCAACGCTTGAGCCAACAGGGCACCCAGGGCTCATTTCAAAGAGATAAATCTATGGATTAACCCGATTTTTATGAATATAGATATTCTCTGCCCCTATCCATTGGGTCTGCGCTCTAGATCCTACAAAACACTGTAGGACGACTTGTATATCTAGGCCTACCGAAATATTATTAGAGCGTTGGCTCAATCGAGCACAGAGGCAAATGTCTTAGCCTCAAGAAATCAAAGGTACAAAAAGGCTTTTTCTTCAATGCCGTATCTGCCCAGGGTCAACTAGCGTAACTAAGGAGACCATCAGTATGCCACGCCAAGTCGGTGATCGTTATAACTGTGGGAAGTGTGGAGCCCAGCTGGTTTATGAGAAGCCATGTCCCTGTCCAGAAAGTATGCCCCATTCGGAAATCTGCTGTGGTGAGCAGATGACACTGGTGTCAGCGTCATCTGCAGAGAAAACAGAAACAGCTGCTAAGTCCTAGCATCCCCATAGCCACCATAGAGACTTGCCAGCAACCAAGTCCCCGGCTCCAACCTTAGGCCTAGGCTATCTGACAGTAGCGACAGGCTGGGGTCGCCCATGGATGCCAGCCTGTTCGAATACCAGCCAGTTCAAACATATGTGGTCACCACAGCGGCAGGGCGTTTCTACCTGATTTCTCCCGATACTTCCATCGCCGCCGGGCCGACTTTCCCAAGCCTAATCTCAACCCAGGGTTAGATATCAGGTATGTCCAAAGTATACTAGTTTCCTCTCAAGCTATTTAGGAGCATTTCGGAGTGGGTAGTCTACTCGCACGTCTCTTTTTTGGATTTTTATTTGCCGTTTTTGGACTCCTCAACTATTGGGGTAACGTTTC
>JBCDJC010000150.1:0-12035 GCA_038748225.1 Cyanobacteria bacterium P01_H01_bin.26 | reverse complement strand
GATTGCTAGCAGGTGCCTGATTTGCAATCGTCTCGGGGGTGCTAAATCCCTTGACCGAGGCAAAGTAGCGTTTGACCAAGGCCACCCGGCTAGCTTCGCTGCCCTCCCGCCAGGCGGTAATCGCTTTTTGATAAAACATCCGGTTAGAAAAGCTGACAATGGCAATGCCACCGGGCTTTAGCACGCGATAGATTTCGGCAAAAACAGCTTCGGGATGTTGCAGATACTGGACGGATACGGTGTTGAGCACAGCGTCAAAGGTACGGTCCTCAAAGGGCAGAATTTGGTTTTCATTAAAGTTTTGGACAAAGTAGCTGTCCAGCCTGGGATTTTTAGCCAGCTCCTCGGGATTCATGCCGTGACCTTCCACCCGTTCAAAGGCCATATCAGTGGGCAGATGGGATACCCAGCTGCTCATCAGGTCGAGAATGCAGCTGTTGGGGGTGAGCCGTTCTTGGTATAACTCAGTCAGCTGAGCAATAAACTGCTCATCGACGTGGGTGACAAAGCGGGGGGCCTCATAGAAAAAAGAATCGTTGGATTCGTCAAGTTTTTGGCGCTGACTGGCGGCAAGCATAGATTTGCAGTCGTATTTAGAGCAGACTAAACCACGTCCTAGCTGAAAACCAGTTAAAGACTAAAACTGTCCTCCCATGGAAAAATTCACAGCCCTAGACGCAGCTCATACCTAAGTTTTAACCCACCTGCCCTTGTGTTTCTATGGATTCCTTACCGCTACTGCTACTGATTTTTGTTCTGAGCTTAGTCACCCTGGTCAAGGCCTCAGACTTCTTCACCGATGCCGCCGAAACCCTAGGCCTGGCTCTGGGGCTGCCCCCCTTTATTGTCGGTGTGACCATTGTTTCGATGGGGACATCGCTACCGGAGCTACTGTCCTCCCTGGTGGGTATCTTTCAAGGCGCGCCGGAGGTAGTAGCCGGCAATGTGATTGGCTCCAACATTGCCAATATCTGCCTGGTGGTGGGTACGGCGGCGATTATGAGCACCAGGATCCTACGGGTAATGTACAACCTGATTAGCGTTGACCTGCCTTTATTTGTCGGATCGGCCTTGTTGTTCGCGCTGATGGCACTGTCAGATCGGACATTTACTCGGGGAGAGTCGCTAATCCTGGTAATTGGGTATATTGTCTATCTGTTTTATATCCTCAAGAGTAGCGACGAAGAGGCCCAGGGGCAGGCCAGTGCAACCGACACCCCGCCCGACACTGCGGCCCGATCGCTGCGGCAAGTGCTGATCCTGGTGCTCAGCGGGATTTTTATATTTATCGGCGCTAACTATACAATTGAGTCGCTTATTCAAATTTCCGATCGGCTAAATATTGGTAGAGATGTAATTGCAATCAGCGCTGTGGCCCTGGGTACATCCCTACCGGAGCTGATGGTCACCATCAATGCCGCCCTCAAGGGTAAGGCAGAACTGGCGGTGGGTAACGTCGTGGGCTCCAACATTTTTAATATTTTTGTGGTCATAGGGATTCCCGGTCTGTTCACATCGCTACCGGTTTCCGAGCAAATCCTCACCTACAGCGTGCCAACGTTACTGGCAGCCTCGCTGCTAATGTTTTTTACTGTTCAAGATAACAAGATTACAACCTGGGAAGGATGGTTGTTTATGATGCTGTATGCCTGGTTTATGGGCACCGTTTTTGGACTGCTCTGAACTGAACTAAGGAGTTTTGACCATGGCACTTAGGGGAGTTCGTCTAGGATAGAGTTAGCCTATCCTTGACCCATCTTGATTTTGCCATGGCAACTGTGCAAAACTGGCCGCCCTCTCAGCGGTCTCCCCGACCAGCCCCCCAACAGAAATCGGTCGGAGCCTGGTGGTGGGGCTTGGGTGCGATCGCACTGATTCTTGGTCTAGATATCATTACCTATTTTGCGGCAGAGGGGCTGTGGTTCCGCTCGGTGGACTATGCCGGGGTGTTTCGGCTGCGGCTGATAACCCAAGTGGGGCTGGGGGCAACGGCCTTTTTTGGCAGTTTGCTATTTGCGGGCATCCATCTTTGGCAGGCCCAGCGGCTCTGCGTTGACGCGGTCGAACCCAGCAAGGATAAAAATAGACGGGGGATGGGACTGGGGAGGCTTTTGCCCGTGGCCACCGGTCTGGGGCTGCTGCTATCGGTCTCAGTGCTCTACCACGCCCAGCTGGCCCTGACCCACTGGCACCGGAGCACCAGCGACCCCCTGTCCCCAGAACCTCTCTGGCTAAATCTAGAAACGGCCCGGCAACTCCTACAGCAGCTGATTGCCCAGCCATGGCAGGGAGCAATACTGGTGGCCATGGTTTTAGCGGTACTCATCTATCCCAGAATTGGGGGTGCGCTCGCAGCTGTACTCCTGAGCCTAAGCTTTAGTTTGGTGCTGTCATCCCAGTGGTCGCGGGTGCTACCGGCCCTAAATCCCACTAGCTTTGACCAACGTGATCCGCTGTTTAACCAGGACATTAGCTTTTACATTTTTCGTTTGCCCGTCCTAGAACTCGGCGAATTCTGGCTATCGGGTCTATTTTTATTCACCCTGGTCGCAGTTGCCCTAATCTATCTGCTGTCAGGCAGAAGTCTCAGCCGCGGACGCTTTTTTGGCTTCTCGCCACGGCAGCAGCGCCATCTATATAGTCTAGTCAGCGCCCTGCTCGTCAGCACCAGCATTGGCTACTGGCTGAGCCGCTACGAGCTGCTCTACTCTCGCCAGGGTGTCACCTATGGGGCTAGCTATACCGATGTCATGGTAGATTTGCCAGCCTACACGATCTTGAGTCTGACCATTTTAGGGTTAGCCGTGGTTGCCCTTGGGCGCGCGTTTTTTGGTCGCATTCCTGCTTCCTCGTCCCCCAGCCCCCCATTTTTTATCATCCTGATCGCGGTCTACCTCAGCGTTTCTCTAATCGGTGAAGTGTTAGCACCGTGGCTAGTCCAACGAATACTAGTGCAGCCAAACGAGTTTAAGCGAGAACGCCCCTACATCGAGCGATCCATTGCCTTTACCCGAGATGCCTTTAACCTCAGTGATATCCAAGACGAGAGTTTTGATCCCAAAAACAATTTAACCGCAGAAAAATTAAACAACAACGACCTGACGGTTCGCAATATTCGCGTATGGGATACTCGTCCCCTCTTAGAAAGCAACCGGCAGCTTCAACAGATTCGCTCATATTACGAATTTTTTGATGCTGACGTGGACCGCTACACCTTGACCAAAGACGATGGCACCATCGAACGTCGCCAGGTGCTGATCTCCGCTCGCGAATTAAACTTCGAGCGCCTAGAAGAGACCGCCCAAACCTGGGTCAACCAGCACCTGAGCTATACCCACGGCTACGGGTTTACCATGAGCCCGGTCAATACAGCAGCCGTGGGCGGATTGCCCGACTATTTTATTAAAGACATTGCCCACATACCGAGCAATGATGATGTGGCCCGCAGTATTCCGGTCGGGCGACCGCGTATTTACTTTGGAGAGCTGACCAATACCTACATTATGACCGGCACTCGGGTGCCCGAGCTAGACTATCCTGGCGAAGATGACAATGTTTACACCACCTACGCTGGCAATGGTGGCATTAACCTGGGTGCTCTCTGGCAGCGGCTGCTCTATGCCAAACACCTCAACGACTGGCAGATGTTGTTTACCAATGATTTTACGGCTGAGACAAAACTCTTGTTTCGCCGCAATATTCAAAAGCGGGTTAAACAAATCGCTCCATTTCTCCAATTTGATGGCGATCCCTATTTGGTAGTGGCAAATGCAAACGCCCAAGCAGCGTCCGATGCGTCTGTCCCCGTTGACCCGGAGGGCAGCTATCTATATTGGATGATAGACGCCTACACCACCAGCAACCGTTACCCCTATTCAGACCCGGGTGGACAGACGTTTAACTACATCCGCAACTCGGTCAAAGTGGTGGTCGACGCCTACAACGGGTCTGTTTCGTTCTACATCGCCGATGCGTCAGATCCCATTATCCAAACCTGGGCTCGACTTTTTCCAAATCTGCTCCAGCCCCTAGAGGCAATGCCCCCGGCTCTGATTGCCCACATTCGCTATCCTGAAGACTACTCCTTAGTCCAATCAGACCAGCTGCTGGTATACCATATGACCGATCCACGTATCTTCTACAACCGAGAAGATACGTGGCGAGCCCCCAATGAGATCTACGCCAACGAATCCCAGGTAGTAGAGCCCTATTTTCTAATCATGAGACTTCCCCAAGAAGAGGAAGAAGAATTTGTACTTTTACGACCGTTTACCCCATCCCAACGCAACAACCTAATTGCCTGGCTAGCAGCACGGTCCGATGGGGATCAGTATGGCCGCATACTGCTCTATCGCTTCCCCAAGCAAGAGCTGGTATACGGCCCAGAGCAAATTGAAGCCCGAATCAATCAAGATCCAGAAATCTCCCAGCGCATCTCCCTTTGGAATACCCAAGGTTCGCGGGCAAACCAAGGAAATCTCTTAGTCATTCCCATTGAAGAATCACTGCTTTATGTGGAGCCGCTGTATCTAGAAGCGGAACAGAATCGACTGCCCATCTTAGCCCGCGTGATAGTAGCTTACCAAAATCGTATTGCCATGGGCGAAACCTTGGACCAGTCCTTAAAAGCAATTTTTAATCCTCAACAGTCTGACAGCTCTACTATTTTGCGCGACCTCGAAGCAGAGCTGCTGAACTAGCTCCTTGTTTATTGATACCTTATTTATTAAATATATGGCCTCCATATGGTCCTGTAATATCAACAGAGCCTGACCATAGTCCCTGGAAACATAGCTAGACGGATATTATCCCCCCAACTATGGGGTGTTGCAGATGCTAACAGCTCTCATAAACTAAGGGTTGGGTTGATCATATTAACTACCGGAGCAGCTCCCCAGAAGGTAGTATTGCTGATGGTCGTCAGATACAAAGGGCGGTGATCAAGTCAAAGTTTCGATATGCCCTATGGGATCAGGCTTGTTATTCCGATTTGATTTTGTTTAGTCTGGAACGAATACGGGGCTGCCATAAAGTCCATGATCAAAGCCAGTCATCTCTTAGGGCGCTATCAGACAATCAAATTTGAGTGCAAGCTACCCTGAGTGAGCATACCTTCAGAACAACCTTTGCGGTCTGAGCGTTCCCCAAAAAGTCTTTATGAATCCACTGGTCGTCTTAAATTTAGGCAAAGGGAACGCTCAAGAAGGTCTACCCATTGTCACTGCCCAGCTGTGGCTGGAGGACAGCCAGGTTCCGGTGAAATATGTGGGAAGTTTGCCAACCGCTAGGGCTCTACCTAAGCTTTACCATCGCTGGCAGGCACTCTACGAAGCGCTACATCAGTCTCTGATCCGGCGACATTCGACCGGAGACCCCATAGAGTTTGAGTCAGGAACAGTCACCAACGTTTCTAGGGCAGACTTTCAGCACCTTTGTGTACAGCTCCAGGTACAGATGAACCAGTGGCTCAATTCATCTGGCTTTCGCAATATTGACCAACAGCTGCGAACAAAGCTTGACGTTGATGAAAGTATCCGGGTCATCATTGAAACTGACGATCCCCTACTCCAAAAACTACCGTGGCATCTGTGGCGTTTTTTTGAACACTATACCAAGGCTGAGGTAGCCCTAAGTGCCTCAGAATATGAGCGGGCAACCCCTCCGCCCAGCCGGGTTAGTCCTAAGATGAGAATTTTGGTAGTTCTGGGTCACAGTGAGGGGATTGATATTCAATCGGATCGCGTTTTACTGGAGAGTATGGATGCTGAGACGGTTGTTCTAACCGAACCTGAGCGTTCAGAATTGGACCGGTGGCTTTGGGATCAAGCCGGCTGGGATATTCTCTTTTTTGCAGGCCATAGTACCAGCCAGGCAGTCAGTGACTCAGGGGAGGTCATAGAGCAGCTTTTTTTAAACCCCCAGGAACAGCTATCGATTGCCCATTTGAAATATGCCCTAAAAGCCTCTATCAACCGTGGGTTGAAGCTGGCTATTTTTAATTCCTGCGATGGACTGGGGCTGGCTCGGGCCTTGGGGGATCTCAACCTGCCTCAGCTAATTGTGATGCGCGAACCCGTGACCGATCGGGTCGCCCATACCTTTTTACAAAATTTTTTGCAGGTCTTTTCCAATGGAGAAGCGTTTTACACGGCGGTCCGCTACGCTCGCGAACAGCTGCAAGGGTTAGAGAGCAGCTCTCCCTGCGCCAGCTGGCTCCCAGTTATTTATCAAAACCCGGCTGAGGTTCCCCTAGTATGGCCACAGTCACTAAAGCAGCGTAGACGACGAAAGATTTTAGCCCAGGGCCGAGGCAGTCGGTCTACTAGTACTAGGGCAACAAACCTGCGCAACCTGTTGCTTACCAGCGTGGTCATGACTTTTTTGATCATGACAGTCAGGGGCTTAGGGTTGCTACAGCCGCTCGAGCTATCGGCCTACGATTCTTTGATGGTGGCTCGTCCAGTAGAATGGGAGGCCGCCATTGATGAGCGGCTTTTGGTTGTAGAAATCACCGAGGATGATACCGATGAATACGGGTACCCGATTAGAGATGGAACGTTAGCGCTGGCATTAGAAAAGCTGCAGAGGTATCGCCCTCAGACTATCGGTATCGATCTGCACCGATACCAGCCCAATCAGCCTGGACGAGATAAGCTAATCGAGCAGTTTGAAAACTCTTCTAACTTGGTGACTGTGTGTGTATTTGACCCAAAAGGTCGAGAAATTCTAGGTCATCCCCCTGAATTCTCAGTTGAGCAGGCCAGCAACCAGGTAGGTTTTAGCGACCTAGAACTAGACGGTGACTTTGACGGTGGACGAGATGTAGTACGTCGTCAGCTGCTGTCCTACGATCCCAACCAGGGCTTTGATGATTCTAACTGTATTACCTCTTACAGTTTTAGTTTTAACCTGGCCATGAGATTTCTAACCTCTAAAGGAATTGAGCCGTTGACGGCCAACAAAGATCATCACTGGCAGCTAGGTACGGTTGTCTTTAATCGACTGGCTCCCCGTACAGGAGGCTACCAAAAATTAGACGGGCAAAGCAGCCAAGTTTTATTAAACTATCGTTTTAATCCAAAACCGGCTCAAAAGATCAGCCTGGGGGACGTGATTAAAGAAGAGTTTAGTGAAACTTTGGTTCAAAACCGAATTGTCCTTATCGGTGTGACCGATGAGCAAATTGGTAATGACTATCTCAACACTCCCTACGGTAATCTGCCTGGCGTCTGGATCCATGCCCACGGCATTAGTCAAATACTCAGCGCCGTGATCGAGGATCGCTCCCTTGTGTGGGTACTGCCTCAGTGGCATCGGCTACAGTGGGGAGATGGCCTGTGGGTGTGGGTTTGGGGCCTAGTGGGTGGCCTTTTGGTTTGGCAAATGCGTTCGGTCTGGCTGCTGACGCTGGCGGGGGCAATGGCGGTATGGGGGCTATATCAGATTTGTCTGTTGACTTTTGTCCGGGGAGGTTGGCTGCCCTTGGTTCCTGCTCTGTTAACATTGGTGGGAACAGCCGGATTCTTGTTGATCCGTAAATACACTTATTCGCGACTAAATTTTGGAGATCTCTTGCACCGCTTTGGGCGAAAACGTTATTGATATAGCTATAACTTCATAGTAGGAGAACCTGAAAAATGCGATCGCAACGCAATTTGGGCCAAGGCAGTCTTTCCTTGGCAGTTTTACTGAGCCTTCTAGGTGGAATTCCCGTGGCGCTGGCCATGCCACAACAGATCACCAACAGCATTCATTACCAAAAAGCTGATGTCGTCCTACCGACGGTGCCACCCACTCCACCACCGCCTGGAAAACGCCAGCCGGGAGGTGGCCTTAGCGGAGAGGCCTTAGTTTGTCCACCAAAACAGCAGGCACTCACCGCCCTCACCCCAGCCAGCGTTCACGGTGTGACCCTCTCAGAAAAGCCAACATTTTGGTTTTACATGCCCTACACCTCAGAGGAGGTGGCTTCTGGCGAATTCTCTATCCTCACTTGGGATGAAGAACAGCGCGTTTATGAAACAGCGTTTGAACTACCTGACACAGCAGGCTTTGTCAGCATTACCCTCCCCGACTCAGAAGAGTTTAACCTGCAAGAGGATGTCCCATATCACTGGTATGTGAACCTCAACTGTGATTCAAATACAGATTCTAAAACTGAGTTAAAGATCGACGGCTGGGTGCAGCGGATTGCCCACACTCCGGAGCGCCGTCAGCAGGTAAGTAGTACCTCGCCAGATATTTGGTACGACGCGGTTGCCCAGCTAGCCGCTCAGCTCCAGGATCCGGCCTTAGAGACAGCCGCCCTAAGACAAACCTGGACCGAGCTGTTGGAATCTGTTGATTTAGGCGATCTTGCCCCGGCTCCTATGGTCGGACCGGTAAGACTCGCGCCCATCCCCAGCCAGTCCGAGTGACCGCTCGATCGCTCAAAGCCAGTTCCCCACCAAGACGTAGGTCGACCAGATATGGGGAGCCCTGTACCCACTCTCTAAAAGATTTAACTGAGCCCGGCGTAGCGCTTGGGCTCGGGTGGTACCAGGTACTTTCAACTCTCGATAAAACTGAATCATCAGCTGGGTATTGGGTACGTCCTGGGCTTCCCATAGCGTCGATATGGTGCTGCGGGCTCCAGCCCGTACTGCTATACCCGCCAACCCCAACACCGCCCGGTTATCTCCTTCTGCCGTTGAGCAGGCACTGAGCACCAGCAATTCGATGGGCGTCTCCCCTTGACGACCGCCAGCTTGGATCAGATCACCCAGCTCCTGACCCCGGATGAGCTCGTCATAGGCCACAATAAATGTCTCTTCTGGATCGGAACTAAAAAGACCATGGGTCTTGATATGAATACCAGAAAAGTCACCTGCCTTCAGCTGCTGTTGCAGCGTTTCTTTAGTAAAGTCCTGATCGAGCAGGGGTGGTTGCGTACCGGATAGTTGGCTAATACCATCGAGTTCTTCTTCTAATTTTTCGATTTTAGAAAACTCTCGGTTTTCTATCTGTTGGGGACGGCCCATACCGCCGGTAAACACCTGCAGCTCCCTGGCCAAAGGACCAGGGGTAAAGAGATCAAGCTGTGGGGCAACTGCGATCGCATATTTTTTGAGCAGATAGTCGTCCCCATCATGCAATACTGCCATCGGTATATTCCGCAGGGAACCGTCCAGGACAAACACCAAAGTTTCAATTTGATCGTACTGCTGTAGCTCCAGGGCAAAGGGCTCAATTAGCCAGCGATAGACCTCCTTAGCCGCTGCAATCACCTCAGGAGTTCGATTTGGAGCATTGCTCAAATCGCGGCGTAATTGCTGAAGCGTGGCATTAACCTCTGACTTAGAAATTTCAATTTGAGCAAACTTTTTCTCCCCTGGCAGCTGCAAAATAACCACTAAACGATCCTCCAAAATAATTGGGTAGAGGATGGCTGCTGTAGAATCAGCCTTAAACTTTGTGATGGCCGTTGTTTGAGATAGATTGCAGCGTAGAAAGTTTTCTAACTCACTTAGCTGTAGGTTATCAATTTGTTGAATGGCCTGCTCCAGATTCTCCTGGCTTGGGGCACCATTGCCGTCACGGTTGCTGACCAGCAAATCCACCAGCTCCCGATAAACAGGTTCAATGTTATCCCGAAAGGAAAACTGCACCTCTGCATCGATAAACAGCAGATCGTTACGGACTAGTTCCAACGTTTTAACAGCCGCACCGTAGGCTTGAATCGCCTCATCCTGTTTGCCTTGCTGTTTTAATAAGCGTCCCAACTGCCACTCCCAACGGTAGCGACCATCTGGATATCGAACCGGCTCCGTTAGCTGTAATGCCTGTAGGGTAAGCTCTTGAGCCTGGGACCACTGTTGGGTAATCTCATATAGCTCGCCTCGCTGACCGATACCGTAGGATTCTGCAATCGGGTCTTCTAGTGTCTGGGCCTGCCCAATCGCTCTATTCAGCAGCTGATCAATATCTGCCCAATCAGGCGCTGTCGCCGACACTGGCTGGCCAGCTGCAGGCTTACTCCGATAACTGGGCATTAGCTTAGTCAAACTTTTAGCAAAGTTTAGCTGAGCATAGACAGCCGTACGGCTTGGAGAGAGCCGAGTTATTTTAGGCAACAGTGTGGGCCAAAGGGCGCTAGCCTCTGACCACTGACCCAGTTCTATAAAAAGACTCAGTCGGTTGAGCTGTGCCTGCAGCTGAATCATAGGATTAGAAGCCGATGCCGCCGCCGCCAGGTAAAAGCTCAGGGCATCATCCCTTTCCGTCTGAGCCTGGTCCAGTTTGCCAATGGCACTGGCGCTGTCACCGAGGGCGCGCTCTGTATTACCCAGGTCAAGTAAAACTGGCCCCTTTAAGGATGCAAGCTGTCGCTCACCAATAATATCCAGACTCCTTTGCAGATTAGCTTTAGCAGCACTGAGGGCTCCAAACTGTTTCTGAGCGTTGCCCAAATGCCATAATCCTGTAGCCCGTAGCATCGGATCGAGCTGCTCATTTTGGAGAATTTGAGCCACATCCTGCTCCAAAATCGCTTGGGATTGAAAATGTAATCCCTGGGCCTGGAGGGCCTTTGCCTGATTGAGAAGACTGAGTAAAATACCCCTCTGATGACCCGCCTGCTGGTAAGCCGCCGTAGCCTCACGCCAAGCGGCCAGCGCAGAACCGAGATCTCCCTTAGCCCATTGCAAACGCCCCTGGGTATTTAGGGTTTTCCCCAACGTTTCTAAATACTCTGCAGGGGCCGACGGGGATGCTACAGTCTCTAGCAGCTTCAGACTTTGGGATATTGCCTCCTTTGCCTGGTTCCACTGACCCAAATGTTGATAAGCCAAGGAAAGATTATTATACAAGAGAGCTTGTCTGAGGCTCCCTTGACCCGATTCAAAGTCTCTCAGCGAGCGTTGCCAGGCATCTATGGCCGCTGTAAACTGTTCTGCCTCATAGAACTGGATCCCCATTTGCAACAGGGACTCAGCGGTCGACGTTTGAGCAATGACCGGCGGCGATGGCGCCGGTGTAGCACTGCCCCCCTGGGCCAATAGAGCAGGCACACCGAGCGTGACCAGAAAACTGAACAATGCTGAGAGCAAGACGCGGCGGGAGCGGCGTTTGAGGTTAGGCAGTAAAAACCTCATATCAAAAGGCTCCGATCAAGGGTCCCTGGCAGGAGCTTTGAACCTCAGGGGAAGCCGCCATGAGAACCACCTCTCCTTCAGTGTTTCTACCCCAATTTTGGGCCTCAAGCAGCGTTTCAGGAGATACCTCAGAAATAGATTGGCTCGTATGTAACGATTGAGCACCTGTTTGCCCCGCCGGGTAAATGTCTTCTTGGATGCCATCGCTGCTCAGCGGCTCATAGGGACTTGTCGCCAATCCGCCTCGCCCCGTATTAATAAAACGACTGTTGACACCGTCGCTAGCCTGGCAGCCCTGGCTAATATCAGGTATCGCCAGACCAGAGGGCAACTCATTTATACCCTGATCGGGATCCACACCAAGCCGATCAATCGTGACTTCCCCATCAATCCCAGCCTCTGAGCTAGCATCAATGTCATTGGTACCGTTGTTTGCTGAGCGCACCTCAAGCCCAAAAATATTTTGCACTACGATATCAATATCTCCCCCCTGCCCCTCGACCGCATTGGCAATAATGTCATTATCTTGATCGAGCACAGCGACAATAAATCCATCGGCTGCATTGATAACAACATTGCCCCCGTCAGCATCTTGAAATGCTTGGGCAGAAATTTGGCCACCGTTACTCAACAGCAACAGTTCTAAGCCTTGAAGGGTGATCACAGCACCCTGGCCTGCGCCCGCCTCAGCCGCCAACGTACCGTTATCAAGACGGATTTGCTCGGCGGTAGCGTCTAAATTACCGGCCTGGCCCTGGGGACTACTTACCGTCACTTCTGCCCCTGCTTCTACCGTTAGCTGACTGGCATTAATAGCCACACTACCGGCGGTGCCTCCTTCTTCCGTAGCCTGGGCTGCGATGCGACTGCCCTCGCCACTCACCAGCACCACATCCGCTGCCG
>JBCDJC010000149.1:0-12218 GCA_038748225.1 Cyanobacteria bacterium P01_H01_bin.26 | reverse complement strand
CGCCTACAGCGATGTCATGTATGTCGATGGGCTGATCGGCCCCGACACCGTCAATACCCTACCCCCCAATACCATCGAAGCCTGCGCCGACCACTGCGACGTCAGCAGCCGCATCGAAACCGATGTGGCCCAGGCCCAGGCGGTGATCGATACCCTGCCCACCGTCGGCATCAGCCTTGATGACGTCATGGATGAGCTGCTCACCGAGGGGATCGATAAATTTATCAAACCCTTTGACAAGCTGATGGATTCATTGGTGACCAAGGTAAAACGGCTGTCACCGGCCTAGTCGTCACAGCGGGGGTGGGCGCTGCTTGCCTCCGCTCCCACCTTTCGTTCTGTTTCCTTTTCTTTCCCTACCTCCATGGTTTCTCTGCTTGAAAACCCCCTCCGCATTGGCCTCCAGCAAGATCGTATTCCAGAGCCTCAAATTCTAGTTATCTTTGGCGCATCGGGGGATCTGACCCAGCGTAAGCTCGTGCCCTCGCTTTATAAGATGCGCCAGGAGCGGCGGCTACCGCCGGAGCTGACCATTGTCGGGGTGTCTCGCCGAGAGTGGAGCCACGAGTTTTTTCGAGAGCATTTAAAGAAGGGAATTGAGGACTATGGCGGCGGCATCCACAACCAGATGCTGTGGGAGAGCTTTGAATCCGGGCTGTATTACTGTCCAGGCAATATCGACAAACCAGAAAGCTATCAAAAGCTCAAAGCCTTTTTAGCAGAGCTAGACGAAAAACGCGGCACCCGAGGCAATCGCTTATTTTATCTGTCGGTGGCTCCCCGCTTTTTTGCAGAGGCGACCCAGCAGCTAGGGGCGGCGGACATGCTGGCGGACCCGGCCAAACAGCGGCTGATTATTGAAAAACCCTTTGGCCGCGATCTGGCCTCGGCCCAGTCCCTCAACCAAAAAGTTAGGGGCGCTGTCCCAGAAAACCAGGTATATCGCATCGACCACTATCTGGGCAAAGAAACGGTCCAAAACCTGCTAGTGTTTCGGTTTGCCAACGCCATTTTTGAGCCGCTGTGGAACCGTCAGTTTGTGGACCACGTACAGATTACGGTGGCCGAAACCGTGGGTCTAGAGGGGCGCGCGGGCTACTATGAGACCGCCGGAGCCCTGCGGGACATGGTGCAAAACCACCTGATGCAGCTGTTTTGTCTGACGGCGATGGAGCCGCCCAACTCCCTGGCGGCTGCCAGCGTGCGCGATGAAAAAGTGAAGGTACTCCAGGCCACCCAGCTGGCGGATCCGATCAACCTGGAGCGCTGCGCCATTCGCGGGCAGTACACCAACGGCTGGATGAGCGGCAAGCAGGTACCGGGGTATCGCGAGGAAGGAGACGTGCCAGAGGGTTCCACCACCCACACCTTTGCCGCCATTGAGCTGCGGGTAGACAACTGGCGCTGGCAGGGGGTGCCCTTCTATCTGCGCACAGGCAAGCGCATGCCCAAGAAAGTGTCTGAAATCTCGGTACACTTCAAACAGGTGCCCCACCTGATGTTTCAATCGGCTTCCCAGCAGATGAACGATAATATTCTGGCCCTGCGGATCCAGCCCGATGAAGGGATTTCCATGCGGTTTGAGGTGAAAACACCGGGCAGCTCCTTGCGTACCCGGTCGGTGGACATGGACTTTCGCTACGACGCGGCCTTTGGCCAGCCCAGCACCGATGCCTATGCCCGTCTGCTGGTGGATGCCATGCTGGGGGATCAGACCCTGTTTACCCGAGGAGACGAGGTAGAAGAATCGTGGCGGGTACTCACCCCGGTGCTAGAAGCCTGGGACAGCCCAGCCGACCCGGCTCAGATTCCCCTCTATGAAGCGGGTACCTGGGAGCCGGTCGAAGCTGAATTTTTACTCAACCGGGTGGGACGTCGCTGGCGACGGCTCTAATGTTGCAACTCTCTGCTCCAGCTAACCTATTCAATCCTGTGGTTTAAATCTATGGTGACCTCTCTCCTAACGCTCCAAAAACCTAAAGACATTTCCATCGACGATATTGAAGCCGAGCTGCGAGATATCTGGCATAACTACGCCAGCGACGGCTCCGGTGTTGCCACCCGGGCCACCACGTTTAGCGTGATTATCTATGAGCCAGAGGAGATTCAACAGCTGCTGGCGGCCCTGGGGTTTTACAGCAACCCCATCGATGGGGAACATGGGCCAGCGACTCGAGATGCGATCGCAAATGCTCAGAAAGCCTACGACCTGCGGGTCACCAGCCGGGTCGATCAGGACACCCTACAGCGTCTGCGCACCGAATTTCGAGCGCTGTCCCCCGAGCAGCGTCGCTATAGCAATGCCGACCTGCGTGGGTTTAACCTCAACGAAGCCCTGGCCGCCCAAAACCCCTGTCGGGTAATTACCCTCTGCCCCACCTTTGATGATGAGGACACGGGGGTCACCGCCCAGGTCTCGGCCTACTGCCCCATCCAAAAAAGCAGCGGCAGCCGCCTGGTATGTTGCGAGTACATCACCCTGCGGGGTACCAAGCAGGCATTAGACCGGGTCGATAGCCTGGTCAAATCCCTGGTGATTGCCGATCTGCCAAAATTTGTCTGGTGGAAGGCCACCCCCAACCCGGAACAGCTGCTATTTCAGTCCATGGCCGAGGTGAGCAGCTGTATCATTTTAGATTCCAGCTACTACGGCGATCCCGAATCGGAGCTGCTCAAGATTCATCAGCTGGTTGACAATGGCACCCACGTGGCCGACCTCAACTGGTATCGGCTGGCCCCCTGGCAAGAGCTGTCGGCGGCCTCCTTTGACCCGCCCGAACGACGCATGGCGCTGCTAGAGCTAGACCAGCTGGGCATCGACTATGAAAAGGGCAATGCGGCCCAGGCGCTAATGTATCTGGGCTGGCTGGCCAGCCGTCTGGGGTGGCAGCCCAAGAACTATCAGCTTGAAGGGGGCGATTACGATCTGCGACGCATTACCCTAGCGGCCAAGGACGGACGCTCCATTGATGTGGAACTGGCGGCCATTCCCGTGGCGGATGTGGGGGAAGTGCTGGGGGACTTAACCGGGCTGCGGATGTCCTCTACTAACCTGGATGCCAACTGCTGCACCATTCTCTGTTCAGAAACCGCTGGGTGTATGCGGATGGAGTCCGGCGGCGGTGCCCAGGCCTGCTACATCCAGGAAGTAATCGCCATTTCTGACCAGCGCTCCGATCTGCTGCTCGAGCAACAGCTGCAGCGCTGGGGTGAAGATGTGCTGTTTGAAGAGAGCCTGGCGGTAACCTCCCAGATTCTCAACCTACTGAACGCATCGGAGAACTAGGCCCGCTAGGGAAAAAATAGGGCCAGGGGTGATGGGTAGTCTTCCCCTGACCCTGCTTGGTGAACCTAGCCAACGTTAACTTTGACAACCTTAGTTTTCTCCTCTTCGGCCTTTGGCAAGGTCAAAGATAGAATGCCGTCGCTGTAGTTAGCAGCCACATTTTGGTGGTCGATACGGCCTGGCAGAGACACTACGCGACTAAAGGACCCATAGCGAAACTCACTGCGAGTAACACCATCCTCCTCTGTCTGGCTAGATGTCCTACGCTCACCACTAATGGAAATAGTCTCCGAGGTGACTTGAATATCCAGGTCATCTTTATTGATACCTGGAACCTCCAGCCTCAAATGATATAAATCATCCCGCTCTTCAATCTCAACGGCGGGGGTAAATCCCGAAATACCATTTTGATGTGGGGAAAGGGTAAATACATCATCAAACAGACGATTCATTTCTCGCTGTAGGGAGTCGATTTCACGATTGGGATTCCAACGAACAAGTGCCATGGTAAAATCTCCTTGAACAAATTAATCAACAGTTGTGGCTAATAATTCAGGGACTCCACAGATACTATCCTGAAAGCTTTTGACCTGGCTTTTTGCAGGTAGAAAGCTCAGTTTGTTGCCCTAAAACAAAGTTCCTACAACAATCCAGTAAAGTATCAGTACACCAAAAGCCCCTACCCAAAGGGTTACGGGATTCATAAAACTGTCATTCCACATACGATTCATTGGATTTGACCTCCTTATTTACCTATGGGTGTTGACGGGGGAATATCCTCCTGCGGATGTTTCCATAGGTGAAATTGTGGCTTGTCTCACATGAAACAACGTTTATCATCGTTGGTTTTCATGTCAGTCACCTATATCTAACTTTTAGCAAACTTTCCGTAGATCGTGGGTGGAGCAATCGGTCTGGAAAGCCGATCTGACCGAGTACGGCTTTCCCCATGCGGTTCTATTGCCTATAAAAAAACATCGCCCTATCACGAACCAGCTGTCGTAGTACTGCGTTATTACAACTGTTTCCTAGCTGAAACCTCACTGGCAGCCAGACGAGGTCATTATGGGGCTGACTGCCCTAGACTGTGAATATCAAACTGACTGTTCAAACCGACTGTTCAAACGAACTGCTCAAACCGATAGTGTCCTCGCTCAGACTACGCTCTCTAGCCCAGACCTTGCCCCCCTGTAAAGCTTGTTTATCCAGCAGCTAGGAATATAATGGCAAGAATAGGTTCGAACTCGATTGCCATTCAACCAATAAATGCCTGCAGTTCCTGACGCAACCTTTGATAGAGTCTGGTTTGGGCATCATCTAATACTGATTGAGCATCTTTTCGCTTTTGTAAGCTATAGAAAATAGCCAGGTTGCGCAATTTTTCAGTGTCGGGAATACTATCTCGATCAAAATTGGGATGCCTGGCGGTACGGTCCAGCTGCCCATTGACCGAACCTAGGGCAGTGGCCAGCTTTTGACTTTTTAATAACAGTTCTTCGTTGCTGCCAACTCGAATTAGATTGGGAACAACTTTAACAACAATATAATCATGGGGAAATGTCTGGGTGCTGTCTGAATGTTCAACTTGGAGCTTGTGTAGCCGGTACTGAGAGCCCTCTACGGGTTCCTTAAAAAAGACATAGGCCCCGTAGCGCAGCCGGGCCTCGCCTTCTCCCCCTTCTCCATACAGGTCGAGGGTACTAAAAAAAATGCGGCGTCGCTCACTTCTGACGGCGTTTAATCTCTCCATGACATCAAAGGCGACGCCACCAAAAGGGAGCAGAGCACTTGAAACAACACCAAAGGTATTTCTAATAGCTTTGAGGCCGCTAGCAATCTCTCGATTGAGGCTGATATCTCCCTTTAGTTCCATCACCTCCACCTCTAGGTGAACCCGATTTAGGGTGGAATAGGCTGCCTGGGAAAAGATATGCTCACATAAAAGATTGGTTTTAACTGTGCCCGCTGGGACATCATTTTCAAACAGGTTAATGGCTTCTAGGCGGGGATCGTTGCCGTATTTGAGTCGCGATCGCACCAGCAGATCGTTATCGCTTTTCTGATCGTACTTATCGACAACCAGCAGGCTCTCCAGGGTAATCAAAAATGAGTCCCCTGGGTTGACCAAGCCATCAGATTCAGACGGTCTGATATCAGCTCGCTGCAGCGGTGTACCCGTTTCAGAATCTAGCTGTTTGAGGGGGACAAACCAATGGGTAGCTGGGTAAATATTGCTAGGGTCGACTGCCATATGAGCTAATAAACAATGCTTAGGAAAGATGAGCTGTGCGCCTGATAGCTTGAAAATTGAATCTTGCACACCCTGCATTATTCAAACCTACCCGCGCCCTAAGCGGTCATCAGCATAGTTTAGAGAACGTTACCTACTGGGGCCACTCAGTTTGCCGGTCGGTACTCAAACTGGGCACGGACTACGCCATGGTCTGAGGAACCATCTTCTTTATGATTGTCCCAGTTGAGATGATCGTTGGTGACATCCATGCCCTTAAAGGCCCACAGCCGACGGCGAGAGTTGTCATAAAACTCCTGGGAGACCAAAATATGGTCCAGGGACCCCCGCAGATTTTGATAAATATGGGTGTAGTAGAGGCATTCCTAAGTACCGCCGCCGGTTCTAGGAGATTTTAGCCGCCGTTTACGCGGCTGCGGATTAACAATTTCATAGGGGGTTCCCCATTCGCTCAATGATAGCTGCAGGCCAGCCAGGGGAAGACAGATATCCCGCAGGGTGAGCTGGCCAATTTGTTCTTGCTGCCGTCGGCGCTGCCGCCGGTGGTGCTGCCAGCGCCGCTGATTATGATAGACGCCATGGCATGAACCACAAAGAACGACGGCCCCATCAGACTGCTGAGCCACAGCGGCGCTGTCGGCGGGCAAAAGCTTCGTCACGTGAAGCGTCCAGCGACGGGGATGGGCTTCAATCACGTCGATATCCTGACCGATGCGCGCAGCAAACTCACCTAGGGATTCATCGGTATGGCGGCACATCCGTCCACAGCTTGCACATTGCCAGTTGGCCGCTTGCTTGAGGGCAAGGGCTGCCGATTGTTTTGGGGTGGGGCTAGACGGTGGCATCAACGGGAGCGAACGGGTTGGGCCATAGCTTAGCGCTAAATGGGGCTTTTGTATGCACTAACACACAGCAGTCTAAAGATCGGATATTCGCTCAGATGTTCGCTGCAAGGGGCGAGCATTGTTTCCCAACCGTCGATGAAAGGTTTCAATCTGGGCCAGGGAGGCCTCAATGGGGATAGCCATCACCAGCCAGGTGACGTTTTCTGAGCAGGGAGGGGTGGTTAGGGAGCCACTGTACTGTACCAGCCGCCGCTCAGTGGGCAGCAGCAACGCCGGATTCACCTGAACGGCGCTGCGGCGACGCTGACCCGGTGGAGGCAGCCACCCGGCCAGACGGGCCAGCTCCGGCTGCTCGGAACCAGGCTTGATCCAAACGCTGACCACCGCCAGGTCCTGGGGCGACCGATGGACCAGGTGCAGCTCCATGGGATAGTGACGCCCCCGGTGGGTGTGTTCGCTGGGGGTATGAACGTGAAACTGCAGCAAACCATAGTCGATGCCGTTGAGGGTCAGGCTGCACCGGCCATGGTCGGTCTGCTGAACGGTGCGACCGTTGTTGTCCAGGTCTATGGGCATGGGGCGATAGTTAAAGGCGACCGGGGCCTCGACGGCGGTGCCGATGTCAATATCCACCGGCGACTGGCGCTGGCCATCTCTGCAGGTATGATAGCTGGCCGATAGGTCTGCCCAGCGGGTGGGGCCGGCAGCTCCGCTGTAGCTCCAGTCCGGTCCCACCATACCGGCAGCGGTCAGTTTTAAGAAAGCACGTCGGCCAATTAGTGGGTTAAACATTAAACCAGAGAAGTGGGTCGTGGCCGCCGCGCTCCCACGTTACTATTGAGCCAACGCGACTAAACCGCTAGGGTGTATAAGTTACACTGCCCTGGCAAACCATAGCAACTCCAGCATGCGATACCTGATCACCAGCGCTCTCCCCTATATCAACGGTATTAAACACCTGGGCAACCTGGTGGGCTCGATGCTGCCCGCCGATGTATACGCACGCTTTCTCCGCCAGGAAGGTGAAGAGGTCCTCTATATATGTGCCACCGATGAACATGGCACCCCGGCTGAAATCGCCGCCCTAGAAGCAGAGCTGGATGTGGCTGAATTTTGCACCCGCCAGTATCAGAAACAAAAAGATATTTACGAGCGCTTTGGGCTGTCGTTTGACTATTTTGGTCGCACCTCAGCTCCGGAAAATCACGAACTGACCCAGCACTTCTATCGCCAGCTGGCCCAGCATGGATTTATCGAAGAGCGAGAAATTAGCCAGATTTATTCCCTAGAAGACGAGCGCTTTTTGCCGGATCGCTATGTCACCGGCACCTGCCCCAACTGCGGCTACGACAAGGCCCGGGGCGATCAGTGTGAGAACTGCACCAAGGTGCTATCGCCCACGGATTTGATCAATCCTCGCTCTACAATCTCTGGCAGCACCGACCTGGAAGTGCGCAGTTCCAAGCATCTGTTTTTGTTGCTCGATAAGCTCAGTGACGAAGTCCGTGCCTGGGTCGATCAGCAAACCCAGTGGCCCAAGCTAACCACATCCATTGCCGGTAAATGGCTCGATGAAGGCTTGCAAAGCCGGGGCATTACCCGCGACTTGAGCTGGGGGGTGCCGGTGCCCGCCGAGGGCTTTGAGGGCAAGGTATTTTATGTGTGGTTTGATGCCCCCATTGGCTATGTGTCGGCGACTAAAGCCTGGGGCAATGCCACTGGCAACGACTGGGAGCGCTGGTGGAAAAACAGTGACGAGGTGCACTACACCCAGTTTATGGCCAAGGACAATCTGCCTTTTCATACGATTATGTGGCCTGCGACCATTCTCGGCAGCCGCGAGCCGTGGAAGCTGGCGGACTATATTAAGGGCTTTAACTGGCTCAACTACTACGGGGGTAAATTTTCCACCAGTTCTAAACGCGGGGTGTTTCTTGACCAGGCTTTGGAAATTGCCCCGGCGGACTACTGGCGCTACATGCTGATGGCCAGCGCGCCGGAGTCGTCGGATTCTGCCTTTACCTGGGAGCTGTTCCAGAATCGGGTGAATAAGGAGCTGGCGGACAACCTGGGTAACTTTGTCAACCGGATTCTAAAATTTACGGCGTCTAAATTTAGTAAAGAACTGCCGGCGGGCGGTACCCCCGGCGCAGCTGAAGCGGAGCTAGAAGCCACCTGCAAAGACCTGGTGGAAAAACTGCGGGGGCATCTGCGTCAGCAGGAGTTTCGGCGAGCAACGGAAACCTTGAACGCGCTGTGGACGGCGGGGAATCAGTATATTGATGTGCGGGCTCCCTGGGCGCTGTTTAAGAAAGACAAGGACCAGGCCGCTGTGGTGATTCGCACCTGTATTAACCTGATTCGGCTGTATGCGATCGCAAGCGCCCCCTTTATCCCCCACACGGCTGACACGTTGTACAACGCGCTGCAGCTCACCGATGGGGAGCGTCACAGCACCATGGCTGAGGCAACGGATCTAAGCATTTTGGCAGCGGGTCGTGCCTTTGAGATCCCCCCGCCCCTATTCCAAAAGCTGGACGACGACCGCGTGGCTGAACTCAAAGCCCAGTATGGAGGAGAGTGATAGATTATGATGCTTTCTTTAAACATGACACCCAACCGTTTTTCACCCAAAACCCTAATTGCCCCGGCGCTGCTTTCAGCCACTCTTCTTGGCTGTGGCAACAATGCCGACCTGGATGAATATGGCGACCCTGTTGCCACCGATATCCCCCACGTAGCGGTGACTCAAATTGTCGAGCACCCGGCCCTCGATGCCGTCCGCGATGGCGTCCAGGACAAACTCAAGGAGGAGGGCTACGCAGCCGATAGCTCCCTCAAGTGGGAGTGGGAAAGCGCCCAGGGTCAGGCGGCCAACGCCGCCCAGATCGCTCAGAAATTTGTCGGGGATAGCCCCGACCTGATTGTGGCCATTGCCACGCCGTCAGCCCAGGCGGTGGTGGGAAACACCGACACCATTCCGGTGGTGTTTTCTGCCGTCACTGACCCGGTGGGGGCAGAGCTGGTGCCGAGCCTGGAGGCGTCAGGCGGCACGGTCACGGGCGTCAGCGATCTCTCCCCCATTGACGAGCATCTGGCCCTGATTGCCGATATTTCCCCCGAGGCCAAAACCGTCGGGGTAATCTACAACGCCGGGGAATCTAACTCCGTGAGTCTGGTGGAACTGCTCAAAACTGAGGCAGCGGCACAGGGATTTGCCCTAGAAGAAGCGACGGTGTCCAGCTCTGCTGATGTGGTGACGGCGGCGGAAAGTCTGGTGGGTAAGGTGGACGCGATTTATATCCCCACCGATAACACGGTGGTGTCGGCCCTGGAGTCGGTGATTCAGGTGGGGAATGACAACCAGCTGCCGGTATTTGCTGGGGATACGGACTCGGTGGAGCGCGGTGCGATCGCAACCGCCAGTTTTGACTATTACGAAGTCGGTCGCCAAACCGGCGATATGGTAGTCCGCATCCTCGGCGGTGAGAACCCCGGTGATATTCCGGTGGAACTGGCCAACACCGTAGATTTGGCCGTAAATCTAGCGGCCGCCGAAGCCATGGGTGTCGCCATACCCGATGCGATTAAAGATAGCGCCGACCAGATATTCGAATAGGGGAATTCCCCTTGCAGGGATGTGCCATGCAACGTCCCTGCAAGGAGGTCGGAGATTTGCCGCTAGCCTTACGATTGCTTGACAATACCTAGCAAAATGCCCAAAACGGTTTCCACTGGAGGAACTGCATAATCAGCTAAATCAATCTCAACGGTCTGGCCAGATAATCGGAGAAAGCGCCACAGGCTTCCTGTCGTAACTGCACCATATACTTCTGTACCCACAGCAATTGCCATGGATAGGTTTCTCTCTAATGTCTGGCTGAGGTAGTCGCTGGGCTGAACGGGAGCAAAGCTAGTCAAAAAAGAACCGGTTTCAATCAGCTCAAGGGAGAAACTGTCCTTAACCTTACGTAGAGTAAAGTCGCCGTAGGCCATGGGTCCACACTATTATCCAAAAACTCATCGGATACATAACGGTATATATATTAAGAGACTAGCCCATCTACGTTCCACTGACTTCTCTGCATGTCCTTTGTTGCCTTTCTTGGAGCCATTGAAACCGGTCTGCTCTACGGCTTCCTTAGCCTAGGGGTGTACCTTTCCTTTCGGGTACTCAAGTTTCCGGACCTGACCGTAGATGGCAGTTTTCCCCTAGGTGCAGCGGTTGTTGCCACCCTGATCACCCAGGGCGTTAACCCTTGGATAGCGACTGCCGTGGCCATGGTAGCTGGTGCTTTGGCCGGTCTTTGCACCGCTTTTCTCAGCGTGCGGTTCAATATCCTGAATCTGCTGGCCAGTATTCTCACCATGATTGCGCTTTACTCCATTAATCTGCGCATCATGGGGCGACCTAACGTGCCATTACTAAATCAGGCCACTTTATTTGATGGCTTAGTAACAGTCTTACCCATCTGGGTGATTTTATTGGTGGGGTTGGGGCTGGCAAAACTGGCCATTGATTTTTTTCTCACGTCAGACTTGGGGCTGGCCATGCGGGCGACGGGGCTAAACCCTACGATGGCCAAGGCCCAGGGCATTTATACCGACCGCCTGATTTTGCTGGGCATGGCCATGAGTAATGCCCTAGCGGCCCTAGCGGGGGCGCTGTTTGCTCAGGTAAACGGTTTTGCCGATGTGGCGTTGGGGGTGGGGACGGTGGTGGTGGGACTGGCCACGGTAATTTTGGGAGAGGCGATTTTCCCCAGCCGCACCGTGCGCTGGGCCACCCTGGCGGTGATTTTAGGCTGTCTAATCTACCGTTTGGTAATTGCCCTAGCGCTAAATGCCGATTTCCTTGGGCTGCGGGCGCAGGATCTAAACTTGGTGACAGCGTTGATTGTGGTGCTGGCCCTGGTATTACCCCAGGCAAATCTTTTGGCAAAACTCAAGCGCAAAATTTAAGCAGCGATGATTTCTCTCTCAGATATCCACGTTACCTTCAACCCAGGTACACCCCTAGCCAAGTCCGCTTTGCTGGGGATTGATTTAAATATTGCCACCGGGGAATTTATTACGGTCATTGGTAGCAACGGGGCGGGTAAATCTACGCTACTCAATATCATTAGCGGTGATATTTTAAGTGATCGGGGTCAGGTCACTGTCGGGGCTCGAGATGTCACGACCTGGCCAACGGCGCAGCGGGCCTCTCTAGTGTCGCGGGTCTTTCAGAATCCGCTGGCGGGGTCCTGTGCTGAACTCACCATCGAAGAAAATCTGGTGCTGGCGTTTCGTCGCGGCCAGTCCCGGGGGCTACAACCGGCGCTGAATAATCGGTTTCGGGATCAGTTTCGGGCCAGGCTGGCAAGTTTAGAGCTGGGGTTAGAGAATCGGCTTTGCGATCGCATCGGTCTCCTTTCCGGCGGCCAGCGACAGGCCCTCAGTTTGGTCATGGCCACCCTAGCCCCGGCCAAAATCCTCCTGCTCGATGAACACACGGCGGCCCTAGACCCCAAAACGGCCCACTATATTATGCAGCTCACCGAGCAGCTGGTAGCTGAGCATCGGCTGACCACCCTGATGGTCACCCACAGCATGCGTCAGGCACTGGATGTGGGCAACCGTCTACTGATGCTCCATGAAGGGCGAATTGTATTTGATGCGCTCGGGCCGCAAAAAGCTGGTCTCACCGTCAATGACTTACTGCACCGCTTTACCAGCGATGCTGCCGTTAGCGATAGCCTGCTGCTGGGGTAGAAAGAGCAGCCCACGGCTGAAAAACCCGTTGGGAATCGAAGTTTTTTAACCTACTGGCCCAGTAACGCAGTAAATAACCCCT
>JBCDJC010000148.1:0-12232 GCA_038748225.1 Cyanobacteria bacterium P01_H01_bin.26 | reverse complement strand
TTTTCAGGAGCCGGGTCTGGCAGGGCGCTATCAGGGCTGATTTCATCAGTTGGCGCGGCTACCTCGTCGGCCTCTGGCTTGGCCAAACGCGGCGGGGCTGTTTCTGGGGTGGCCGTTGGTTCGAGGGCGGACGGTGGTTCGGGCTCGGTGGGCTCGGTGGGCTCGGGCTCGGCTAGCTCGGGCTCGGTTAGCTCGGGTATTGGGGGATGGTAGGTCGGATCGACAATGCCCCCCACCTCCGCCAGGGTCAGGTCCCCCCGAACAATTTTTGCCAAACTATCATCCAGGTCTGGGGCGTAGGTAATCAACCGTACGGTGCTATTAAAAACCCCCTCTATGGGCTTACCCTCATCGTCAACTAGGGTAAGCTGCACCCAGTTGCGGCCTGGGTTTAAACCCTTCACATATACTGACTCCCAGTCATTTAAGGTCAGGCTATCGCCGTTAATGGTGTAGCGCACCCGCCAATCGGAAATCAACGGGTTATCCTGGGCGACCTGATGCAGGGGAGCATCTATTAAATAAAAGTCCAATAAAACCGGTTCGGCCCCATAGGTGCCCATTGGTGCACCGTAGGTGAGCAAGGGCCGATCGGCCACCGGAGAATTTTCGTCCGTTTTAGCAAAAATGTGGAATGTTACCTGGGCATAGGCTCCTTCATTTTTAAAGCTTTCATACCAGGGACGGACAGCAAAAGCTCTCAGGGTATGGGTGCCAGGGGTTAAGTCCCGCAGTACGACAGGCTGCTCAATGTCGTAGATCGAACCATAGGGTTGATTATCAAGGAGAAGGTCCACATGGGGACCCAAGGCCCAAACCTCATCCTTATATATAGGTAAATCTTGCACCCCTAAAATGACATCGACGGTGGTGTCGTCAAAAACCTGGTCAGCGCTAGGCTGGCGAATGGTTATCTGAGGTGCATACCTATCCAGCCAGGGTTCAAGCTCACCCACCAGCGCTGGTGGGTCAACCCGCTCGATCGTCGGAGGAGACACCCGTGGGACAACAGGTAAGCCATCGACAGCTGATGACTCGGGGGCGCTTGTGCAGCCAGCGAGTAAGACCATGGCCGCCAGCAGCCCAGCAATCTTTGTCAGCGGCTTTAGATATCCCAGCACACAAGAACCCCAAGTCATGGCGAGCGTTTTCCAAAGGTCAGTTAGGCAAATTTAATCCCGGAGCCGCCGGGACGGGTATAGACCTAACCGATATTAGCTGTCCACTGGTCAGAATCCCCAAAGGGATATTTAACGATACTCAAGGGCGACCATCTGCAGCCGCGCTCGAATAATAGCCAAAAATTTAATGAGCAAAGGCTGAGCAGCTAGCTGACAAACTCTCAGTCGCTTTACAAAAAGAAACAAAAAAGAAGGAAAAGACTCACTCTTAAAATGCTAATTATCCAAAGAGTTTATGGCACTTATTATCCAAAGAAATAGTTGATTTTTGTGGATTTTATGCATCTTTTATAGGTTTTCGCAAAAATAAGGATTTCTATTGAGATTTGTTAATGTCAGATATGGTCAACATCTATATCTGTACCAAGGACTACCGTGCGACCCTTATTCTAAGAGGATTTCGGAGGTTGAATTATTGTTAACTCAGCGCGGGATCAGTGAAGTTCCGCGTCTATAATACTCAGGAGCAAACCTATGAAGAACGAGCGTCAACATTTCTGCCGCGTTTACATCTCGGTAAAAAATGTATGCAATTGTTTAATTAAGAACGCTTTTTGCTGACCTCGAATTTTAGGCTGTTCGTTCTTTGTCTAGAGAGAGGAGAGTCTCCATGACAACTACCCCGCGCGAGCGGGAGGCGAAAGTCAAGGTTGAAGTTGATGAAAATCCGGTACCCGTTTCTTTCGAGAAGTGGGGTAAGCCGGGGCATTTCAGCCGCACCTTGGCTAGGGGACCCAAAACAACCACTTGGATTTGGGATCTTCACGCTGACGCTCACGACTTTGATAGTCACACCAGTGACTTAGAGGACATTTCTCGTAAGATTTTTAGCGCTCACTTTGGTCATTTGGCCATTGTGTTCATTTGGCTGAGTGGCATGTATTACCATGGCGCTCGGTTTTCTAATTTCGAAGCTTGGTTAGCCGATCCCGTTAATATCAAACCCAGCGCTCAGGTGGTTTGGCCCATTTTTGGTCAAGAAATCCTGAACGGTGAAGTGGGTGGCGGCTTCCAAGGTATTCAAATCACGTCTGGTTTATTCCAGATGTGGAGAGCATCTGGTTACACCAACTCTTTCCAGCTTCTATGTACCGCCATCGGTGCACTGGTAATGGCTGGTTTGATGATTAACGCTGGTGTATTCCACTACCACATCAAAGCTCCTAAGCTTGAGTGGTTCCAGAACGTGGAATCCATGATGAACCATCACCTAGCTGGCTTGTTCGGCTTGGGTTCATTGGGCTGGGCCGGTCACCAGATCCACGTTGCTCTGCCGGTTAATGCTTTATTAGATTCCGGGGTGGCTCCACAGGATATTCCTTTGCCCCACGAGTATCTGCTAGATAAAGCGTTTATGGCTGACCTATTCCCGAGTTTTGCTCAGGGACTTACGCCATTTTTCACCCTAAATTGGGGTGTCTATGCTGACTTCTTAACCTTCAAGGGAGGCCTCAACCCAGTTACGGGTGGTCTTTGGATGACTGATATCGCGCATCACCATTTGGCGATCGCAGTGATGTTCATCTTTGCTGGCCACATGTACCGCACTAACTGGGGTATTGGTCACAGCATGAAGGAGATTCTAGAAGGTCAAAAGGGCGATCCGTTGCTCTTCCCTGCTAAGAATGGCCATGATGGCCTGTTTGAGTTCTTGACCACATCCTGGCATGCTCAGCTGGCAATCAACCTGGCTATGGGTGGTTCGGTGACGATTATCGTGGCTCAGCACATGTATGCGATGCCGCCATATCCTTACCTAGCAACTGATTACGCCACTCAGCTCTGCCTATTTACCCACCATATGTGGATTGGTGGATTCCTGATTGTGGGTGGTGCTGCTCACGGTGCGATCGCAATGGTTCGTGACTACGATCCGGCCATGCATGTCGACAACGTGCTCGACCGCGTTCTTCGCGCTCGTGACGCCATCATTTCTCACCTCAACTGGGTATGTATTTTCCTCGGCTTCCACAGCTTCGGTCTATATATCCACAACGACACTATGCGTGCCTTGGGTCGTCCCCAAGACATGTTCTCTGACAGTGCAATTCAGCTGCAGCCAATCTTTGCCCAATGGGTACAAAACCTGCACACCCTAGCCGCTAGCGGCACCACGGCTCCCAATGCCATGGGTCCAACTAGTATTGCGTTTGGTGGTGACATGGTTGCCGTTGGTGGAAAAGTGGCAATGATGCCCATTGCCCTCGGTACGGCTGATTTTATGGTGCACCACATCCATGCGTTCACCATTCACGTAACTGTCCTCATCCTGCTCAAGGGTGTGCTGTACTCCCGTAGCTCTCGTCTTATCCCCGATAAGAGCGAGTTGGGTTTCCGCTTCCCTTGCGACGGCCCCGGTCGTGGCGGCACCTGCCAGGTATCTGGTTGGGACCACGTATTCCTCGGTCTGTTCTGGATGTATAACTCCATCTCCATTGTGATTTTCCACTTTAGCTGGAAGATGCAGTCGGATGTATGGGGAACGGTTTCCGGTGGTTCGGTAGCTCACCCGGCGGGTGGTAATTTCGCCACGAGCGCGATTACTATCAACGGCTGGCTCCGTGACTTCCTTTGGGCACAGGCTTCTCAAGTTATCAACTCCTACGGTTCGGCTCTGTCTGCCTACGGTTTGATGTTCCTGGCCGCTCACTTTATCTGGGCGTTTAGTCTGATGTTCCTGTTCAGTGGCCGCGGCTACTGGCAAGAGCTGATTGAGTCCATCGTTTGGGCTCATAATAAGCTCAAGGTCGCTCCTGCAATCCAACCTCGCGCACTGAGCATTACTCAGGGTCGTGCAGTTGGCGTAGCTCACTACCTCCTCGGCGGTATTGCTACAACTTGGGCGTTCTTCCATGCTCGAATTCTCTCGTTAGGCTAGCAGGGAGGACTTAATAGAACACTATGGCAACTAAATTTCCAAAATTTAGCCAAGATCTCGCACAGGATCCAACTACGCGTCGGATCTGGTACGGGATTGCCACTTCCCACGACTTTGAAAGCCACGATGGCATGACGGAAGAGAATCTTTATCAAAAGATTTTTGCTTCCCACTTTGGTCATTTGGCAGTCATCTTCCTCTGGGTATCTGGCAACCTGTTCCACGTAGCTTGGCAAGGTAACTTTGAGCAGTGGATTCAAGATCCCCTCAACGTTAAGCCCATCGCCCATGCGATTTGGGATCCTCACTTTGGCCAGAATGCGGTGGATGCGTTCACCCAGGCTGGTGCTACTGGCCCCGTTAACGTCGCGTTTTCTGGGGTTTACCACTGGTGGTACACCATTGGTATGCGGAGCAACGGCGACCTTTATGCGGCGTCTTTGTTCTTGCTAGTGCTGTCCTCAATCTTCCTGCTTGCAGGTTGGTTGCACCTACAGCCCAAGTTTCGTCCCAGCCTGTCCTGGTTCAAGAATGCTGAGTCTCGCCTAAACCACCACCTGGCTGGTTTGTTTGGTGTAAGCTCCCTGGCTTGGACGGGTCACCTGGTACACGTTGCAATCCCCGAGTCTCGCGGTGTGCATGTTGGTTGGGATAACTTCCTGACGGTTGCACCTCACCCCGCTGGCCTGGCCCCCTTCTTTACCGGAAACTGGGGTGTGTACGCCCAGAGCCCTGACACAGCTAGTCATGTGTTTGGGACCTCTGAGGGTGCAGGGACTGCAATTTTGACCTTCTTAGGCGGTTTCCATCCTCAGACTGAGTCCCTATGGCTCACTGACATGGCTCACCACCACCTAGCCATTGCGGTCATCTTTATCATTGCTGGTCACATGTACCGGACTAACTTCGGTATTGGTCACAGCATTAAGGAAATCCTCAATGCTCACCAACCTCCTGCTGGTGGTTTGGGTGAAGGTCACAAGGGAATGTTTGACACTCTCAACAATTCCTTGCACTTCCAGCTAGCTCTTGCGTTGGCTTCCCTGGGTGTTGTAACTTCCTTGGTTGCTCAGCACATGTATGCGTTGCCTCCCTATGCCTTTATGGCTCGGGACTACACCACCATGGCTGCGCTCTACACCCACCACCAGTACATCGCTGGCTTCATCATGATGGGTGCCTTTGCCCACGGTGCGATCTTCTTGATTCGCGACTACGATCCGGCTGCTAACACTAACAACGTGTTGGCTCGTATTTTGGATCATAAAGAAGCGATCATCTCTCACCTGAGCTGGGTATCTCTGTTCCTCGGTTTCCATACCCTGGGTCTCTACGTCCACAACGATGTGGTAGTTGCCTTTGGTACGCCTGAGAAGCAGATCTTGGTTGAGCCTGTGTTTGCTCAGTGGGTTCAGGCTGCCTCTGGTAAGGCTCTCTATGGCTTTGATACGCTGCTATCCAACCCTGACAGTGTGGCATTTACGGCATTCCCCAACTATGGAAATGTTTGGCTACCGGGCTGGCTAGAGGCTATCAACAGTGGTACTAACTCTCTGTTCTTGGCCATTGGCCCTGGTGACTTCCTAGTTCACCATGCGATCGCCCTGGGTCTTCACACCACTACTTTGATCTTGGTCAAAGGTGCATTGGATGCCCGTGGTTCTAAGCTAATGCCCGACAAGAAGGACTTTGGCTACAGCTTCCCCTGTGACGGCCCTGGTCGTGGCGGTACTTGCGACATCTCTGCATGGGATGCCTTCTACCTGGCCATGTTCTGGATGCTGAATACCATTGGCTGGCTAACCTTCTACTGGCACTGGAAACACTTGGCGATCTGGTCTGGGAACGTAGCGCAGTTTAACAACAGCTCAACGCATCTGATGGGTTGGTTCCGTGACTATCTGTGGTTGAACTCTTCCCAGCTGATTAACGGGTACAACTCGTACGGTATGAACAACCTGGCGGTTTGGGCTTGGATGTTCCTCTTTGGACACCTGGTTTGGGCCACTGGCTTCATGTTCCTCATCTCTTGGCGGGGTTACTGGCAAGAGCTGATCGAGACCATCGTTTGGGCGCATGAGCGTACTCCTCTGGCTAACCTGATTAGCTGGAAGGACAAGCCGGTTGCTCTATCCATCGTTCAGGCTCGTTTGGTTGGCTTAGCTCACTTTACGGTGGGATATGTCCTGACCTATGCGGCCTTCCTGATAGCGTCAACGTCTGGGCGATTTGGCTAGCGTTTGATTGCTCCATTAGGAGAATGAAAAAGCCCTTCAGCTCAGCTGAAGGGCTTTTTGTTTTATGTAGTAATGCTGTCGAGATGCTGTAGACATATTGAAACCCTTTTGACTGGGGCAACGGTGAAGAACAGAAGAATAGGTACATAGGGATTCGAAAGATACTTGAAGTAGCGAAGTTGTGAAGCTCTGAACTACCCAAAACAACCGTATAGCTGCCATAGAAAAACGTTAAGGCAGGGATGCTAAAAATTGTTTTATTGGCGAGAATTCAAGTATGGAAATGCCGTCTTCTGGTCAGCTAAGAGAAGCGCTAGCGAACAATGCCGAGGGGGCTAGTCGTTGCTTTTTTGGGTGGCTTGCGATCGCAGCCACCATACTCGGGTTAGGTGCCATCGCCTACAGAGCAATTGTAGAAACCAACTATCGCACTCGCCTGGCTGAAATCGAGCGAAAAAGCACAGCGGCCCTGCATTTATTTGAAAACGACCAGCCCCAGGCCCTATTAACGGCCCTAGATGCCGGTCAGCAGCTACAGAGTTTAGTCCATGAAATCGCTGACACGCTCAGTCCAGACAACTTACGCAATGGCAAACTTCCCCTAGAGCAATACCCGACACTGAGCCCAATCACCACCCTAGACAAAATTTTGCGCCAGATTCAGGAGCAGCCCATCGCCAACCCCCAGCAGCAGATGCTTGACATGGACTATATTCGTTGGCAGGGGAATGAGCAAATATTGGCTGCCTTTGATGAAGAACAACGGATACTTGCATTTTGGCAGGCAGATGGCACTCCCATTCCAGTTGCTGGGAATACCCCCCATCGCCAACCCAGTGACATTGAGTGGAGTCGCGATCGCCAAATTAAGGTGACCAACTTCTCTGATGTGCTTAATCTTTGGAATCTGGGCTGCTCCCCCATCGCCTCTAAACGTACTGGCCGTGTGATGGGAACCGCTATGGTTGTCAGGTGGAGTCCTGACGGCCAAACGTTAGCAATCTTTGGCAAACGGGATGGCTATGTTGGCCTTTGGAATCGCGATGAGTCTGTGATGACCAACCTCCAGGCCCATCCAGAGGAGGTCCTGCGGTTAGCTTGGCAGAAAGATAGTCAAACCTTTATTACCACCGGTAGCGATGGCATCATAAAACAGTGGCAGCGTGATGGCTCCCCAGCGGCGACGCATATCCTCTATCAAGGCAGTGGCACGATCATCTGGGGAGATGGCGCTCCGTGGGGAGAGGAGGATTCGCCTGATTTTGTAATTGTCGACGAAGCAGGAACTGTGCAGCTGTGGCGAGGAGGTCAGTCTCCAACCGTGACCATCAGCACTGATCATGCCCCACAAACTATACCCAAGAGTCTTGCATGGAGTCCCAATGGTGAAAAGTTAGCAATATTAACCCAAGATGGCACACTACAGCTATGGCAGCGTGATGGTTCTCTGTTGGCTACCCTCAAAACGGATCACACCTTAGATAGTATGGACGACCATCTTCTTTGGAGCCCCACGAGTGAACAATTAGCCATCCTCAGCAAAGATGCCAGACCGCGGCCCCATCAGACACAGGAAGAAGCAGCTAAAGAAGCCACAGTATGGCTATGGTCAGGGCAAGATACTCCAATCAAGACTATCCATCAGGCTCAAATTTTTAGTATGCGATGGAGCCCAGACAGTGAGATTTTAGCTTTGAGCGATAATTCTGGTGGTCTTACACTCTGGAGCGGTGATGATGCTTCGTTATTAAAGCGCTTTGACAAAAATTTTGAAATAATTCTCGATGTTAGCTGGAGTAAGGATGGTCAACTCTTATTTACACGCGGCCGCTCAGCCGTAAGGATTTGGACCCATACAGGAGAGTTAATTGAGACAATGAACTACGATATTAGCCCTGTATTGTCTGTTAATCCTCGTCGCGTCATCTGGGACGAGCATCAACAGATCTTAGTGATTCCCAATTCCTCTAAAAGAGAAGTAATGCTATGGCACCAACAGAAGCCTGCGATCGCTGAATTTTTGACGCAACAACCTTTAGACCTTGGTACTAGCTGGAATCCACTCGATATCAGCTGGAGCCCAGATGACCAGACCCTGGCCACGGGAGGTGCAGATGGTACAGTCAAGCTTTGGAACCGTGACGGCACTCTACTAAAAACAATTGATGCCCATGGCGATACTGTTTGGAGTATTAGCTGGCGAGGAGATGGCCAGGTGCTGGCAACAGGGGGGGCAGATGGCACTGTTAAACTTTGGCAGCCCGATGGTGCCCCGATCCGCACCATTCATCTCCGTAAAGGAGATATACCGTCTGAAGTTGCCTGGAGCCAGGATGGCGAACGGTTGATTGTAGCGAGTGGGCGCGCATCACCTTTTGTCGTGGGAGTCAATAGTTTCTTCTCCATTTGGCGAGCCGATGGTTCTTTGGTGAACACCAGTTTTCAAGAGGCACTACGGACAGACGCCACTGAGCAAGAAGCTCAAGAGTATTGGCAAAGAGATAAAGAACGCTGGCAGTCTTTTCGCGATATCAATCTGTACCAGTCCAATAGACTGAATGTTGCGCTACCCGTTGCCGATCCTCACAGTTGGACTGAGGGTAATCAGGCAACGGCGACCTGTAGTAGCATATTTACATGTGACACAATTGAGTTTATCCATGGAGATAACCCTCCAGTGAATGTACCCACCGCCCATGTCGGGTCAGTTAATGCCATGGGATGGAATCATGCTGGCGATATCTTAGCGACAGCCAGCCGTGCAGATGGTCTAGTGAAGCTATGGATTCGTAATGGTGACCTGGTCACATCGTTTCAGGCCTATGACCATGGTTTGGAGCGCATCAGTTGGAGTTCGGATGGACAAACCCTAGCGACAGTTAATGCCGATGGTCTGGTGAGACTTTGGCCCGTACGAGATCTCGATAGTCTATTGTCCCAGAGCTGCAACTGGTTAAATGGTTACCTGATTGGCAAGCCCGATCGATTACAAGACTTTCCTGTCTGTCAAACAGCTGAGCGTCAACCGGCAGCAGCTAAGAAATAGTAGATACTATAACAACCATAAGAATATCTCAAGAGATCAGGGCAATGATCATCCAAGCTAACGTTTCCAGATGCCGGAGGTCTTGGTAACGGTTATGTTGAGCTAGGAAGCTCAACAATTGATCATACACTTAGATAAAGGCTGACATACGGGCCTGGTTCTTCAGCTTTGCATACACCCTACCCATTTCCTCACTAATCCTTGTAGATAATGGGTTACAGGCATTTGTGTCAGACAGTCAGGTGATGCTCTCCAGCTAACCTGACGGCCAGTAGTTCAGCTTTTGCAAAAGATTTAGATAGCGAGATTTAATGTACGTAGTTGCGTCAGACAAAAGTTTAACCTAAGGTTAACGAGAGGTTAAACGACAAAATAAGCCTTTCCTAAAACAATTAGGACACAGTAACAGGCTCTTAGTGCGCATCAGATCTACCTGCCATCCGTGCTGCTGACTAACGTCAGTGGGACGGTCTCCTATGACCGCAAATAATAAGAAAAAGAATTTACTGCACTCCTGCTTTCGGTATTTAAAGTCAAGCTTGCCTCCGGTAGCTTTCATTGCCACTGTTTCAACACTTCTATTAGGAATAGTGCTGTATCTCCACATCTGGCAAAATGTCCCTATCAGTGATTTAACCAGGGACACAGCGGCTATCGGCCAGCTTCCTTTCTATGCAGGGTTTCTATCTCAGATAGGTATCCTTTTATGGGCCGCATCAGCCATGCTCTGTTTCTTTAGTGCAACAGTCCTGCCAAACTGTCGTGCAAGCTATCGAAAGCTCAAACGATTTCTGTTTGTTTCAGCCTTTCTAACACTTCTTTTGGGTCTCGATGACGCCTTCTTGCTACATGAGACTGTATTCCCTCAGTTAGGTATCCCCAGCAAAGTTACCTATGTTAGCTACGGTGTCTTTTTACTGGCTTATCTCCTGGGGTTCTATACGCTCATCCTCAAGACAGACCATATCCTAATCGCGATCGCATTGGGCTTTTTCGGCATTTCAATCGCTACAGATATGCTCGAGCTCTCGGGTCAACGTGCATTTTTGTTTGAAGATGGAGCCAAACTGGTAGGCATTGTGAGTTGGCTTGTATATTTCTTTCAAACTGGAAAATACTCAATTCATCTGAGCCAGACCACCATTGAGCTGGGCCAAGTTGACACCCATATCCCAAAACAACAGGTAAAGCACAACTATGCCTCCACAAACGACTCCTGCTGAGTGCTACCTTCGTTTAACTATCCAGCCAGGGCTTTGCAATCACATTAAGCACCGCTCCTTTCCCCCTTCCCCCTTTCCCCCCTACCCAACAGAGACTTATATTTTTCGGGGCATGCATCCTTTGTATCTAATTTAGCGATCGCACCCCCAATTTCCCCTTGACCACAGCGAACCTGTGGTTTACTCTTTTTTCAAGGCTGTAATTTGCGTTGTGGCCTTAACTCAGAACTCAATATCTGGCACTGCCAGCAGGTGCGTCCAACACCGACTGGCAGCTACTCCCAAACTGAGCAAGCAGTTCGGCAGCTTTGGTCATTATGCCTGAGCCACCGCGATTTGCACACATTTTGCGGAGGCGCTGGCTGTTGGGTTCTGGTCACCCTTGTCCCGTTGGGGCATGTACACTATCTGGAGACCAGACCCATGTTTCAAGACTTTACCCAGGGCGCAGGCGCGCCCAACCTGCCGCCTATCGTGCCATCACTCCCCGAGTATGAGTACGAAACCGTCAACCACACGCTGTTCGGCAGTCTGACGGCGATACGTAATACCATTCAGCTGCTCCACAAGCTCAACTACTCTGAGCCCAACGACTGGAGCAAACCCCTACCCACCGGTCGGCCCAATGAAATGATGGCCATTTTGACCAGGCGGGTGAGAGTCAATTAAAAACGATTGGGGGACTGCAAACTTTAAATCCGTCTTTAAATCCGTTTCATTAAACCCTCCGTAACTGTTGGTAAAGCCTGACCTCCTTAGCTCTAGATTTTTGGTCAGCCGATAGTCTGCTGAGTTTCTGTTTTCCAAAAGCAGCCGTTAGCCTATTTTCCTTGAGACTTTCTTGGGGAAATAGGCTAGTGGGAATAGGTGTGGAGGTCAAGTTTGAGTTTAGTGAAATTACTCGGAGTCTTTAAATATGCGATTTGGTATACTCCCCGCAATGTTAGTCGCAACAACTATGACGGCGACCTCAACTATTTTGGCACCAGCCCAAGCCCAAGCTGCGAACTTTACAGTTGAGTCCGGTGTCACTAGCGTATTCCTTGATGTCGACACCCTAAATACCGTTGGTTTGTCCCTCACAGGTACTGTGGGAGATGTGGAGGCACCGGTCTCTGATGAGTTCCTAGTTGGGTTTACGATCACCCCTGAAACTGACTTTTCCTTTAGTGATGAAGGTGGATTCACATTGCTGGGTGGTTCTATTGAACATACGGGCGGAGTCGAATTTAATGGCGGCACAGCCGGTGCGCTTGCCGTTGGTAACTTCTCCATCGGATTTGATGCGGCACGAGCCGATACAACAACTGGAGCAACCGGTTTCTTTGTACAGGATCTGCTAACGACAAACGCCGTTTTATTTGATGTTGCAGGGGTTACCCCTAGCTTTGATGGAGAGAATCTGACCATTGATGGCAACCTGCTCGTTTCTGAAGAACTCAGTGGCGTATTGGGGAATCCTGGTTTAATTGGAGCTGCCGTAGGTAGTGCCCAGGTCAATGCCTCAACCATTGAGGCATCTGCTTCTGTTCCCGAACCTACAACTGCCGCAGGATTGTTACTAGCAGGCATGCTGGGTATCGCAACCCGTCGTAGGTCAGTTTAGGTTCAGCCTACGCTACGTTCTCATCATTTTTTCCTCGTAATCCTATTGGACCGCCGGAGTG
>JBCDJC010000147.1:0-12377 GCA_038748225.1 Cyanobacteria bacterium P01_H01_bin.26 | reverse complement strand
GGTGAACACCGGGGCATTTTTTCCAGGGGTGGTATGCGGCGGTCGGATTTTAAACTGTTCCTTTTGAACCCATTTGAAACGATTCGCCCTGCCTAAAGCTAGGCGGCGGCCTGGGTCTCTGTAACTTCAAGCCCCGACAGCGTTTCTGTTTTTCTAGCCCGCTGGGTGACCAGCAGACCGATGTTGCTGGTCAGCAAAAAACTGGTAAAGCTTGCGATCGCAATGACCGGCAAAATCGCCGTATCCGATAGCACCGCCAAAATAATTGTGGTGCTAATGGGGGTTTTGGTAATGGCCACATTCACGGCTGCCATGCAGCACAGTACCGCAATGGTGGGATGAATAGCCGGAATGCCAAATGCGATCGCCAGACCTAAACTGGCCCCTGTAAAAAACAGCGGAAAGATAAACCCGCCCCTAAAGCCACCGTGGATAGTTAAACAAATGGCCACCATTTTAGTCAGACAAATGCCCAGCAGGGTGATCACTCCCAGGGACGCCGACTGGGCCAGCAGCTGAGTTTCAATTTGCTGTTCACTAAAGAACAGGGTCGCGGGATACAGCACCGCCAGCCAGCCAATCCCCAGACCCCCCATCAGTGCTAAAAGAATATGGCGATGCTCAATTGTTTGGATCATCCACTTGATCAAACGAAAGATGCCAATAAACAAAATCCCCGCTAGGGCTCCAACCAAACCCAGTCCGGCCCCCTCCAGCAGGCTGAGCCAGGTGAGGCTAGGTAATGCCCCAAAGCGACCAAAATTATAAATACCACCCACGGCTAGACCGGTACCCATGCGGAAAATACTAAAGCTACAAATTCCAGCCACCATCGCCGGAATAATCGCTTCGTAATATTCCAACCCTCGGCGATGGGGAATTTCCAAAGCAAACAGCGGCCCCCCGATGGGATCACCAAAAAAGGCGGCCAAGGCGGCCCCCATGCCACAAAATGTCATCACCCTTGTGCTTTTTACGGTCAGGTTGAGCTTATCTGCGATCCAGCTACCGATGCTCCCATTAATTTGTACCAGGGGAGCCTCGGGACCCAAACTGCCCCCGGCCGTAATCGAAACCAGGGACGTCGCAATCATACCGGGCGTTTGCTGGGGTTCTAGACGACCGGCATCGTGGACGCTGTCAATGACAATGGCCATTTCCCCCGGCAGCCCGAGAAAGTAAAGACAAAGACCAACCCCCAATCCGCCCAGGGTGGCCACGATCCAGGTGTAGTGCCATTGGGGTAGCCACGTGGGAAACCAGCTGACAACCGACTCCCGGCCAGATTCCCAAACCAGCTCCAGTAGCTGCTCTAAAACAAAATAATAAACCGTAGCGACGATGCCCCCGACCGCGCCTACAATTCCCGCATAAAGCAGCGTCCTAAAGTAGGTCAGTTCTGCGGGTTGAGACACCGGAGCGTGGGATGCAGGAATGCCACCTAACTCTTCTGAAGCAATAGTCATTGCAGCTGTGGGTAATGTATTGGGGTTCGAGTATGGTAGCCATGGCTTTTTGCTGCCAGGAGTAGCAGCGACTACGAAACAACTCCGCCGATACCGTATTGCCATATCTATGATGCGATTTCTACATGGCACGCCTATCCTTTCTCAAAACAGAAATGGGACCTGCGGTGATGCAGGTCCCATTTCTGTTTTGTAGATCTGTCCGTAGCTGTCAGCTATTGTGCGCCTATACGGCAGCTGTCTTTTTGGGCATGGGCTTTTTGGGCATAGGTTAGCGAAGAATCGCTGCTGCCTGTTGGTCGACTCTCAGCACTTGTGACAAACACCTGACCCCCCGCAGTGGAGCGTATAGACCGCCGCTAAGTTGAGCAGCCTGTCGCTGCGGGGGGCGGTTTATACGCCGATCCCCCACTTTTGGTGTTCAAAATCCGTGTGTTTTGAACATGCTAGAGATGAACTGGTACTGGACCTACCCGTCTACATGACTGGTGATGATTTTGACTGAGGGGGGCTAGTTTACTTTTTTTGGAAACGGGGCTGGTTTGAAAAGTCTCTATAGAGTCTGGGGTAGACGCTGTTATTTGCTGTCGGTTGTTTGCAGGTTGGCAATCACATTGCTCATTGTTGTAGTTACTGTAATAATAGCCCCCGTCGGTTCCTAGTTGAGTAGCTTGAGGTCAGGGCCGAGTGCTCGACGATGCCGCGTCACAGCCCGCGGTGGACGCTTTGGGAAATCCAGCTGCGCCAGTAGCAAACCGTTTGTTCAAATAGCTGTTGTGCATATCCAAAGGGAACAGGCTGTCCGCAGTTGTTGGGGGCATTGTCCCCTGTGGTGTAATACAAAGGTGGCAGACTCTCCTTTCTGGAGAGTGAACTTAGCCGTGACTCCATTGTCGTCAGCGTTTAGGGATCTGCCAAAAAATAAAATCCCCGGAGTAGAGTGGAGAAGGGTTAAAGGGAAAGGGGTAAGGAGCTATTGGTGAGTACCTTATTTACCGGCAAGTCCTGTAAGTCTACAGTGGATGTCAGGGCCAGGGTTAGATCATCTGCCAAAAACACGGTTCTCCTGTCCGTTAACTTCGTTTTATGGCTTGTGCGGGCATAGCCAAAGGCCGGGTAACAGGTCAACTAAAATTCCATCGAGTAGCGTAGCGCTTTCATCCGACGGACAATCCACTGTTCAGATTTATCGGTGCCCAGGGGCATAAAGTCAATCACTTCCCTATGCTTGAGTCCGACAAAAATTAGGTTACCAACACATTGGTTTCAGACTAATAAAATTGTTTGTGGTTTACATCCGAGACCGTTGCCGTAATTTGAAAATATCTCCCCTTTTCTTCGTCTAGGAGAGCGGTAAACACGCTGGGGGAGTCGTGGTTTGGAAAACAAAACCAGTCAATTGAGCGCTTGGGACCCACCAGGGCCGTAGCCCGCATGTTGCCAATCATACCGTAGCTTTGGATGGGCTGATAACCCATAGTAAGAAAAACCTATTACTTAAAAATATTCACTCAACAATATCAACAGGGGTAACCACTGTGATCTAACCGACGATAGATGCCTTTGACACTGCTAGTTTGCACGCCCCCAGCGCAATGCCTTACATCTCAACTGTGGAAACAAAAGATATCATACGGTGAGAAGACAACGCCCCTGGGACTAGTTATGAGCGATAAAAAGATTTTGATAGTATTGACCAGCCATGGTGCCCTTGGCAATACCGGTAAGACAACAGGTTTTTATGTCAGCGAGGCCAGCCATCCCTACGACGTTTTTGTTCGTCAGGCGGGCTACTCGGTTGATCTGGTCAGTCCCCAGGGCGGTGAACCCCCCAGGGATGGAGAAGATAGCGAGGACACGCTCAACCAGACATTTCTAGATGAAATGGCGGACAAGCTAGCCCATACCATGACCCCTGACCAGGTCAATCCCGATGACTATGATGCTATTTTCTATGCCGGTGGTCACGGTACCATGTGGGACTTTCCTGAAAATGAAGCGCTAGCCAGGATTGCTGCGAGCATCTATGGGGCTGGTGGTATCGTGGGTGCAGTCTGTCACGGCCCGGCTGCGCTGGTTAATATCAAGCTGAGCGATGGTAGCTATCTGGTGGATGGCAAGATTGTCAGCTCATTTACCAACGAGGAAGAAAAAGAGGTGGGCCTGGCGGACGAAGTGCCCTTTTTGCTGGAATCTAAGCTAGTGGAGCGCGGTGCGGAGTTTCGCAAGTCACCCAAGTTTGAGCCCCATGTGGAAGTAAGCGAACGGCTGGTGACCGGGCAAAACCCGGCATCGGCTCACGGCGTCGCTACCCAAATGTGGGCCCTGTTGGAAAATGTAAACCGCGACATGGCCATGGTTCCTTAGGGGAGTCACCATACTGTTGAGCCTAGGGAGCCTATTTATATGACTGTACTGGATCTAGAAAATCAGCTTGTGACCGTGATTGTCCTAATTAAGGTCAAAGAGAATCAGCAGGCTGCTGTGATTGATACCGTAAAAAAGCTGTTTGCGATCGCAAAACTTCAGCCGGGTCTGGTTTCAGCCAACCTACACCGCAGCCTGGACGGCGTTAAGGTGGCAAACTATGCCCAGTGGGAAAGCAAGGAGGCTCTGGCAGGCTTTAGGCGGCTGCCGGAGGCTCGGACGCTGGTAGCATCCTTGCAACCGCTGATCAACGAGATGGATGCGCACCGCTATGAGATTATTGCCTCTGAATCCAAGGTGGGGACACCCAGGATCCAAGCCGGAGAATACTTTGTCCATTTTGCAGAGTTTCGGATGCCAGCGGAAAACCAGCCACCCATGGTGAAGCTGGCTAAAGAGCACATCGGACCGGCCATGTCTTTAGACGGTTTGCTATCAGCTACTTTCCATCGCTTCCTAGACGGGGAGCGGGTGATCAACTATGGCCAGTGGGAAAATGACCAGGCAATTTCAAAGCTGGTCCAGCGTCCCGGTTTTGGTCAGGAAGACGGCTACTGGACAGGTCTCGCTGAAAACGAGTTTCACCTCTATGAGGTTTTACTAACCGAAAAGGGTGAGCCCAGCTAACGTCTAGAACAGGGTAGTGATGGCAGGTGCGGAGCTACGGGCTAATGGAATAGCGATTGTTTTGTAGGATAGCAACTATGTTTTGAGGGATTAAACACACTATGCCACCGTCTTCTGTTGCTCAATATCCCTGCCCTAACTGTAGGGCCGATATGGTGTTTGACCCGGCCAAAGGGTTATTAGCTTGCAGCTACTGTGGCAATACTCAAGCACCCCTAAAAGCTAGTGCCAAGCAGCGGGCAGCTGTGTTGTTTGAGCATCGGTTGCCTGACCGGACAGTAGTAGAGGAGGAAGACTCCCAGGCCACGTTTGAGACGGTGTTATCGAGAACGGCTCAAGAGGTTGATTGCCCCGGTTGCGGCGTCACGCTAACTTTTGAGCCGCAGGATGTGGCCGATCAATGCCCTTTTTGTCAGACTAGTATTGTCATTCAACCCAGAGCGGCTAGCCCCATGATTGCACCATCAGGGGTGGTTCCCTTTGCCGTGGGGCATAGGGACGCAATTCAGGCCGTGCAAGCCTGGCTACGACGACGATGGGATTTCGATGACTGGCAAGCGATGACGGCAAAAGGAAATCTACAATCGCTTGCCAGAATAAAACAACAACCCATCGGGCTATACATGCCCTTCTGGACCTACGACGCTCAGACCGTCAGCAACTACCAAGGGAGAAAGGGGGAAACCGATGGTAGCAAAACTCGCTGGTCGAGCTTAATATCAGGCCAAGTGAGTCACAGGTTTGATGATGTGATGGTGGTAGCCTCCAAAGCCTGTAACCGAGATCGTTTAGACGATCTGTGGTCCAGTGTCTCGATGGATGATGTAGCTCCCTACGACCCGCAGTACTTGGCAGGCTTCAGGGCACAACGCTATCAAGTGTCGATTTTAGAAGGCTTTGAGCGGGCTAAGGAGCACATGGAGCGGAAAATTCGTGCTCTGATCCGCAAGGAAATTGGGGGAGACAAGCAAAGGATTAGTCAGCTTGTAACAGATCACAGCCAGATTTCTTTTAAGCATGTCCTATTGCCAGTGTGGCTATTGAACTACCGCTACGAAAATGACATTTTTCAAGTTGTGGTCAACGCTCGAACAGGGAAGGTATTGGGCGAACGACCCAAAAGTCGCCGGAGAGAGTTCTTTCTCGGGTTGTTTATAGTCGTAGTGTTTTTACTGATGCTGTTTGTTCCAGCACTGTTATTCGCGTCCTTGAATGCCATCGAACTCTTCTTTGGACTATTCATAGTTGTTGTCGTAATGACTGCAGTGGCTTTGTTTAGTTTGGCATTGTTGGTTTTAACAGACATATAGTGAGGTCCATCATTCTAATTAGTAAAAGAGCGATGAGATAGCCGATCTTCCTGTGTCCTTCGAAAAATAAAATCTGTTCCTTTACCCCTAGCTATGACCCACAGCAACAAACGCTACGAATACTAGGACCAGCGCTACTACGCTGAACACGCCACGGGCTGTGGTTACAGACAGGGGACCTGCCCGCTGCCGACAACCGGGTGCGCTGGGTAAAGGAGCGGATTTGTCTGGACTATACCGAGAATAATCTTGTTGCCCGCGACCGTCGGGTGCACCGCTGGACCGGTGAATCCCACACTGACCATTGTGGCCAACGCCATCCGAGTGGCGGATCATTTTAAGCAGCGGCTGGCTGCTTAAGTGCCTGTCCGGCTAGCCACCCCGTTGTCCAGGCGCTCTGGAAGTTAAAACCGCCGGTAATGCCGTCGATATCAAGAATCTCTCCGGCAAAAAACAAACCGGGGCAAAGCCGACTTTCCATGGTTTTAAAGTTGACTTCCCTGAGGCGGACACCGCCGCAGGTGACAAATTCATCTTTAAACATACCCTTGCCGTGGATGGGATATTCTCCCTGGCACAGCTCCTGGGTGAGTCGGTTAATCGCTTTGTTGGAGAGCGTGGTCCATGGGGTTTGTGGATCGATCTGGGCGCGCTCGATAAAGTAGCTCCACAGACGTTTGGGGGCAGCGGTGGGGTTGTGGTTTGCGATCGCACGCTTTCCCCCCGCCTGTCGCGATGTTTGCAGCTGGGTTCTGATCTTGTCCTGGTTGAGGTGGGGCAGCCAGTTGACCGCCAGCGTGCCCCGGTAGCCGTGGTCGTGGAGGGCACGGGCCCCCCAGGCCGACAGTTTGAGGACGGCGGGACCGCTAAACCCCCAGTGGGTAACCAGAATGGGACCCGTTTGGGTTAGGGGCTTTTTGAGTCCGGGGAGCTTGAGGCGCAGGTCAACGGGGTTCATCGACAGCCCGCTGCGCTGTCGCAGGGCCGCATCCTTGACGGTCAGGGTAAACAGAGACGGCACAGGGGGTTCCACGGTGTGGCCCAAGCTTTGGGCGATGCGGTGCCCCTGGGGACTGCTGCCGGTGGCGAGCAGAATGCGATCGCACCGCACCTGGCCCGCTTTTAGACCGATGCTAAACCCTGGGTGGGTGGGGGTGATTTGCCTGACGGGGGTCCTGGTTTTGATGGTCACCCCGGCTTTTTGGGCCGCTGCCATCAAACAGTCCACAATCGTTCCAGAGTCGTCGGTGACGGGAAACATCCGCCCGTCGGCCTCAGTTTTGAGCCGCACCCCCCGCCGCTGATACCAGGCAATCGTGTCCTGGGGCTGAAACCGAGAAAAGGCACCCCGTAAAGCCCGAGCCCCACGGGGATAGTTTTGCACCAGCTGGGCCGGTTCAAAACAGTGGTGGGTCACATTGCAGCGACCACCGCCGGAGATACGAACCTTAGCGAGGCATTCGGGACCGGCTTCGAACAGGGTGACGGCGCAACTGGGACTAGCCTGGGCGGCTGCGATCGCGCCAAAAAAGCCCGCTGCTCCGCCGCCAATGACTCCGACCGTCTGTTTGTTCACGCTTTGTTTGGTGGTAGGGTGAATTCTTTCTCAGCAGAAAAATCTGAAAACAAGATTCTGCAGAGGCACTGTGAGGTGAGCCACGCCCCCTTCCGTCCCCCTTTCTTGAATGTCCCTTGGACTGTAGTTTGGGGGAGACTGGATTCAAAGCCCCGGAAATCGGGGGGGTGGGGGCCTAGATAACGTTTAGCCACTTTGACAATTGCTTGCACTTCGAATTTCTTTGGTAAACGAATTCACCCTATTGTTTGCTGGGGGTTGTCGCTTGGCGGGTGGTGCTTACGGAGCCGTTTACCCCAGGGGCAATCCAAAACCTATCTCACATTTAAAACAAAGTTTATATTTGTACTTTTATTGGTTTATATTAATAAATGTGAAGGCATCTAAGATTTCTAACGTAGAGGTCGAGGTGCTAAATAGTGATGATTGCCTTGGCTGTCTAGACCTTTTAGAGTTTTGGGCAGCCAATTTCTTTTCTTAGGTATCGTTACAAAAATTTCCAACTGTTTAGAAGCGTAACAAACCCATTATGGCCAGCAAAGATAGAATCCGTAAACACCTTGCCATTAGCTCCTCTGTCAACCTTGGTGTTGCCAAGCCTGGCAACGGCGAAACAACCAAAAAGATCCGAGTCATGGAGCATGTTGAAATTAGCCAGGGCTCCAAGGCGTAGGGCAGTATAGTTGGGCTGGACCCCGAGGCTAGCCCTAGTCTTTTATTCTAGCCATGGCCAATTCCCTTTCCAGCTACCCCCAGTTTCTACAGTCGCTCAAGGAGCGGATTCGCTCGGCCCAGGTAAAGGCGGCCCTGGCAGTCAACCAGGAGCTGACGCTGCTTTACTGGCAAATCGGGCGTGAAATTTTAGACCGTCAGCAGCAGGAAGGCTGGGGCACCAAGGTAATTGACCGACTGGCCAGGGATCTGAAGCGAGATTTTCCTGAGATGACTGGCTTTTCGGCACGCAACCTAAAATACATGCGTTCCTTTGCCGATGCCTACCCAGACCTTCAGCAGGTGCAGCAAGTGTTTTCCCAGATTCCCTGGGGGCACAACGTGCGACTGTTAGATGTCCTCAAAGACCCGGAGGTGCGCCTGTGGTATGCCCGTCAAACCATCGAGCATGGCTGGAGTCGAAACGTGTTGCTCATGCAAATCGATCAGGGGCTGCACGACCAGGGCGCAGCGATCACCAATTTTGAGCGCACCCTGCCCCCTGACCAGTCAGATCTGGCCAAAAATCTGATCAAAGATCCCTATAACTTTGACTTTCTGACCCTTGCAGCCGATGCCCAGGAGCGAGACCTGGAGAAGTCTTTGCTGGCTCATATCCGCGATTTTTTGCTGGAGCTGGGGGTGGGGTTTGCCTTTGTGGGTAGCCAGTACCCAATCCAGGTCGGTACCAAGGAGTATGCCATCGACCTGCTGTTTTATCACTTGAAGCTGCGCTGCTTTGTGGTGATCGATCTCAAGCTTGGCGAGTTTGAACCCGAATTTTCCGGCAAAATGAATTTTTTTGTCTCGGCGGTGGACGATCTGCTGCGCCATCCAGACGATCGGCCCACCATTGGCATGATCCTGTGTAAGTCCAACGATGCGACGGTGGCGGAGTACTCCCTCCGCGATGTGAATAAACCCATCAGTGTGGCCACCCATCGCCTGGGCCGAGAACTGCCCGCCGATTTACAGGGCACTCTACCCACGGTGGAAGAACTAGAGCAGCAGTTGGAAAATGCCCAGCCCTCTGAATCCCAGACTTCATAAAAATCCGCGTGGCCAATGGGAGATATTTTATCGGTCAGGCCGAGTGGCTTGGTATTCCTTGGGGACCAGGTACAAAAACAGATACCACCACACCAAAATCACCAGGGCTGCTGGGATGGTAATCCACCAGCGGTGTAGCCACACCCAGCTTACTGTCGGCACAGCCACACCGGTTAAAACGATGGACCATGGCTGGCACCACCAGGGTTTTTGCTGCCAGAGCGACTGGGATGATTCTGATGGTTCCATGGGGATAGCACCGCACTATACCCAATAAATATAGGCCAGCTCCTGGCCAGCTAACCTAAAGAAAAAGCGGATGAGACAGCTGTCTCACCCGCTTCTGGTTAACCCACCCCAGGAGCTGACCGTTAAAAACAGACAGCCCCGGTTCTGAAATTGCTGACCAAGGCCAACAAAACCTGAGAAGTTCACTTGGACCATCTGAGCCTTTGAAAGGGTTGGCTCTGACCGGTAACCCCACGCATCTACAAACTTTTTGTAACGTTTAGGTTACAGAGCTGTTAGAAACGTGTTGAACTATCAACTTGTTTTAACAATCCCATGGGAATATAACATATGGGTAGAATTACTTATTTTCTTTATAATCTACCTCAAATCGTTGTCATTTATACGTTTTTTGCTTCTTTTTAGGGGCTGTAAAATTATTCGCTCAGTCGGTTCCCGATTTTTGGTGTAATGATCCGTCCTTTGCTGTCTGGGTTAGCAGCTTGACTACCGCTGGGAGGGTCGGGGCGGCTGTCGCCAGAGGAGCCGCTGGTTGCGATCGCATATAAGAACCCCCTGTAGGCCTTAAGGTCCACAGGGGGTTCGGTTTAGATATAAGGGGCAAGTAATACAGTAAGTCTGTTTACTTAGATATAGATTTCCCGCTAGAAGGTTATGCAATAACGTTGCTTTGCCTGTGATTTCACTGTATGCCCGGGTGTAACCCCATGTAATCCCCTGTGGGATAAGCCTACGGTCTGCTCACATAGCCATCAAGTTTCCTTAGTTTGTGTCTGCGATCACTGTGCAGACTGTTGATTGAGGATTGACTAAAGGATTAACGATAAGGCCAGGGTAGTGTTAAATCGCCAAATAGCGGGCCGACCCCCGTAGGCAACGACGGCGAGCGCGCCTGGCGTACTGGATACCGGCATGCTGGGCACAGGTATGCAAAGGCACCTCGGTGTGCTCGGGTATCAGAACAAATCCATAGCTGGGTGGCATGCTGTTAGCTAGGGCGCTGGGCGTATGCTATCGGGTTGGTTGCCCACGCTTCCCATAAGAGGTGACCAACCCGGTAGTGCTTCCAGTTTTGACGGCACCGGTTTTGAGGAAATTTTAGCGGGCTATCAGGGCTATTGCGATCGCAAACAGTCTCACCGCTAAGCAGCCCAGTGAAGAGCACTCCACCATGAGTCATGGCGTGGTGTATCTGCGGGCTACCCTCGTCAGCAAAAATCCCCGGAGTAGAGTAGGGAAGGGGGAAAGAAGCTATTGGCGGGTACTTTTTATTTGCCAGCAAGTCCCTACGTCCTTGAGCTAGTTGTACCATGCTCAAAAAGTCCCTAACCGAATGGCTAGGAGCTGTTGCCGACGGAAGTCAAAGCTCCGTGTGTCTTGGATGAAGGGAAACAGCAACAGTCTAAACGCTTACGGAACAGTCTCGGTGGTCTCCGTTGCTCAAAATCCTGTTTTACCTCACCGGGTAGAGCCACCGGGTATCAAAGATCCGTGGCCAGTCTAAGCTGTTTTAAGATAATTGAAAGCAAGCGTGCCCGCTGGGTAACAATATCGACATCAGCATCCATACCCGGAGCCAGTGGATATTTTATATTTTGGTACTGCAGGTAAGCCTGGGGCAATCTAACGTGGACAACATAACCATAAGGCGTACTACAAGTGCTGCATGGGGTCACATCTGGGGCAATTGTCTCTATATTTCCTTCTAGAATGCCATAGTCGGGGTAGGGGTACGCAGAGACCCGGGCCTGCACGAGTTGCCCAACAGATAGCTGACCAATATCTTGAGTGTCAACCTGTAGCGTCAGCGTCAGCATTGACTCTAGGGGGGCAATATGGGTGACGGGGGTTCCGGCAGGAAGAGATTTTCCTAAGAGATCGGAAGCAAGCTGAAAAACAACACCGTCATGGGGAGCTATGAGCGGCTCTACCCCATCTCCCACCTGCAATGTGCCTAAAATCTGAGCTGCCACGACAGGGTCGTTTTCGCTAATGTGTAGAGAACTCAATGTCCCTGCTGCTGCTGTACTAACTACCGGATAGGGCTCCTTTGGGCGAATGACACCTTGGGCACTGACGGTTTGATCAAAGGTTAGACCGGCAGATAGGCCTGTAAACAGGGCTAGACTACTCACTAGCACGGCTGTGCTCCAGCGCAGCCAGCGGTCGCTCGGGGGCAGCACACTTTCCAGGTGCAACGGTGGCAAATCAGAAGGGCTATCGGTCACTACTCACCCTGTCCTCTGGACTTACAGATAATAATATTGTTGACAAATATGGGCATTTGGGAACTATCGGCGCTTAAAAAACTCTGTAAAAAGCATGGGTATTCAACGCTTTTTATCAGGGTTTCAAGTAAAATATCTGCATATCCGGGAATTTGGAGAAATAACTTATTTAAGTAAGCTTTGAGTGAAAAATACGGTATAGTTGCTGCTGTCAAAGACTGTTCTTAGGTTGGAATTTTGTCGATTTCGTTAACCATTAATGTAATATTTTCATAATACTTTTAAATATAAAGCCTCCGGATTACTTGAACAATATCTGGAATGTTGGAGCATCGTTGGTAAAAATGTCGATGTTCTCCCAGGGGCAATGGTGTGAAATAAGTATTTATACTGACGAATATTCGACAATCAACAATTCTTAGGAGTTACCTATGAATAGTCTCGCTCAATCTTCCCTGTTTTCTGATTTGTCTCCTGAGAGCGCTAGCCAGAGCAAGGGTGGCCACTGGGGTAGCCACTGCTCCTATAGCTGCCATACTTCGATCACCACCATCCGGGTACGGTATACCCCAGCCAGCGGCGGATACGGCAGTACCATCAATGTTACCAACCCCGTAATTGATGATGGGTCTATTGTTAACTTGCCAGCTGCCTCTAACATCAACGTCACTAATCCTGATATTGACGACGGCTCCATTGTCACCTTCTAACAGTAGGTGACGCTCAGACTAGT
>JBCDJC010000146.1:0-12526 GCA_038748225.1 Cyanobacteria bacterium P01_H01_bin.26 | reverse complement strand
CTACTTTGACCAAAAAGAATACCTCAAGGCGTTTCAAACCAAACAGCAGCAGCGCTCAATTGGTCAGCAGTATCGTCTGCAGGCATTTGTAGGTGCCGGTCGTCTGCGCCCTGAACGACAAATTGTCACCCCGGCCCTGAGTCCAAGTGACCTATCTGAAAAAAATGGCAGTGACCGCATTTCCGAAAATCCAAACAATGTGGCCCAAGAGATCTCCGCCTCTGGTCGCAAACAGGATCTCGACAACCTGATAGACCGCATCAGGAACAAACAATACAAATTAACCATTCTCCACGGTCAGTCCGGCGTGGGTAAAAGCTCCATGGTCAATGCAGGGCTGGTTCCCGCTTTGCAAAGGGCTCCTATCGAAGCCCGAAATGTAATACCGGTTGTTTCAAGAAACTATTCAGACTGGTGTCAAGAGTTGGGCAGCTGTCTGGCCGCTGCTCTGGAGGACCAAAATATTCCAATAGACTCCTTCAAATCTAGACAGGCGTTTGAGCCCCAATACCTAATCGAGCAGCTGGAGCAAAATGAACACCGTTTCTTGCAAACTGTACTTATTTTTGATCAGTTTGAAGAATTCTTTTTTAATTGCTCGTCGCCTGGACAGCAAAAAGCATTTTTTGATTTTTTGAGACAGTGTTTGGACTTGGCCTATGTAAAGGTAATACTCGCCCTGAGGGAAGACTACCTTCACTACCTATTAGCATGTGACAACTTCCAAATTGAAGCGATTAACAATGATATTTTAGGACGCCAAAACCGATACCCCCTAGGCAATCTCTCAGTTGAAAATACCAAGCTTTTAATTCAGCGCCTGACCCAACGGTCCCAATTTAAAATAGAAGGTGCGCTAATTGATCGGCTAACGGACGACTTGGCTAAAGAGTTTGGTGAAGTGCGTCCCATTGAGCTGCAGGTCGTGGGAATGCAGCTGCAGGAAAAAAATGTCACTACCCTAGCAAAGTATACGTCCCTGGGTAAAAACCCTAAAGAAACACTGATTGGCCAATTTTTAGAGCAGGTAATCAGAGACTGTGGCCCTGAAAATGAAGAAATCGCTAACCTGGTGCTGTTCCTGTTGACTGACGAAAAAGGCACCCGCCCGATGAAGACAATGGCTGAGCTGAGTCTAACCGTATCTCAGCTCATGTCCGACGATGACAAGCCTTCCCAGCATCTAGGGCTTATTTTAGAAATTTTAGTAGAATCTGGGCTTGTTTTAGTTCTTTTATTTCGAGAAACACCTGTATTACAAGAAGTTCCACCCCCAAGATATCAGCTAGTCCATGACTACCTGGTTGAACTTATTCGACAAAAGCAAGAACCCGCTTTAGTAGAGCAGCTTTCACAAAATCAGGCTGAATTAGAACAACTACGAAAAGAGAAGGAGTTAATAGAAGCACGAGTTCGAGAAGAAAAACTTCAGACTGAATTAGCTGTACAGCAGGAACAGCTACAAAGAGCACAAAAACAGAAACGAAAAACCTTACAATTTGCCAGCGTCATTGCCTGTTTAGCATTGACAGCACTAGGATTAGCAGGCGTTGCTTGGAGACAGACTCGACAAGCGAGAGAGGCAGAGCTACAGGCTATGATATCTGAGACTTTCGCACTTTCGTCTTCCGGAGAAATGATTGAAGCCCTTATAGCTGGCATTAAAGCTGGTCGCCGAGTGGTTAGACAATCGCAATCAACATCAGAAACGAATTTAAATACCATTAGTAAGCTTCTAAATGTTGTTCACTCTATAAAAGAGTTCAACCAGCTTGAGGAAGGCCACAATTCTTGGGTCAGTGACGTGAGCTTTGGTCCAGATGGAATGATTGCTTCTGCTAGTGACGACAATACAGTTCAGCTCTGGGACAAGGCGGGCAAGCCTTTAGATATTACCCTTCAACATAACAGTAGGGTAAATAGTGTCCGTTTTGGTCTCGACGGTAAACTTCTGGCCACCGCAAGTGTCGATCGGACCATCAAACTGTGGGATAAGACAGGTAATGAGCTAGCCGTTTTAGATGCGGACCACCATACTGGCCCTGTGAATAGTCTCAGTTTCAGCCCCGATGGTAAGCTGCTCGCCTCCGCCAGTGACGATGGTAAAGTTATACTCTGGGACTTAAAGACATATGAACGTGTAGAAGATATTCAAATAGAGCATACAGATCGGGTTAGAGCCGTAAGCTTTAACCCCAACCCTGATACCCAAAAGGTCCTTGTAACCGCTGGTTGGGATAACAAAGTAAAGCTGTGGGACTATGACGGCAATCTCTTAAATACGTTCAGAGATGAAAACTTATCGTCTGACGAGAACGCTGTTAGCCATGCTGACAAGGTAAGCACAGTGAGCTTTAGCCCAGATGGTCAATTTATTGCCTCAGGTGGTTTGGACAATAAAATTAAACTCTGGGATTCTGATGGCAATTTAGTCCAAACCCTCGAAGATCATACAGATCGAATCACTAGCCTTGCCTTTAATCCCAGTAGTCAAGTTTTGATATCCGCCAGTGGCGACAATACTTTAAGATTCTGGAGGCTAAATACAGAAGAACCAACCTTTGATAAAGGTGATGTGTTAGAGAATATAGAGGCAAATAGTGTCCGCTTTCTTGAGGCTAGTGACGATGACACCTTTGCTGTGGCTGGCAACAACAACGATGTTAGGCTTTTTCGATTGCAGGCCATGGAGCCTCCCACATTGAGGGGACATAACGAACTAATCAACAGCGTAGATTTTGACCCCGTAGGAACAGCACTTGTCAGTGGCGGGGATACACAACGTAACAAAGAAGGGCCTCCTCGGCCTGGAAATATTATCCTGTGGGACCCAGTTGAAATAGAACAGTCAAATTCGTTTTCGTCGCTGGGTCGTGTCTTGAGCATTGGATTTAGTCCCAATGGCGAAATGATTGCCAGTGCAGAAGAATCTATCGCCCAATCTAATACTAACCCGTTTGGAGAAACGGGCTCCCCTCTCCAATCTACTAACCTACCTGAGAAAGAAGACTCATTGAGTTTGGTAGAGCGAAAGATTATTCTTCGCGATACGAGTGGGAAACCGATTGATGAGCTAATTTTACAAAGTCGGGAGGAACCTAACAAGGCTGAGATTAAAGGTATTAGCTTTAGCTCAGATAGTCAATATATTGCGATCGCACAAGCAATAACATCTGCTAATGAGCAAGTCACCCAAGATACACCCCAAACATTCCCCCAGCAGGGACGAGTCACCCTTTGGGATCCATTAAGTGCGGCTAATCCCCTATCATTTGAAACCGGCGATAGCCCCATCACTAATATTAGCTTTCATCCCAACGCGCCAACTTTAATAACCGCCCATGAAGATGGCACATTAGCACTGTGGGATATTGAAGGTAACCTTATCTTCCAGTGGCGAGCTCATGAAGATAAAGTTACACACGTTCGATTTAGCCCAGACGGTCGATTTATCGCCTCCGGGGGGCAAGATACAACCATCCAGATTTGGGATGCACTCAATGGAACCCACCTCAGAGAACTCACCGGGCACACCAGCACTATCACCGGGATTGACTTTCAAGATGATCAGGGGAAGGTTCTAGCAGCCTCTAGCGTCGACGGAGATATTCGACTGTGGAATACCGAAAGCGAGGAAATGCTAGCCAACCTTCAATTTGGGAAAGAGGCTGTAAATGGGATCAGGTTCAGTCCAGACGGTCAAACAATCGCAGCCGCTACAGGTAACAGAGTAATCCTGTGGAACCTGGACATGAATAAGTATCTCCTTAAGCGTAGCTGTGATTGGCTAAGCGACTATCTAGCCTTCAACCCCAACGTTGAAAAAGACGAGCAGAGGCTATGTCCATAGCCAAGGCAACCCATCAGCCTTACGCTCAAAAGACCTCCTAATCGCAGGCTACTGAGCGCCTAAACAGGCTAATCAGCAGAGCTTCACGCTGCTAGTTATACTCAGTTTTTTCTCATACCACTGGTAGATAGGACTAATGTTTTTTAACACCCGGCTGGCATATCAGTTTCTGCGTCAATTTTAATGTTGGAGCAGTTTGCTCCTGTCAAATTGGCATCGCGCAAATTTGCCCCCTTTAGATCGGCTTCCCTCAGATCTGCTCCCCTTAGGTCAGCATTACTCAGATTCGCCCTCGTTAGGATCGCATTACTCAGATTTGCTCCCCTTAGGTTAGCATTACTCAAATTTTCTTCTGCCAAATTAGAACCTCTTAAGTCGCAATCTGGGCAAATATTAGTATCTCGCAACTGCCGCTCATGCTCGGGTATTGCAGCCAGCACCCCGGAAGTCAAACAGATAGAAAGCAACGCCGAGAAAACTAGTAGTCGATGAGGGAACGTCATGGTCTCTTTTCCTCAAAAAATAGTTACTAAAACTGGCTAATCTCTCAACAGCTGTAGAAAAAACATTCTACAGCTGGGCCCGCTATCATTATTTCATGCTACATACATGGTAAAAATTCTCTACAAACAAAAAATCACCCATGGGGGTGACTATTCTTGACTTTCAAAGTTCCTTACATATCAGCCTGTACAGCCTTGGCCCTGTGAAAAGAACAATAGACGTAGTCTACGCCTACATTACCGAACAATATACTCTGTATTACGAGCACCGCGCGCATCTACATTCCTCAGATTTGCACCGCGCAAATCGGCACCAAAGAGATCGGCACGGCGCAGATCGGCACCATACAAATTTGCACCACGCAGATCCGCATTGCGTAAACTTGAGCCTTGAAGAGAAGCGTTGGATAAGTTTTCGCCCCGCAGATCGGCACCGCGTAAATCGCAGGAGTTGCAGGCGTTGGTGGCAAAAAGACGCCTGATATGGCTAGGCTCAGCGGCCAACGCGGGCAGAGTAAACCCAACAATGGCGGCTGACGCGGCTATAACATTCCAAGTTTTGAGTTTCATCACTGCTGCTTACCTGTAAAACACTGTGAGCAAGAACAGACGCATGTCTTAGGAACTTAAGCCTCAGAGACGCACACACTGTAATATACAGGGGCATCTGGGACTATTTCGGTCTCCTTTATTCAAAGGATATGCCAATCATATCTCTAACAATATGAAAAATCTAATCTTACGCTGACAGTTAAGCAATCGGTTACATCAGCTCTGGAAACTCGTATACTACAACGCCCGATCCCGGACGATTGGTAACATCCGCATAGCCGGATTTGACCATGGTTTTAAGATGGTCTTCAACGGTTTCGAAGGTTTGGCCCGTTTCCATAACCGCCTGGGTAACGGTAATCTGACCACCGTGGAGCTTGGCGAGGCGCAGCAGCTTAACCGGCAGGGTGTTCTTGGTAACTTCGGTGGTGACCGGCTGCAGGTCAAAGGCAGATGGCTGATCGCCCGTTAGCTGCCGCTGGCGATGTTCGGCCATATCGGGAATCAGCAGCAGATCGATAAACTGGCCAATGCCAAACAGCCCCCAGGTAAATAGGTACAAAATGCCAGAGCCGATTTTGCCATTGTAAAGTCGGTGCAGTCCGCCAATGCCAAACAAAATTCCCAGCCAGAATAGGTAGCTGGCTGTTTTGCGATCGCGAACTTTTTGAGAAGGCACTAGGGCGGACATGATGGCTTGACCGGTAAGTGGGTATACTAACTAGCTTACAAAAGGGAAACTGGGAGCGTCCATAAAGTTTAGGCCGGTTTTTTGGTGAAAATACCGAACCTGATGGGCCAAACAGGCCAGCCGATTATTCGGATTCTTCTCTGGGGGCATCATCTCCCCGCAGCCGTTCCCACAGCTCACGGGCCTCTTCTTCACTCATATCTAACTGTTCGCGGGAGCGCTCCCAAAACCGCTCCCACCAGTCATCTGGCTGGGTGTGGTCGCCCTCATACTCGGTGGGGCGATCCTGACGACCGTCTAGCACCAGGCTACCGACATAGTCCGCATCGTCATAGACCTTTTGGATTTGCTCGTGGATTTCGCGCATGTCATCGGTGGAGACCACACCGTTACTGGTGGCTTTATAAAACTGCACAGTCACCCGAATGGGAAAGTTCGGATCCCGTTCGATTTCGAGATTGTCAATTTCCGTAAAGGGGCCTTCGACATCGCCATGGCCAATAACCGCAGCTTCCACATTGCTCCGGTTGCCTGAGGCTGCCGCCGTTGATTCCATCATCATCGGAGCGTCCGCCATGGGTGCCGCTTGCCAAAAGGGTTCGCTTTGTTTGAGCGGCACCTGGATCAGCATGACCATGTTTAAGCCTGCCTGTTCGGCATCTGCCGTGGCCGGTTCTTCACCGGAGGGTTGGGTTTCCGCCGCTTGAAAATCACTGAGCCGTTGCCCCGTCAGGCTGGCCCGCTCGCCATTTTTATTAAAAAACAGCCGCTGGCCCCAGGTAGCCCCGGCATCAAACCCATCGCGCTGGTTGTCGATGACGGTAACGCTGGTGCCTTCGCGGGTGGCCAGCAGGGTCAGGACCGCCGGATTTTCCGGGTAGGACTGGTAGTTGAACAGGACCGGATTAAAGGTGGCCTCACTGTCTTGGGGGATGGGCAAGAAGGCGGCCTGGGCACTGACCAGAACATGGCTATCGCGCTCTGCCAGCAGGGAGTCCCCCGTACCGGCCCAGGAGTCGGCCTCGCTCAGGTAGCTGCGCAGATCGCCTAGAACATCCCTGAGGGAGACCCGCTCTAGATCATCACCCTTTTCGTTGCCCGTGAGCACATAGAACTGGTCCATGGGCACATCGCCTGTGATATCGGCAAAGTTGGGGTAGCGGATCACCGGCATCAGATGCAGCCGGTAGTCCCCGGTGTCAGGATCCTGCTGCTGGATCTGGATAGTCATGTCGCTAATATTGGGACCGACGGCGGAGTTGTCGTAGCGACCGGTATCCTCCCAGGTGACATCTAGAATATCTAAGCCCCAGCGATCCGCCAGGGTTTGGCTGCTTTGGTCGTAGATCATTGAGCGGGTGCGTTCGATTACCTGGCGGTAGTTTTCAAACTGCTGTCGACTCACGATGCGGGGAGCCTCCTGGGTAACGGCGGGCACAGCATCGGACGGCTCAGTCAGCAGATTTGCCTGGGCTTGATGGGTCAGACCCGCTAGTGCGATCGCACCTAATCCTAACAACCACAACCGTTTAGCCATTGTCTGTTTTCCTTATGAGCGATTTAATGCCTGTACCTATGGGTATAACCAGGACTCTGGGTTGGTCCAACTAAGGCTATGACACTTTCCCCACAGCATAAATAGGACTATGGCCATACTGGGGTGGGTTACGAAAATTGAAACTCAGCTTTTCCGGTATGATTTAGGCTAGTTTTGCTGCCTGGACCCTGGGTTATGACTGCTACCGACCGCCACGCACAATTCACGGCAGCCTATCGGAACCTGGGGCTGTTTCCACTGCTCAAAGCCGAAGAGATTGAACACTTTCGGGTGCGGTATGGACGGCGGACCCTGGCAAAGCTCAAACAGGAGATCGTGGCCTCTGAGGCTGATGGCAAGGTAATTTTTACGGGGCATCGGGGCTGTGGAAAATCGACGTTGCTAAATGAACTGGCTGGGCTCATGCGCCAGCAGAACCATTTTGTGGTGTTTTTCTCCATTGCTGACATGGTGGAAATGTCGGATGTTAACCATGTCAATATTTTGTACTCCATTGCGCTACAGCTATTGAGTAAGGCAACCAAGCTACAGGTGGCGATTCCAGCCGCCACCAAAAAGACATTACTCACCTGGTTTACCGAGACTAAAAGCAAAACCTATACCGATCAGCTCAAACAGGAGTTCTCTTTAGGTGTGGACCTGTTTGAGTGGATAACCGGCAAGCTCCAAAAGGAAGATACCTTTCGAGAAGAGATCAAAGTAACCTACGAGCGGCGGGTCTCGGAGCTATCGAAGATGATCGATCGCATCGCCGGGGCGATTCAAGCGGCCACTAAAAAAGAGGTGCTGGTGATCATTGATGACTTAGATAAACTCGATCTGTCATTGGTCAATGCCATCTACCAAGACAATATCAACGCGCTGTTTTCGCCAAATATCCGCATTGTTTATACAATTCCGATCTCGGTGGTGAGGGATACCAAACTATTAACGACGCTGGAGTCGTTTTGTAAGGTGATACTGCTGTCGGTACTAAAGTTTTATCCACGGGAGCAGGCCCATGTAACCGGGGCCGCACCGCTAGAGGAGAATATGGAGATTTTTCTAGCGGTGCTGCGACGGCGGATTGATGACAGCCTGATCACCCCCGAGGTGAGGCGACAGATTGTGCTATCGAGCGGCGGGATTTTACGGGAGCTGATCCGGCTGGGGCAGGAATGCTGCCGGGAGTGCATGTTGGAGCTGGAGCTAGAGCCGGACCGAGCAGACCTGACAATTGACAGCGCTATTTTAAAAGAGGCAAAAAAGAATTTGCGCAACCAGTTTGCCCGCAGTTTGGGCAGTCAGCTGTATGAACTGCTGGTGCAGATATATCAGGAGTTTGCGCCACCGGATGCACGCAGCCCGGCATTTTTGGAACTGCTCCATGGGCTGTATGTACTGGAGTATGAAAACGATGACCTGTGGTACGACCTGCATCCGTTGATTACGGAGTTGCTGCAGCGAAAGCAGCTGTTGGAGAGTTCTGTTTAAATTGGTCTTTTTGGGGAGCGGCTGTGTGTACATGGGTGATGGGAAATAGCGCTTATGGTTGGATGACCCCCTCTAGCTCCCCCTTGGTAAGGGTGAGAACCGGAGTTTCCCCCCTTACCAAGGGGGGATTAAGGGGGGTAATGCAGGCATTTGAACCCCAGTCCAAGACATGGGTACAGCGTATACCCAAAGGGCTTTGGGGGCTAACGTGCACACACAAGTGATGGACAATGGCGTTTATGGTTGGATGACCCCCTCTAGCTCCCCCTTGGTAAGGGGGAGGACCGGAGTTTTCCCCCTTGATTTATGCTTTGGCGCTTGCCCAGGGGGCTTTGGCTTGTATTTTGCACCTGGCGATGGTGCGATAACTCGCTCTGGACTGAAAGTTCCAGGGCTAATTGAATCAAAACCCACTAAAGGGGTTAATGGATCGCTGAAAGCTCTATGTATCGAGCATCATAGCCAGCGTTGTCCCTTCAGTGGACAGACCCTATTAGCGTTGGGTTTTCAACCCGGCGTGGGTGGATGCCTCACAACCGATCGGTGTATTGGAGTTTCTGAGTGGTTGGCCCGATGGAGCTAAGTAAGTTTAATCAGCGGGAACTAGCAAAACTAATCGTGTCGCTGCGGGCAAGTGCGGGGCGGCTGGATTTGCTGATGGCGATTTGTGACGATCGGCAGCTGCGGGAAACGCTGATCGATCGCTATGAGGCGGTAATGAAAACAGAAGGGATGGCCGTCTACCGAGCCAGCCTGGCCCCCGACAACCCCAGCCTAAAAGCGAGCCTGGCGGAGCTGGTAACGTACAACCTGCCGCTGCAATCGGGGGAAAACGCCCTGGTGACGGTGCTGGGGGCAGCGGGACTGTTTGGGGTGCGGCTCAATGAAGAGAAGTCGGAACAGGAAAAGTTTTTTTTCTCGCTGCAGTGGACGCGGGAGTCGCTGCGGGGGTTTGAATTTCCGGTGGTGCTATGGCTGTCAGGGGCCGTGGCAAAAGGGGTGGCTCAGCAGGCCCAGGACTTTTGGAGTTGGCGGGGTGGGGTGTTTGAGTTTGAGGGGCAAAGGGCGAACCATGGGGAGATTATTGTCGATGCCGCCCGCAGTGGGGCAGAGGAGAGAACGCCAGGTACGAATGGGGAAAGTGGGGAAACGGGTCAGCGAATAGCAGATTTGGAGCAGCAGATTAGGGAGCTGCGGCAACAAAACGAGAACTCCCCTCTGTTGGGGACGCTGTATAGCGACTTGGGGGATGCCTACCAAAAGCTGTCGGTAAAGAAGGAAGCATTGCAAGCCTATGGGCAGGCCCTTGACTATGTTAAAGCCGCCGATCGGGGACAACGGGCAGAGATTTTAATGAAGCTGGGGAAAATGCTGCGGGATTATCGGCGTTATCAACCGGCAGCAGAGTACTTTCAGCAAGCATTAGAACTGTTTGAGGAACTGGATGATACTAGAGGACAGCTTAACGCCTATTTTCAGTTGGGCAACATTGCCAGGGATCAGCGAGAGTTTGAGCAGGCACGGGAGTATTATCAGCAAACACTGGAGATTGAAATTGGCCTAGAAGATCGTGAAGGCCAAGCTAGTACTTACCATCAGTTGGGCCGCGTCGCCCAAGAGTTACGGGAGTATGAGCAGGCAAGATCTCACTATCAGCAGGCACTCGCTATTAAGATTGAGTTCAACGACCGCTACAAACAAGCTAGCACGTATCACAACTTGGGCATGGTGGCGCAAGCGCTGCGGGAATATGAGCAAGCGAGATCGCACTATCAGCAGGCCCTCACCATCTACATTGAGTTCAACGACCGGTCTAACCAAGCCAGCGTCTACCACCAGTTGGGTCGTATAGCACAAGCGCTGCGAGAGTATGAGCAGGCGCGATCGCACTATCAGCAGGCCCTCGCTATCAAAATTGAATTTAACGACCGCTACCGCCAAGCTAGCACCTATAATCAGTTGGGCGTCGTAGCGGAAGAGCTGCGGGAATACGAGCAGGCGCAATCGCACTATCAGCAGGCCCTCGCTATCTATATTGAATTCAACGACCGGTCTAACCAAGCCAGCGTCTACCACCAGTTGGGTATGTTGGCGCAAGCTCTACGGGAGTACGAGCAGGCGCGATTGCACTATCAGCAGGCCCTCGCTATCGACATTGAATTCAACGACCGCTACAGCCAAGCCAGCACATACCACCAGTTGGGCATCGTAGCGCAAAAGCTTCGGGAGTATGAGCAGGCGCGATCGCACTATCAGCAAGCTCTCGCTATCAAAATTGAATTCAATGACCGCTACAGCCAGGCCAGCACATACCACCAGCTGGGCCGCGTAGCCCAAGCAATGCGGGAGTATGAGCAGGCGCGATCGCACTATCAGCAGGCCCTCGATATCCAGATTGAATTCAATGACCGCTACGAGCAAGCGGGCACCTATTACCAGTTGGGCCGGGTGGCTGAAGCGACAGGAGAGTTGGCCGAAGCCAAAACTTGTTATTTAAAAGATCTAGAGCTTTCGGTTGAGTTTGAGGATCAGCACGAATTAAACATTACATTCGAAAATCTTGCCCGTTTCTGTGATGAGCATCCAGACGATATGTTTTTGGGGAATATCGCCCAAGTATTAAACGAATCTGTCGACGCCGTACAACAGCGCTTTGCTGCCCTCAATGCCGCTTCGGCAGATGAGCCTGACCCACCCGCCGAAGCGTGATCAACCGACTACCGGGCTAGTTCACTCGCACTCGACGAGTCAAAATCGCCATGACCTCATTGGGTCGCCCGGTGGCTAGGGGGCGGCTCCAATCATTGGGCTCAGCATACTGCCGGGTATGCAGGTCCAAAATGGTGCGCTGCACGGCGGTAAGGCTGCCCAACAACAGATGCCGAACATCCTCAAAATCGTGCTGGGGAAGCGTTTCTGTTGCATAGGTAGGGGAAACGGTGGACGCCGTCGCGCCCTGACTAGAATCTTGAAACATGAGTTCTGTTCTCCTGGGTAAACGTGTATGGGACACATGAGGAAAGCAGAACTCAAGGAGCTTAGCCACGCCGCAGAGACTGCGGTTGCTGAGTTTGAGGATGCCCCCATCGGTGGCGCTAGCAAGGGCCAGCACCGGATAGGGGTATGGGTCTCAAGGGCCAGCAACGCCCAACTGTAGTGTCGGTAGAGCGGCTGAGGCATAATAAGCCTAGCTCGCAAACTGGACGGTTCAGTTTGGGGGTGATGCGGTTGGTAGGTGGCGTTAACACCTGCCGACCGCGCTAAGTCATTGAGTTCTGTGGAACGGCCATGATGGGTATCAGTGACCTATAAAAAAACATACGGGTAGTCCTATGCATCAGTCAAGCCATCGGCGATAAAATTGCCGTGGCACCCGATCGCCCCGATCGCATTGTTATCCGCCATCCTATTCGAGCCAGTGGCGCGGATCGTTTAGCACATTGGCACATTGCACGGTCCCGGTAACGGTGCCGAGGATGCCCGCCCGTAACGGTTGCACCATCCAGGCGTCGGCGTGCTCTGGGGGAATTGGGTGGGGAGCCGCCAGCCCCAACACACCGGCAGGACGAAACGCCAGCCTTGAATAGTATGCGGGATCCCCAAGAACAAACACCAGTTCCACACTGGCATCGGTCAGTTTTGTGAGTCCTGTTTGGATCAATGCCGTGCCAATACCTTTTCCTTGAAATTCTTGTTTGACCGCCAATGGCGCAAGAATTCGGGCCGAAACATCGGTGCGATAGGACGCTACGGTGGCTATGGTAAATAGAACGTGACCCGCTACGATGCCGTTGATATCTGCAACTAAAGACAGCACTGGTTCAGCTGTTGAGTCGGAAAAAAGACCGGCGATGAGTTCTACGATTTCTGGTCCCTGATCGGGGCCAAAGGCGTTTGTG
>JBCDJC010000145.1:0-12645 GCA_038748225.1 Cyanobacteria bacterium P01_H01_bin.26 | reverse complement strand
GCGATGGTCACCAGGTACTACAACAGATGCGCAGCACTGCCCATTTGGTGATTACGCCCTTTATTTTGCTGAGTTCTCTGTATGACCACAGACACCTGCGGCAAACGATGCAGCTGGGGGCGGATGATTGTTTGTTGCATCCCTTTTCCGACGATGTCTTGATTGATGCGATCGCAGCCCGACTCAGACAACAAGAAGCCATTACCAAACACTACCTGAGCCATTTGCGACTGGCCGCAGAGCACCTCAACCGACTGTCCTACTACGACAGTCTGACCAAGCTCCCCAATCATCTTCTATTTGAGCAGCGCTTTACCCAGCTAATTCAAACATCATCCCAGCCAGTGGCCCTGCTCTCCCTGAGTTTGGACCGCCTGCGACAAATCAACAATATTTTGGGCTACCCTGCCGGTGATAGCCTGCTGCAGTCAGCTGGCCACCGGCTGCAAGCCTGTTTACCCGCCGGTACTACCCTGGCCCGACTCACCGGCAACCAGTTCGCGATTATCTGCGGGCAGATGCAACACCTCGCCGCCGTCAGGCAGCTGGCAACGGAGCTAATGGATGCCCTCAGCCGCCCCTTTTCCCTGCCGGGCCATGAGGTGTTTCTGACCGCGAGTGTGGGGGTTGCCATGTACCCAGAAAACAGTCAAGAGCTGCCCACCCTGCTGCGTCAGGCTGATGCGGCATTAGAGTATGCCAAAAGCCAGAAAAGCAGCTACTGTCAGTTTTATCGCTCTGATATGACCGTCGCCACCGAACATCAAATTCGTCTGGAGACCTGGCTGCGCTACGCCCTAGAACGGGATGAATTTGAAGTCCACTACCAGCCCCAGCTCAACCTCAGCACCGGTCGCATTGAAGGGGCCGAAGCCCTCATTCGCTGGCACCACCCCGAGGCAGGCACCATCCCCCCCAGTCTGTTTATCCCCCTCGCCGAAGAAACGGGACTGGTGGTCTCTATTGGTCAGTGGGTACTCGAAACCGCCTGCCGCCAGGCCCGCCAGTGGCAGGCCATGAACCTGGACCTATGTCACATATCAGTAAACCTATCCAGCGTCCAGTTTAATCAGGGCAGCTTGAGTCAGCAGATTGCACAGATCCTGGCAGTCAGCCAGCTGCCCCCCCAGTTTCTAGAGCTAGAAATCACCGAAACCGCCTTGATGCAAGACACCGCCGCCGCCATCGAAACCCTAAATGAACTCAAAGCCCTGGGGATTCGGTTGGCGGTAGATGATTTTGGTACCGGATATTCCTCCTTGAGCTATCTGCAAAACTTACCCATCGATACGCTCAAGATTGACAACTGCTTTGTCCGGGGGGTGGCAACGGATCCAAAAAGTCAGGTGATTCTAAAATCAGCCATCCAAATGGGCCACGATCTGGGGCTTAGCATTGTGGCAGAAGGGGTGGAAACAATAGACGAGCAGTGTCTGCTAGAAAAATATCAGTGTGACGTTGCCCAGGGCTATTTGATCGGCAGACCCATGAGCGCCCAGAAACTACAGACCTATCTGCAAAAGCGAGCCGCCGTCGTCAGTTTGGTTCTATAGCGGCTGGGGCATAGGGGTATGGTTTTGCGAAACTATAGTTAGCCCGTCCGCAAGGCCCTCAGTGCCGCTTCAGCGTCCACAGGTGCTGTCACTGTCCGGTGCACTGGTTCAGACGCTGCGCCCTGGAGCCACCGTAGTTATGCCAGGGCATTGGGGAATAATAAACACAGAGCCAACTGGTGAATATCTTGAAATTGAGTTCCCTGAAGCCAGCCCATACAGTTGCGGGCAAGATACCATAGCGTTGCGGGCACGACTGAGCACGATGCAAAGGCGCACTGGCCAATAGACAGCGTTTCTGGTAGGCGGATTAGGTAAAAATTTTATGTGGCGACAGTGGCAAAAGGCTAATAACTATCTCCATAGCCTAGGGGCATACCCAGATATGAGCCCTGATCTAGCCACCCGCGATCGGGTCAATCAGTTCCTGCGTCGGCATCGTCGTCCCCTATCCCCCCAAGCCTGGTGCGAAGAAGGGGTGCGCGTCACCCAGTCTCAGTTTGAAACAGTGCTGTTTGTTTATCGCACCCTTGAGACCTATTCCGGCATTGAGTTTAGTCGAGTTAGACCCCACGATCGCCTGGTGGATGACCTGCAGCTGCCCATGGTGTGCTGGTTTGACTGGTCTGTGACCTTTTGCGACGATGTGGCCACCCAGTTTGGTATCGACATTAGCGACTGCTTTGATGAAACCCGCTTTGTCACCCTGGCCGATATGATTGTTTTCCTAGATGCCTGTGTGGCCAGTCGCCCCGTTTAGGCCCTGCCATAACTCTCTGCCTGCGCCGCCGGTTTGAATATTACAGACCAACACCAATCTGGTAGGGTCGCTCCAGCATTACATTAGAATATAGCTTTGGCGCTTTTAGTCTATTAGTTTTGCCATGCCTAGAACCCAACGTAACGATAACTTCATCGATAAGTCTTTTACGGTCATGGCCGATATGATCCTAAAGATGCTGCCGACGAAAAAGCAGGCCAAGGAAGCTTTTGCCTACTATCGTGACGGTATGTCCGCCCAGGCCGATGGCGAATATGCAGAAGCCCTAGAAAACTACAACGTCGCCCTAGAGCTCGAAGAAGACCCTTATGATAAGAGCTTTGTTCTTTACAATATGGGTCTGATCCACGCTAGCAACGGCGACCATGATGCGGCCCTAGAGAAGTATGCGGCGGCGATTGAACTAAACCCCAGGATGCCCCAGGCTTTGAATAATACGGCGGTCATCCACCACTACCGGGGCGAGCAGGCCGAGGCCGCTGGCGATATCAAAACCGCTGACGGCTTTTATGACACGGCGGCCACCTACTGGCTCGAAGCCCTACGGATGGCCCCCAACAACTACATTGAGGCTCAAAACTGGCTCAAAAATACGGGCCGGATGCCAGCGGATGTATTCTTCTAACCAGCCGCCTTTCCCATGTTTTCCATAGTCGTGGGGATGATGCAATTATTTGCTCTCCCCATGGTTTGATGCCCACGATTACCCCTCTCCATGATTGATTTAGAACAGGTGCGCAAGGTGGCGCTGTTGGCTCGATTGGAGCTAACTGAAGCAGAAGAGCAGCAGTTTACAGCGCAGCTCAGCGGCATATTGGACTATGTGGAACAGCTCAATGAGCTAGATACGGAGGACATTGAGCCGACCACACGCGCCATTGAGCTGAGCAATATTACCCGACAGGATGACCTACAGCCGTTTGAGGCTCGGGAATCTATCTTGGATATCGCGCCGGATCGCGAGGACGACTTTTTTAAGGTGCCAAAGATCCTCTAGAAATATTAGTTTCCCAAAAACTGTAGATAGTCATTGCTCATTTCTTTGACGGCGGCCTCATAGAGCTGTTTGCCATGATCTGGGGTAGCTAGATCTGGGTTGGACCCCATGCGTCCGTCGGGATAGGCCCGCCGAAAGTCGGCGGCACCGTAGATGCGATGACCGGCCGGGGCTATTTGGGGCTCCAGCGGCGCTGACTTGATATGGTCGGGGTAGGCATATTGGGTAAGGGCTACTTCACTAGGGGTGGCGTGGGAACCTTCCTGGTTGCCATAGAGTTCCTTGGCCAGGGTGTAAACAGAGCGACACATAAACCAGTTGGCTAGTTTACAGCGCACCCGATCCGCACCGACGATGTTGAGGTCGGCTAGGGTGCCATAGGTTTCTGAAAAGGCCGCTTTAAGGGTGGCCATGTTGCCTCCGTGGCCGTTGAGAAAGTAAAACCGGGTAAACCCGGCTCGGGCCAGCGGTTTGATGTAGTCCTGGATCAGGGCAATCAGGGTGCTGGGTCGCAGACTCATACTGCCGGGAAAGGCGGTGTGGTGTAGGGCCATGCCGACATTGATGGTGGGGCCGACCAGGGCATTGGTCTGATCGCCCACACCGGCGGCGATGGTTTCGGCACAGATGGCATCGGTGCCAATCAGCCCTGTGGGACCATGCTGCTCGGTGGAGCCAATGGGAAAAATAATGCCCTGCGATCGCAATAAATAGGTCTCTACCTCGGGCCATGTACACAGCTGCAGCTTCATGTGTTACCTCCGTCAACCGTGACTAAACTCATATCCGGGTGGTCAAATTCCTTGGCCCTCCCTTAAGCTATTACTTAGATCGTGGCCCAAGGCCACGGTAGTCGCCAAGCTGAAGGGTAGATTTCTATGCTACATCGCAAGATATACCAGCTCTCCTGCGATGGTCGTGAAGTGTGGGTATTTTTGAGGGATCAGCACCGCTGGATTGAGCGGGCCAAGATTCTAAATATTGAGGGCGATCTCGTCACCCTGCGCTATGAAACTGAAGAAGACGACGAACGCTGTGCCTGGGAAGAAATGGTGAGATTAGAGAGTATTGGCTCGATCCAGCAAAAGCTTGCCACCGTACCCAAGGGAGATACGGACCTTGTCATTTCCGACGACTGCCCGGCGTCTGAGCAAATTCAATAGGCCCTATTCCTGTAGCCGAGTAAATTCTAGACAGTGACCATCGGGGGCCACCCGCCTACCAAATAGCGGGGAGCGCGGCTGTTGGCAGCTGCGTCGCTGGTAAAACTGACAGTTGTCACAGACGGCTCGATCGGGGGCCAGCCGGTTGGTGATGGCGGTTAGCTCCGAGGGTTCTACCCCGCGCAGCACCAAATTTTCCCCCTGCCAGTGGGCCTCAACGATGCCGGTCTCAGCAAAGCTTTGCCATCGGGCATCCCGGGCCAGGGCCGACGGTAGCTGGAGCGTCACCTGGTCCGAGGTTTCACTAACGGTGCCCTCAAAGGTGGGCTCACGGGGGGGCGGGGGCGATGTAAACCGGGTATCTAGCCTTAGGGTTAGGGGATTCCCCGGCAGGGGAATGTGGACCTGGTAGCGGCTTTGCAGGGATTCGAGATTGGCTAGGGCGCTGAGGTGATCGAGGTGCCCATGGACCAACACCACATGGCGGGGTCGCAGATTATGGATCAGCTGGGTGGTGCCGCCACCGTCACAATGGCTGTAGAGCTGATAGGTTTCAAGCTGTACTGTCCCTGATGTGGTGGCGTTTTTGACGCTATCGAACCAGTCATAGGCGGGGCCGTAGGTGCCGATCTGAGTCTGCCAAGCGCTCAGATCGGCCTGCTCTGGCAAAAAGACACTCCAGGCGCCTCGATAGCGTTGGCAGTACAGCGCCACGGGGGTGGCTGGGTGGACTAAAAATACCGCCGGTTCCTGGAGGGGATCGGTGGGTAATTGCTCCGGCAGCCGTTTGATGGTGGGGTTAATGCGCTCATCCCAAAAAATGGGCTGATGTTGGGCGAAATTTTGCACATTGCGGGGAAAGGTATCGGGGCTGCGGGCCAAAAGCTCCAGATAGGCGTCACAGCTGTGGGCCAGGGCCGGATCAACCCAGATAGTCAGGGGCTGACCAGTGAAATGGTAGTGGCTGCGCCAGAGCATCAATAACTCCTGACCGATCCCCAGGAGCGGTACCGGAAAGACGACGCACCGCGATTGCTCCAGGTGCGATCGCAATTGCCCAATTAGCTGGTTTTCCTGCCGTCGTCGGTTGGGATACTGGGCCGCCCCCAGACTACCTTCGACGATCAGCACGTCCGGGTTAAGCCCCCGCAGGGTCGCCAGCGGCAGCCCATCCACCAGGCGGGTGCTGGAGAGAAAACAATCCCCCGTGTAAAAAACGTTATGGCTACGCTGGTCCTGGGTGTAGGTGAGCAGCGCGCAGGCAGCCCCGGGCAAGTGTCCCGCTGGCCAGAGCTCGATGGTTAGATCGGGTGCCACCTCAACGGCCACCCGCCAGGGCAGCGTCCGGATAGACTGGGCTAGCTCCCGATCCCGCAGCAGGGCAGCGGTTGCCGCTGTGGCATAAATGGGTAAATGGGGAGATCGCTGCCGCAGCAGCCCCAGCCCCCGTCCGTGATCGACATGGGCATGGCTACAAAATACGACATCCGGCAGAGGATCGTTCTCTAAGGCGCTCAGATCCGCTAACCCGCAGTCCAGCAAAATACGATGGGGACCCAGCCTCAGTCCTAGACTAACGCCCTCCCTCCCGTGGCCCACACCATAGGGGTAGCAGACGACGGTATTCCCATCGGCAATATCGGCTAAGCCCAGCGGTGGAAGAACAGCACCAGCCCCCATCGGGTCAAGCGATCCCTGGCCAGAAGCAATGCCTAATGGGCGGAACCGTTGCCATGGTAGTCGTCAGAGTCATAGAAGCCGTTTTGGGTACCAAAAAATAGGCACGCAACCGAGAAAACAACGGCTAGAACTGGCAAAATCGCTTTAATATCCACAAATGTTGGTTCCTTAGGTTAGTTTTCTAGATGTTTGAACGCTGGGATGGATCGAGCCATCGGTCCTTGGATCGTAGCAACTTCATTGCGAAATGCAATCATAGACGCGGTGACTGTTACATAACTGTTATTAACCGCACGGGTTCTTGCTGCTATTTCACCGCTCATGATTACCGCTGACTGGTGCGATCGCAACACGCTGGAGGTGGCTCCCGACCTGGTTGGCTGTACCCTGGTGCGCCAGCTTAATGGCGAGACCCTGCGGGGGCTAATCGTCGAAACGGAAGCCTACCGTCCCGATGACCCCGCCTGCCACACCTATCGGGGTAAAACACTGGGCAATGCCCCCATGTTTGGGCCCCCCGGCCACGGCTATGTCTATTTGATCTACGGTATGTACCACTGTTTTAACGTTGTCACTGAAGCCACCGGTATTGGCAGCGCCGTTCTGATTCGGGCAGTGGCGCTTGACTACCTGCCCCGGAATCTTGACCTAGCCTATGCCAGTCAAGGCAATCGGGTAGCGGCAGGCCCGGGCAAGCTGTGCCGCACCCTGGCCATCGAACGTTGTCATAGCGGTCTGGCCCTCGTGCCCCAGCATCAGCTATGGCTTGAACACCGCACGGCTGAGTTTCAACAGCAGCTGGACCGGGGGCAGCGTACCTTGACCCAAACTACGCGGGTGGGTATTACAAAAGCGACCGAGCGACCGTGGCGCTGGTACCTGAGCGGGCATCCCAGTGTTTCGAAGCGTTAGGGGATGGTGGGCGGTGCTGCCGGGACTGCTCTGGGGGCGGGTGGTGGTGGTGGTGCTACAGGGGGCGGTGGGCGGTGCCCACCCTACAGGACAATTTCTTTGCCTCGGTTGGTAAATTCGACCTGGTTGACCTGCCAGGATTGGTTCTGGGTTAGGGTCTCTTCTAAACCGCCAAATAGTCCCTGCTGTTCGCAGCTGGAGAGGGATAAAAACTGCCGTTCAGAATCCGCTGCTAGCCGTAGGTCTACCGTGGCTTTGCTGTTTTCCACATTGACCCGATAGCCCGATACCTTAAAGGCTTCAAAGCGGTGGCGCTCTAGCACCTCGCCCACCGCCTCGGTGATCGCCTCCTCGGCTGGGACTTCAACCGATTCAGCTTGAAAATTACTACAGCTGTCATCCATTACATAGATGGAAACAGCGACCATTTCAGCGTCAGCAGGGGTACTGCCGCCGCTGGGTTGGGCCTCGACGGTTGGGTCCGGTTTATCGGGCTCGGGGGTGTCGGCATTTTCATCAATGACCGCAGCAGGTTCGTCTGCTGGTGTGGATGTCGGTGCCGCCACATCGTCATTAGGCTCCGGACCGTTACAGCCTGCAACGGCCACACCAACAGCCACAAATAAACCTAACAATACCTTTGGGAACCGGACCATCGAATGAAATACTTGATAGAGTTTGTGCTCATATCCTACAAACTGAGGTACCCATCTGTCCCTAAACTGTGACAGTTGCTTAACTTCAGACGCCCGATCCCGTCCCCCTATTCAACTTTGGTCCGCCCATGACCGGCCATACCTGGAGTCATCGCCACGTTATTTCTTTAGAAGACTTCACGCCAAACGACTATCAAACCATTTTGCAGACGGCGGCCAGTTTTCGTGAAGTTCTATCCCGTCGTACCAAAAAAGTACCGGCTCTCCAGGGACAGGTCATCACCAATCTTTTTTTTGAACCCTCCACCCGCACCCGCAGCAGCTTTGAGCTAGCGGCCAAACGGCTGTCCGCTGACATCCTTAACTTTTCTCCGGGCAGCTCATCCTTAAAAAAGGGAGAGACCATCCTCGATACGGCCAAAACCTATTTGGCCATGGGGACCAATCTGATGGTGATTCGGCATCAGCAGGCTGGTGTGCCCACCATTATTGCCCAGGAAATGGACCGAATCGATTCTGGGGTGGGCATTCTCAATGCCGGTGACGGTCTGCATGCTCACCCGTCCCAGGCCCTGCTTGATTTGTTTACCGTATGCAGCAGCCTCGACGGGGAAAATCCCCACATCAGCCAGCTGCAGGGTAAAAAGATAGCCATTGTGGGGGACATTTTGCATTCGCGGGTTGCCCGCTCAAACATTTGGAGTCTGACCGCCTGTGGGGCGGAGGTGCATTTAGCGGCTCCCCCTACCCTGCTGCCCACACACTTTCTCCCGGCCTTTGATCAGCCGGTTCCCACAGAGGACTCGACGATGGTTAAACGGCAGCTCCATCTACATTGGCAGCTAAAACCGGCCCTAGAGGAGGCTGACTTTGTAATGGCATTGCGGCTGCAGCATGAGCGTATGAGCGAGCATCTCTTGCCCAGCCTGCGGGAATATCATCAGCAGTTTGGCATTACCCGCGAGCGACTGCGGCTCTGTAAGCCCACGGTTCAAGTCATGCACCCGGGGCCCACCAATCGGGGCGTTGAACTCACCTCAGATGTGATGGATGATCCCAATCTCAGCCTGGTGGCCCACCAGGTGACCAGCGGTGTCGCTACTCGCATGGCCCTGCTGTATCTAATTAGCGGCGCCAAGTAGGGCAAAGTAGAACCCCTAGGCGTCTAGGCCAGTGTCCTTTAAGAACTGACTGTAGCCATAGATTTTGGTCTCCCCTGAGAGCTGCTTAGCGGTATGAAAGGTAAAGCGCCGCTGCTCACCAAAGTCTTGCCATGCCTGCTGTAGCTTGGCCGATGGGAATTTACCCTGGACAAATAGGGCCAGCATTTTGGCCCAGCGGGGTTTGAGCTGGTGGGACTCCCCGACATAGATACGGTATTTACCAACGGTGGCTACAGCAAAGATTCCAGAACTCATAGTAGTTGCGATCGCTATCCCTGACGGTTGAAGAGCCACGAAAGCCGAAGCTTTTGTAAAGTTTCAATTGATTTTAAAATCAATTTTCCCTCGAATGTGCCCCCATCACCGATATTGTGATTTTCTTAACTCCCAATGGACTACCTACAATAAATACAGTTCATTCTCCGCACATGTGCCCGTATACCTATGACCGTTGGCCTTCCCTTTGACCTCAGCGTCCAGACCCAAACGAATGAATTGGATAGCTTTGCCATTACCTTTGCTCCCCTTTCCCTAGATGAGGTTTATCATCTGGCCGACGACCAGACTAACGGCGCGATTGTTGTCATGAGCGGCATGGTACGCAACAACACCGATGGCAAAGCGGTCGTCGCTCTGGAATATCAGGCCTATGAACCCATGGCCGTGGCTGTGTTTAAGCAAATCGCCGCCGAAATTCGTCAGCAATGGTCAAATGTGACCCACGTGGTGATTCACCATCGCACGGGCAAACTCACCGTCGGTGAGATTAGCGTCCTGGTCGCCGTCGGCTGCCCCCATCGCTCAGAGGCCTTTGCCGCTTGCAAATACGCCATCGATACCCTCAAGCACAATGCCCCCATCTGGAAAAAAGAGATTTGGCAGGATGGTTCGACCAGCTGGGTGAGCATTGGAGCCTGTGAGGATGAAAACGAATAGCCCTTAAATTGGCATATATTCGCCTTACCTTGAAAGGCTATTGGTCATCCATCCTGAAATTAACCCTCAGGAGTTAGTAGAACTGTAATGTTCGCTATTGGGTTGATCGGTTTATGGGATGGATCATTTCTGATGTTTATCAGGGTATCAATTACTTCTATAGCGGCTGGATCTGGTGGAATCTATTTCTGGCCTTTATTCCAATGTTGCTCAGCTTTAGGCTATTTCGTCGAAAAGCGCTTTCTCCTTTCTGGTTTACGCTGGCCTGTTTTGGCACTGCCCTAATTGGCATTGTCGGGCTGGAGTCGAGGCTACCTAGGCTTAGGTGGTTTGCGTTGGGTGTGGTCCGTGGTGTTCAAACAGGTGATCCTGGCACCCTACTCCAACTGCTTTGGCTGGCCGGAGTTATGGTAATTGCGCTTGGCGTCAGCTTTTGGCTATTTAAACAGTCGAGCAAGAGAAAGCTGTTGCTTTGGTGGATAGGTCTGGTGACGTTTATTGCATTCCTACCCAACGCCCCCTATGTTTTGACCGATATTCTTCACCTGATTCGCGGCACCAGCGCTGGCATAATCAAAATATGGGTGGTTGCTTTTATCTTTATTCCGATGCATGTGGCAGCCATCATTGTCGGGTTTGAAGCCTATGTGATTGCTCTTTTAAATGTAAATTTCTATCTGCAACAAAAGGGATTGCAGGCGCTGACAGGGCCAGTTGAGATTGGCATCCATGCGCTATGTGCCTTTGGTATTTATCTGGGTCGTTTTATTCGACTCAACAGCTGGGACATTGTTGTTGACCCGTCTAGTGTTTTGGCGGTCACGCTGAATACTCTGACCTCAAGGCGACCGTTGGCTGTTATTTTCTTTTCATTTGTGTTGCTAACGGCGCTCTACTGGATTATGAAACAAGTCACCCTGGGGCTAAAGCTGAGACTTCACTATGCCCGGACGGGACAAAATGCGCTTGAATAGTTGCAGAAATCGGTGAATACTAATATGACTAGGTGAGTCATGAAACAGAATAAGCCATCAAGCTTTAAGAATAGAAGCTGCACTTAGCTTTAGGTCTGGAAAACTTGGAGATTCAATGACCTGACTCCCGGTGTAAACTTGTTTTTGGTAGATACCATTACGTAACAACAAAACACTCACCTGCAAACGCGATGGGTCAATAATCCAATACTCGGGGATACCCCACTGCTGATACTGCTCGCGTTTCCAGTCATAGTCTCTTAAATAGTTGCTTTCAGCCTTACAGCCGGGGCTAACGATTTCAGCAACGAACTGTGGAGCTGGTGCACCCAGGGGTAGGGCCGAGCGTTTTATGATGCTGTCTAGTTCCAAATGGGCGGGGCGAAGGACAACCAGATCGGGACGTCGGTTTTTGTAATTATCACCGACGGGTTCAACCTCCATTGTCAGACTATGGACAATGATTAATCGTAAATCAACAACTGCAGATAGCTTCAGCATTAACAACCGTGCCAGGTAGTCATTCAGGGCTGACCCATTTGGCACCGCAATTAAATCTCCATTGCTGAGTAGATCATAGACAGTATCCGACCCATCGTCATAGGCCATGTAGTCAGTGAAGGTTAAGGATCTGGCTTTTGCCTGGGCCATTGGTAACGCTGCCTAGCGGCAGATTCCTGGTTTGCCTTGGATTCTAGATATATATTAACCATTTTATCTGCCTGTAGGTATTGTGTAACCTTACCGTTGGCTAACTGGCGATATACTCAAGCAGATCTTGAGGGAGCCGTACTACCTATGCGCGATAGCTTTTTACTGAGTCGAGTTTTGCTTCAGTTTGGTGAGGATGCGACGGATGTCATCGCCGATCTATCGGCAGTGGCGATGACGCCCGATGGCAGCCTTTGGTTGGGATCGGATGAATGTATAGCGGTGGAGCGGCTGCAGCCGGTGGAAAGCTGCGTCTATGGTAATCACCAGGCGTTTCAAATCGGAGACTTTGTAGAGTTATTTGACGAGAAGTCAGAAGTTGACATTGAGGCCCTGGGCTATTCGGCAGGATACCTTTGGGTGGTCGGCTCCCACAGTAGCAAACGTAAAAACGCCAAGGGCAAAAGTACCCAAAAAGATATTCAGCGCCTGGCAACGATTAAACACGATATCAATCGATACTTGTTGGCTCGCATTCCTGTTATTAATGGAAAACTTGTCAAATCTTGTCAGCTATCCGACGGGACTCAGTTGAGCGCAGCGGCACTGCGAAAAACCAAAGAAAATAATGTTTTGATGCAAGCGCTCAAGGACGATGAGCACATTGGTCCCTTTTTAAGCATAGAGCTGCCCTCCAAAGACAATGGTTTAGATATTGAAGGGATGGCGGTGGCTGGCCAAAAAGTCTTTTTGGGTTTGAGAGGTCCCGTTTTGAGGGGTTGGGCAATTGTCTTGGAGCTGGAGCTAGAAGAGAATGAGCCAGGCATATTGACGCTCAAAAAGCTAGAAGCCGGCAAACGATATCGCAAACATTTTTTGAACCTGGATGGTTTGGGGGTAAGAGACTTGTATTTGCAGAACGAGGATTTACTCATTTTGGCCGGGCCTACCATGACCCTCTCCGGAGAGCAACAGATATTTCGACTAAAGGATGTGCTGCACCACGATGATGACTGTATCTGGCACGGGGAAGACGACCGTCTAGAAGCCCTGTTTGATATTCCCCTGACCATGGGTAGCGATTTTGCTGAGGGCATGACTCTATTTCCCTGTTTGGGGTACAAAGACAGCCTGATGGTGGTGTATGACCGGCCTGCTGAGAACCGGTTGGTGGGAGAT
>JBCDJC010000144.1:0-12886 GCA_038748225.1 Cyanobacteria bacterium P01_H01_bin.26 | reverse complement strand
GGCAGCGTATTGATCAAATACGGGAAAACCATTTCTACTTTATGCAAGATAAAGCTCAAAAAATCATTTACTCACATACTGGTATATTTAGCCTTCCGTCCATGTCTCATAAGTCCTTTTATAGCCTCTATCAGTTACTACAAACAGACTTGGTGATAGCAAAGCTGATTTCAGTGGCGGTGGTAAGAATACGCATGATGAGACAATATCCATCTAGCTATCGTCACTGAGTAAAGCCAGTTACAGTAATAGTCCTGTTTGATAGTTCTGGTAAGCAGAGAATCACTTTGAGCAGATCAAGAACTATTAGCTAAGCCATATTTTTTTGCGTTTACGACTCTGCCAGAAACATAGAGGAGAGTATGCAAAGGTTTTGGTATTTCTCAAAATCTATATCTTTACAATAGGCTATCACATATGTTTTTGTGACTCTGGTTATTTGTTTTTATAGCTCTGGCTGTTTTTTGGGGCCTCCTATGGATCTATCAATGTAGTTTTGAATTCCTTGCTAATACTTCTATAGAAACCAAGTTTGAAATAGGATCTAGTTAACGCCTAGCTCATTCCATATGACGAAAATCACTATTAAAATTGGAATTATAAAGATAATAACTACTCCCATTCGCTTACCAAGGGATTCGGTATGATTTTTCCTGATAATATAATATTAGGATAAATAATATGCTACGAAATGTATAGCATCGTACATATGGACTGGGTTAATTAACCTAGCCATAGCCCTGATCTTAGGTTTGAATAGCGTGTTTTTAATCAATCCCATCAATAAACTTCACGTATAGATACTTTACCCAACCTATTAAGTAACAGCTTATCGAAATTAATCACCTAAGGCTTGAAGATTTCTCCAAATGCGCTGCCCTCTCTATTAGGATTTTGAGGGGTTCTCTACATGATAGCTATCTTATAGATAAACAGTTCGACCTACTTATACAAGTTAGATCATTAAAGGACTTTACTACACTTTAATTAGTATGGCTGTTCCAGAGAAAGCTCCAAACACAAAATCAAAGTCAATATTGTCTAAGATAATAGGAATATTGTCTAAGATAATTGGAAAGAAATTGGGCACAGAACCAGAATTAGATGAGTATTCTCCTGATCCCAATCTCCGTCGTCTTAGGAAAATTAAAATACAGAGAAAACTACAAAAATATTTTTACATTTTTCTTTGCACAGCCATATTTTTACCGCTTATGGTTGTAGCGATTCTTGTTCAGAGCCAATCTCTGTCTAATCCTCTTTATATACTATCTGGAATTGCCTATAGCATGGTGCCAATAATGCTATTTGTGTATTCTGGTTTAGAGCTACGGAAGGTTGAAAGGGAAATTCAGGAATTAAGTTTTGAGATTGACTTGTTGAGATATGGAGCTACTAAACAAGAGAGCCATGCCGAGAAGCTTTTTCAGATAAACAAGATACAGCTTCGTCAATATTATGACCTCAATGTCAATCAAAGTATTTGGGTATTTTGCTTAGGTATTTTTTGTATTTTTATTGGTGTCTTGATTACAGGCACTACTTTATTTTTATTGCTGCAGGTGGCAGATGATACAGAGACTAAGATTATTGCTGGAGCTGTTGGTGCTATTAGTTCATTGCTTGTAAATTATGTGGCTGCTATTTATCTTAAAATTCACGCGGAAGCTGCATCAAACTTTAGCTCTTTTCATTCTCGATTAGTTGATACCCAAAAAATACTACTTGCTAATTTGTTGGTCTCGCGTATTGAGGATGAAGCAGAACGCTGGAAAATAATCTCTCAATTGGCAATTAATGTCAGTGAACAAAAAGGGGATTAAAACATACTACGCCTAATTTATATGCCTATTACCACCAGAACAGTGTGAGTAAATAGTCAACTTCTAATGCCTAAGGCGATTTACCATATGTAATCAGTAGCTCATCAGAATATGGCAAGGACAGAGTAGGCATGGTTGCAGTCTCGACCGGAGGTAATTGTTTCTGTGCCTATTATATTAGGCAAATTCCCTGGCTTTGGCTGCTATCGGTTGCTTGCCCCCTAACGTGCCAACCCGTGGCAAAATCAAACCGACCTATTTACCTGCCTGCCCTGTGAAATTTGCATTTATTATCGACCCCATTGCCAAGCTTGACCCCTGCCACGATAGCAGCGTTGCCCTGATGGAAGCGGCCCAGGAGCTGGGACATCAGGTTTTTATTACCCAGGCTCAGCAGATGGGGGTGGTGGCGGGTCAGGCCATGGCCTATGTGACTCCGGTTACCCTGGTTCCGGTTACCCTCGGTGATAATCGCTGGGATGCTGTTGCTGATTGGTACACCCTGGGGGATACCCAATGGCAGTCTCTCAACACCATGGATGCGGTGTTTATGCGCACTGACCCGCCGGTGACGGTGCCCTACCTCTATGCCACTTACATTCTGGACTATATTGACCCAGCTAAAACTAAGGTGATTAACTCCCCCCAGGGTATTCGGGCGGCGAATGAGAAAATGTATGCGCTGCAGTTTACTGAGGCCATCCCGGAGACGATTGTCAGTCAAGATAAGGCGGTGATCCGTGGGATGGTGGAGCGCTGCGGCGGGCAGGCTGTGCTAAAACCCTTGGGTGGTAAGGGGGGAGAAGGGATTTTGTTTTTGAGTAATGAAGACCGCAACTTTAACTCCATGGTGGAAATCAGCACCCGGCAGGGGCAGGAGCCGGTGATGGTGCAGGCTTATTTGCCCGCTGCTAAAGACGGTGATAAGCGGATTATTTTGCTGGATGGTGAACCCCTGGGGGCTGTGAATCGTATTCCGACGGGTAAGGAATTTCGGGGTAATATGGCCGTCGGTGGTCGGACGGCCAAGGTGGAAATTACCGAGCGGGAACTGGCGATCTGCGCCCAGCTGGCACCGACGCTACGGCGAGATGGTCTGGTATTTGTGGGTATTGACATTATTGGCGGCTACCTAACCGAGGTGAATGTCACTAGCCCAACGGGAATTCGTGAAATTGATCGACTGAATACGGTAAAACTTGGACACCGGATCATAGAATGGCTGACCAAGTAGCTGGGTGAACCACAATACGGAGGTATCTGTAATGGCTAGATTTAATCGGCGTCGCTTTATCCAGTACGGGTCGCTGGCGGCGGGTACGGGGGTGCTGGCTGCCTGCGGGAATCCGGCTGAGCCTGATGTTGCTGCACCGACGGCGGAGGCACTGCAGACTGTTAGCTTTGGTACTAACTGGTATGCCCAGGCCGAACACGGTGGATTTTACCAGGCGGTGGCGGCGGGCATCTATGAGGAGTATGGTCTGGATGTGACGATCCAGATGGGGGGTCCCCAGGTCAATGGCACCCAGCTGCTGATGGGGAATGCAGTGGACTTTTTTATGGGCTATGCGTCGGATGCCATCAAAGCCGTTGAGGAAGCTATTCCCAAGGTGACGGTGGCGGCGATGTTTCAAAAGGATCCACAAATCCTTACGGCCCACCCGGACCAGGGTATTGAGGACCTGGCGGATCTTAAGGGTAAACCCATTTTTATTTCGAAGGCGGCCAATGTTACCTACTGGCCCTTTTTGGCGGCTACGTATGGGTTTACGGATGATATGAAGCGTAACTACAATTTTAATCCGGGTCCCTTTTTAGCGGATAAGACATCGGCGCAGCAGGGCTATTTGAGTTCTGAACCGTTAGCGATCGCAAAAGAGGGCGGATTTGAACCGGTGGTCTTTTTGCTGGCTGACCATGGCTATACCCCCTATGCCACCACCATAGAAACCCGGCAGGAGCTAGTGGACTCCGACCCCGATTTGGTGCAGCGGTTTGTCGATGCTTCGATTAAGGGTTGGTACAGCTACTTTGACGACCCCACCCTCGGCAACGAGCTGATCAAACAGGACAATCCTGAGATGACCGATGAGCAGCTGGCCTACAGCCTGGAGAAAATGCAGGAATATGGCATTGCCATCTCGGGAGATGCTGAAACCATGGGGATTGGAGCCATGACTGACGACCGCTGGAAGACATTTTTTGGCGATATGGTGACAGCGGGTATATTTAGCCCCGACACGGACTATACCCAGGCATTTACCCTCGACTTTGTCAATAAGGGGGCGGACTATTACCAGGGCTAGCTTCGGCTGCGCTCAGCTAGCGTTTTCCATGGCCTGTGGGCTGAGCGTAGTCGAAGCCCACAGGCCGCGAGACTGTTTACGATAGGCTCAAAGGTCCACGGGGCAAACCTTCCATATCGATTGCCAAAAATCGATCTAGGGCCAGATACATCCAATAGATGGTGGCCTGGCTGTCCAGCCCCGTTTTTTGGAAACCGAGGGCGGTGGCCAGGGGTTCATAGTGTCGGTGGATGATCAGGGTGTGGAGGTCGCACAGGTTGGGAAAGTCCTGCTGCATGGCACGCAGGGTGGCCTGGACATCCTGCAGCAGCAGCAGCGACTGGTTTTCATAGTCGGGGGCAATGTTCCAGCTGCGGATAAACACTGTACGGCAGCTATTGTCCCCCGGTAGGGCCAGGTCAAAGGGGTCGTCGGTGGCAATGCCGCTAAGGTGCAGGCCTTTATTGGGGGGGCCAAAAAAATGGATCTCCGAGTCTTGGGTGGTGGGGTAGAGCAAACAAAAGCCCACGGGGTTGAGGTTGTCGCGGCGGCGTAGTACCCGCATACCTCGGCTGTAGCCCTCCGCCCACTGGCGCAGCAGCTGGGTAATGCGATAGGGCACAGCCGTATTGCTGTTGTTCATCCAGTTGTAGCGGCTGGCCAGCAGGTTGGCGATGGGGACCGCGTCGCAGCGGGGGTCAAACTGGTCGGCAACGACAGGGGCCGGTTTAGCCTGGGGTTGGAGCAGCTCCGGCGGGTTGGGGATTGCGATCGCAATTGTATTCCCATCAAACTGTTTTTGAATCAGCCCCAGGGCCGTTAGTTTATCCAGCATCATCCCGGCGGAGCGCTCGCTGCCTCGCTCCGACTCGGCATAGAACAGAGCCGCCGCCTCACGGCAGGTACAGTCCACCCAGGTATCGATGGGGGCTAGCTGCTGTAGCGGCTCGGGGGCCTCTTTTTGTTTGAGCTGCAGATAGGCCCATAGCCGCACAAAACAGTCCGCCCGCCGCCGGGTCAGCCCCACCCGACCCAGCAGCCTCTGCCCATACTGCTGCTGTTGGGATTTTGAAAAAAAACGATCTAGGAACTCCGGCGTCATTCTTACTCCCTGGGGCGCAATATCCGGATTTTAATCGGTTGCCCCCACCACCCCTGGGGTGCGTGTGACAGTTGATGTGCCAATTTATCCATTAGGGCGTCCATCTGTTCAAACTAGCTGCTAAAGTAGCCCTCGTAATGTTTGAGTAATCCATGACCGTTATTGCCGCTCGCAAGACCCAAGACGCAATTATCTTTGCCTCTGATTCTATTTTAGTGGCGGGCTATCTCAAAGCCACTGAGAAAGAAGTCATCTACAATAAACTATTTCAGCAAAATGGCATGGTGATTGGGACGACAGGTACAGGCTATGAGGGCACCATGATGGAATTGTTTAGCCGCAACCACCAGCCCATAGACAGCAGCCGTTTGGCTGTGATCGACTTTTTTGTTGAATTTCGCGACTGGATTCAAAAACGCGATGCGGACTACACCCTTGAAAATGACTATTTGCTTGCCTACGATACTAAGTTGTTTCGGACCTACGGCGGGTTAGATATCTACGAAGTGCCTGAGTTTGAATCCATCGGTGCGGGCGAAGACTTTGCTAAGGCTGCTCTGCACCTGGGTCACACTCCCCGCGAAGCGGTCGAGGTGGCCTGCAAACTATCGATTTTTTGCAGTGAACCCATTTCCGAGATTACAGTGGAGATTTAGACAGCCATGGCAAATGGGCAACTGCTAGCCCCCATCTACCAATGGTTTGAGCATCAAACATGGCAGCCTATTCCTTTTCAGCAACAAACCTGGGATGCCTATTTGAGGGGCCACAGCGGTCTGATCCAGGTACCCACCGGCTCCGGTAAAACCTATGCCGCCGTGATGGGACCGATCGCCGATATGCTGGCGCGCCCCGGTCAGGGGCTGCAGCTGCTCTACATTACGCCGCTGCGTGCCCTGTCCCGCGACATTGAAAAATCCATCCAAAAACCAATTGCAGACATGGGCTGGCCACTCCAGGTGGAGTCGCGCACCGGAGATACCAAGTCGGCCCAGCGCGCCCGGCAAAAAAAGAAACTGCCTGAGATTTTAATCACGACGCCGGAGTCGCTTTCGGTACTGCTGTCCTATAAGGGGGCTCGCCAGCGTTTTGGCCACCTGCGGGCGGTAATTTTAGATGAGTGGCACGAGCTGATGAGTTCAAAGCGGGGCACCCAGACCGAGCTATGTCTGGCGCGGCTGCGGCAACTGCAGCCGTCGCTCGCCACCTGGGCGATTTCCGCTACCCTGGGCAACCTGGCGGAGGCGGCTCAAACGGCGGTGGGTTTGGCGGCGTCGCCGGTTATCATTCAGTCTGATATTCGCCGTGATACCCACATTCAAAGTATTTTGCCCGCGTCGGTGGATAGCTTTCCCTGGGCGGGACATCTGGGGCTGCATCTGTTTCAAGAGCTGGTGGATAGCCTTGACCCGGACCGGTCGACGCTGATTTTTACCAATACCCGCTCCCAGGCCGAACGCTGGTACCAGGCCCTCAGTTTTGCCCAGCCGGACTGCCCCATGGCCCTGCACCACGGTTCCATTGCCATGGCCGAGCGTCAGGCCATTGAGGCAGGTATTAAAAGCGGTGACCTCAAGTGGGTGATCTGCACCTCATCCCTGGACCTGGGGGTGGATTTTCACCCGGTGGAGCGCATTGTCCAAATTGGCAGTGCTAAAAATCTGGCTCGGCTGCTGCAGCGGGCCGGACGCTCGGCCCACCAGCCCGGCGGCACCTCTGAGGTGTTTTTTCTCCCCACCAATGCCCTGGAGCTGATTGAAATTGCCGCTTTTCGCCAGGGGCTGGCCACGGGGGACATCGAATCGCGCCCGGCCCTACGGCTACCCTACGACGTATTAGCTCAGCATCTGGTCACCCTGGCCTGTGGCGATGGGTTTGCCCCGGCGGCCACCCTGGCTTCCATCCGACAGACAGTGGCCTTTCAATCAATTAGCGACGACAGCTTTAGCTGGATGTTAGACTTTCTCGAAAAGGGGGGACGCTGTCTCAATGCCTACCCGCGCTATCAAAAGCTGGTGCTCGACGACGGAGTTTACAGAGTCTCCACGGCCCAGCTCTCCCGTATGCATCGTCTAAGCATTGGCACCATTACCGGTAACCAGCAGGTCAGGGTTGTTTATACTAATCGACGCAAGCTAGGTACCGTGGATGAAAACTTTGTCTCTCGCCTAAAAAAAGGCGATGTGTTTTTCTTTGCCGGGCGGCAGTTAGAGTTTTTTCAGATGAAGGACATGGTGCTCTATGTCAAAAACACCCGCAAAAAGTCCACCACCGTACCCACCTGGACCGGGGGGAATCTGGCCATTTCCGACTGTTTAAGCCACCACCTGCGGCGGCAAATGGACCAGGTCAAGTCGGAGAAGTCCCTGAGTCCTGAAATCGAGTGCATTATGCCAATTTTGGCGGCCCAAGACCGCATCTCCCATCTGCCCGAAGCCCAGGAGTTGCTAATTGAGATCTGGAAAAGTCGCGAGGGGCAGCATCTCTATGTGTTTCCCTTTGAGGGGCGGTTTGTCCATGAAGGGCTGGGGTTTCTTTGGACCTATCGGTTCTCACAGTTTAAAAAATCTACGTTTACGGTGTCTGTCAATGACTATGGGTTTGAGATTTTAGCACCCAAAAGCTACCCGTTTGAAACCGTGTTTCAGGCGCATCGGGCCGATTTTTTTGATACTGACAACATTGTTGATGACATTCGCGCCAGTCTCAATCTCTCAGAGCTAACCCAGCGCAGATTTCGTAGCATTGCCCAGGTGGCAAACCTGGTGTTTCAGGGCTATCCCTCCTCACGTAAGACCGGCAGCCAGCTCCAGGTGAGCGCGTCTTTAATCTACGAAGTTTTTTCTAAGTATGAGGCCGATAATTTGTTGTTGAAGCAGGCGGAACAGGAGGTGTTAGACCGGCAGTTGGAGCTGAGTCGGCTCAGCACGGCCCTGGTGCGCTTGCGGCAGTTTCGCACTGTCTGGCAAACCACAAAACGACCGTCGCCCCTGGCATTCCCGCTGCTGGTGGAGCGCCTCAGCGCGCGGCTATCTAATGAGAGTTTGCGTGAGCGGATTGAACGGTTAAAACAGCAGATGAAATAGGCTGGCCCTACGGCTCCCCCTTTTCTGCGGGGCCTAGTCTCCCTCATAATTTGACCAAGGGGGTCTTTATGTCTTATCGCTGAGGGACTTGCTAGTAAATAGGGTACCTGCCAATAGCTCCTTTCCCCTTTCCCTTTCCCCCTTCCCCACCTACTCCGAGGATTTTATTTTTTGGCAGCTCCCTAATGGGATCACCTACTCTAGAATCTCATCATCAATACCGATACCAATCGTGGCTAACAGCGTTTGCTTAGTTTTGTATAGCTGTTCGTCCCGTATTCGTACTTAACGGTGATGGGATCGTGAACATTGAGTCCTTTGCGTCTAGAGTAGATTGATCGCTCCGATCGTTGCCGCTACGATTCTAGTTTTTTATCATTCCTTTAGGCAATGGTGACCTCGTCGGATAAATATACGTCTTGAATTAGGTGAAATAGTTTGATGCCTTCTTTGAAGTCTCGCTGAAAAGCCTTACGCCCTGAAATCAGCCCGCACCCCCCGGCACGTTTGTTGATGACCGCCGTGCGGGCCGCTTCGGCAAAGTCATTCTCTCCCGACGCACCGCCGGAATTGATCAAGCCAGCGCGACCGGCGTAACAGTTGAGTACCTGATAGCGGGCCAGGTCAATGGGGTGTTCGCTGCTCAGGTCGGTATAGACCAGGTCGTGGGTTTTGCCATATTTTTCGCCGGTGGCCTGGGTCACGGCCTTGTAGCCACCGATGTTGAGGGGCAGCTTTTGCTTGATGATATCAGCTTCGATGGTGACGCCCAGATGGTTGGCTTGGCCGGTCAGATCGGCGGAAACGTGATAGTCCTGGTCTTGCTTAAAGACTTCGTTGCGCAGATAGCACCATAAAATTGTTGCCATGCCTAGCTCATGGGCGCGGGCAAAGGCTTTACTGACTTCTTGAATCTGTCGCCCGGACTCGGGAGAGCCAAAGTAAATGGTGGCACCAACCGCCACAGCGCCAAGATTCCAAGCTTGCTCAACGGAGGCAAACATGAGCTGGTCAAACTGGTTGGGATAGGTGAGCAGCTCGTTGTGGTTGAGTTTGACGATAAATGGAATCTTGTGGGCGTACTTGCGAGACATCATGCCCAGGACACCTAGGGTGGTGGCAACGGCGTTGCAGCTGGCTGCGATCGCAAGCTCGATAATATTCTGCGGGTCAAAATAAATCGGGTTGGGCGCAAACGAAGCGGCCCCCGAGTGCTCAATACCCTGGTCCACTGGCAAAATTGAAAGATAGCCGGTATTGGCCAGGCGACCATGGCTATAGAGCTGCTGTAGACTCCGCAATACCTGCGGATTGCGATCGGTTTGGGCAAAGATCCGATCAACCCAGTCACCCCCCGGCAAATGCAGCTGACTTTTTGGAACTTTTGCTGTGTAGCCCATAAGGTCATCAGCGTCTGAGCCTAGCCATTCAGCAATGGATGGGGATGATGAGGTTACAACCATAGTTTTCTTCCCGTTTGCGCGTACCAAAGATTCATCCACAGGGTAGCGCGTCCTTTTTAATTTGCACTGGGAGCAATATCAAAAATATCAAAGACATAGCGCTATTGATGGCATAGATTGTTTAAATGCGTGCTTTGCCACTGTGCCATCGGCTGATTAAAGTAAAGATGCCAAACCGCAGGGAAAAAACAATATGTATAAAGTTTTTGGCGATATGCTGTCGGGCAACTGCTACAAGGTCAAGTTGCTTATGCAGTTTTTGAGCCTTCCCCACGGGTGGGTGCATGTGGATATCCTGGCCCATGAAACCCAGACGGGGGAATTTCAGCGGATGAACCCCAATGCCAGAATCCCAGTGGTTGAATTAGCTGATGGCAGATACCTTTGGGAATCAAACGCGATCCTAAACTACTTGGCTGACGGGACTCATTTTTTGCCCCAGGACAGGTATCAAAGGGCAAAAGTCCTGCAGTGGCAGTTTTTTGAGCAGTATAGCCATGAGCCCTACATTGCCACAGCTCGCTACATCAACAAGTACCTGGGGCTACCCCAGGAGCGAGAGGCTGAATACCACGGCAAACAGGCTGGCGGTCATAGGGCCCTGGCGGTCATGGATAGACACCTGAGCGAAAATCAATTCTTTCTCGGCACCCAGGCAACAATTGCAGATATTAGCCTATATGCCTACACCCATGTGGCCGATGAAGGAGGTTTTGACCTGTCGAACTATGGCCACATTCAGCGATGGTGCAAAGACTTTGAGACTATCCCTGGCTACGTCGCAATGGCCAGGGAAAATGCGTAACAAGTTTCTCCTGACTGTATCAGCTCTATACTAGGCGCATAGTCCTGTCAGAAAAAAAATCTCGCCGTACAGGCGTTCCATGGAACGTCTCTGCAGACGCAATTCTTGAATCTTGGGGACTTGCTGGTAAATAAGTTACCCGCCAATAGCTCCTTTCCCCTTTCCCTTTAACCCTGCCCCACGCTACTCCGGGAATTTTATTTTTCGGCAGATCCCTTATACAACCCCTATCCCTCAATCAGGCTCGCATCCCCGCACTGAGAAACCTAACAAGCTGTTGGGTGGTGTCTTGGATATCTTTTGGATTGTTGATTTTAAGCAACGCATGGGGCTGCCCTGCTTCTGCCTGGACTCGAATCAGTACGGTAATAACTAGATCAAACTTCCAGTAAAGCTGTGCCCTTGACTGATCGGGAAGGGCTCGCTGCAGCACATCCAAAAATGCCTCGGTGGCCACAGAAAATTCCTTAGCTGCGATACTTTGGATGGGTTCCGGCTCCGTGCGGCAGCGGCCCATAAACTGAGCCCGAATCCGCCAGCTATCCTTGTTCTGCACCAAATTTTCTAGACAGGGTTGCAACACTGCGCTCAAGATGGCTTCCACCGATGGCACATCATGCCCCGCCTGCAGCTGCTTGAGCAGGGCCAATTCTTGCTCCACAATGGGATGGGCAAACTGCGCCACTACGGCTCGAAACAGCTCCTCCTTTGAACCAAAGTGATAGTGGACAGCACCCAGGTTGGCCCCTGCTTCGCTCACAACATTACGGACGGTGGTTCCCGCAAACCCTCGCTCGGCGAAAAGACGTTCCGCCACACTGATGAGCTGTTGTTTAGTACCAGCTGTTGCAGCAATCATGTGTTTCTCCATCGGGTGCTTTTAGCTAACTGTAGAACCTGCCAGGCATTAGATCTATCTTAGCCATTGCGATTTATTCAAACATACGTTTTAATTAAATCATACGGTCGTTTGAACTGTTTGTAGCTACGATAAAACGCTTGCTGACCGAACATTCTAGCCCTAGAGTGTTCGGTCAACTGATGGGCTCAAAAGCTCAGTTCGCGCTCTTATTTGCCCCCCGTAGATGGAGAAAACCGATGGCTAAAAGCTGGCAAGAGAAACTCAATACAAAACAAGCGCCCAAACTCAAAACCTTGGAAAAGCCAATGGCGGGGATACCGGCTGGCGGCACCCTATTTTTTCCGACGCCTCAGCTGGTCAAGCAGTTTATGGACAACATTCCTGAAGGTTCCTCAGTTTCGTTGGCGCAAATGCGTAAGCAGCTAGCGGAAACCCACCAGGGCGATGGCAGCTGTCCCCTGTCCACATCTAAGTTTGCCCGCATCGTAGCGGAGGCTGCCTGGGAAGAAATCGAAGCGGGTAAAGAGCCTGACCAGGTTACCCCCTTTTGGCGGGTAATCGAGCCTAACTCCACGATTGCGAAAAAGCTGGCCTGCGGTTCAGAGTTTCTTGACGTTATGCGCAAGCAAGAAAATATTGGATGACGGTCTTGAAATACCTACGCCGACATCGCCAACTTGAGCTGTTGTTTGAGGTGCTCCAGGTCCAGTTTTAATCTCTCTTTTAGCACGTGGGTGGCAACCCCTTGTCCCTCCTCCAGGATGCCGAGAAACAGGTGCTCCGGAGCGATATCAGTCTGCCCCAGCTGCTCCGCTTGCTCAAGCGCCAGCTCAATTACCAGTTTAGCCCTGGGGGCGTAGGGCAGCTGGCCACCTGGCTGCTGTGCGACCTGCTGTGCGGCCTCTAATTCCGGGCGATTGGCGCTGATGGCGTCACCCAGCTCATCGACAATGAGCCGCTGGGCAACTTCAAACGTGACACCTGCCGTATTCAGCATCCTTGCAACCAGGCTTGTCTCGTCTGCCAGCAGACCGAGGAGCATGCCCTCCGTCCCAAAAACATCCAGCTTGATCTGGCGGGTGGCCTCCTGCCCGAGGGAAATAACGCGCCGCGCGGCGGGGGTAAAGATCTGAGCCGTTGGTATCCGCAGATCCGTAAACTCCGCCAGGGAGAGAAATGAAACAGCTTTGAGGATGTATTCAAACATGGCCGTGTCCATTGTTCCCCAGCTGGCGGCCTTGGGTCCCTCCTGCTGATACATTCTCACAATTGACCCATACAGCTGTTCATCACCCTGGATAAACGATTTCATACTCCATAGCCATTGCTTAGCCAGACTTCTCACCGAGCGGCTGTTTAGATCGCTACCGTTATCCATTTCAGTCTGCACCCGACTCAGGAAATCTTGCCAATCGGCTTCCCCGTCCCGAAATCGTGCTTCAAGAACGGCCTGCTGGTCG
>JBCDJC010000143.1:0-12926 GCA_038748225.1 Cyanobacteria bacterium P01_H01_bin.26 | reverse complement strand
TCCTGGGCTAAGGATTATAAGATTGGCTACAGGCTGATCAACGCTCGCTCAGAAACCGCTGCTGAAAAGCCTTCATTCCGAGCGGCCTTTAAACGGCGGCGCTGTTTGATCCCTGCCGATGGATTTTATGAATGGCAGCGTACGGCCGGCAAAAAGCAGCCCTTTTATATTCACCTCAGGGATAGGCCCGTGTTTGCCTTGGCTGGACTGTGGGAGCAGTGGGAAAGCGGCGATGGCAGCTATTTGGAAACCTGTACCATTTTGACGACGGCACCGAATGAGCTGATGGAGCCTATCCACAATCGGATGCCTGTGATTGTACCTATGGCTGACTACGACCGCTGGCTAACGGCTGCACCTGCCCAGGTACAGGCTTTGATGAAGCCCTATAATGCGGATGAAATGGAGGCGTATCCGGTGAGTACCCTGGTGAATACCCCGCAGAATGATGGACCGGACTGCACCGTGCCGCTTGAGATGTGACCTTTATTTGTCTCTATTCGTATAGATGAACTTCTATTTTGAAATTGCCAAGTCGGATTATTATGTCATTCGTATGTTCTGTCGGTGATAAATAGCAACCGCTTGACAAAAAGAATGGCTGCCAAAAAAATACAGCGATTTTTATCTCTCTTTACCGGTGTGGTGGTTTGTGCGTTGTTTTTGGTGCCGATTGCCCTGGGGCAAAATCAAAACAATGTACCGCTCGATCAGCTCCGTAAACAGCAGGAAACCCTACAGCAGCAACAGCAAAATTTAGAGCAGGAGCAAAATCGTCTACAAAATTTAGAACGGGAAGCGGCCCAGCAGCTGGATGGCCTGCAGGATAGTATCGCGATTACGGATCTCAAAATTGAGGATACGAATTTTCAAATTGCTCAGGCTCAGGAGCGTCTGAAACGTTTGGAAAATAGGCTGGAGACAGCCCAGGCCGAGTATGAAACGGTGCGGATAGGGGCGGTGCGACGACTGCAGTTTATGCAGCGGCAAAAGGATGCTGAGGGCTGGGCGCTGCTGCTTAAAAGTGAAAACTTAAATGAGTTTTTAGAACGGCGCTACCTGCTGCGCAAGGTCTATCAGGCGGATAGTGATTTTATGGCGGAGTTGCAGGAAAAGGCTGACCTGATTGTGAGACAGCAGCAGGGGATAGAGGCGCAGAAAAATTCTATCTTTCTCCTACAGCAGCAGCTCCTGGCCCGGCGCGATCAGTTTGAGGCTCAGGCTGGTCAGCAAACCCAGCTGATTTCCCGGCTCAAGGATAACCGTAGTGCCCTGGAGGCGGCCCAGGCTCAGCTGGTGCGTGATTCTGAAAGTTTGGCAAACTTGATTCGCCAGCGGGTAGCGGCGGCTAGTGGCATCATACTGGGTACGGGGCAAATGAGCTTTCCGTCAGGGGGGCGGATTACCAGCGGTTTTGGCTCTAGGGTGCATCCGGTACTGGGCTATCGGCGGTTTCATGCTGGGGTAGACTTTGGCGCGCCCCACGGCACTCGCATCACCGCTGCTGACTCGGGTAAGGTGATCTTTTCAGGCTGGTATGGCGGCTATGGGAATTCGGTGATTGTGGATCATGGCGGTGGTTTGACGACGCTGTATGCCCACGCCAGTCGATTGACTGTCAGTGAGGGGCAATCGGTTGTAAAAGGGCAGGCTATAGCAGCGGTAGGATCGACGGGTCTATCGACGGGGCCGCATCTACATTTTGAAGTGCGTCGCAATGGCAATCCGGTGGACCCGATGGGATTTTTGTAGAATAGCCGCTGTAAGTACGATCATTGATTTATAGCAAACATGACCATGCAAAAACGAGTGGTGGCGGGCTGGATGCACTATGGCTGATGTCTCCCGTCGGATCGGCCAGCTTTTGTTTTTAACTTCGATGGGATGGTTTGCTCTGGTCAAAGTGACCGTGGCAGAACCCCCTCCAAATGATCGCCTAGACACCGAGCTAGAGCTAGCACCGGGTACTGTGGATAGTAGCCCTGTGCTGCAGGAATGGTCGCAAGAGACCCCCGATGTGCTGGATATGATTCGCAACGATCCTAGCTTTCCTTCACGGTTGCGGCTGGGCTATGGGCTGTTCCCATCGAGTCGTGACGAGCGCGGGCTGGCCATTGGCATTGAAGATGTGTTTGTGGGGGATCTGCCCCTAACGGTCAATGCGGACTATGTTGCCAACTTTGATGGTAATGATAACGATCGCAACGCCTACGGTGCTCACCTGCGTTACTATGTGCTGCCGCTGGGGGGCTATGTGAATGTGGCCCCGCTTGTGGGCTATCGCCATGTGGAGGCGGTGGACTATAGCGAAAGCGGTGTGCAGGTAGGGTTCCAGGTAAAGGTGATCCCATCGCGGGGGGGAGGGGCTGACTTTGCCTATACGCAAAGTTGGGTAAGTCCGACGGAGGAAGATGCGGTGATGATTACTGAGCTGGAGTTTGGCTACGGTCTGACCGATCGGTTGCGGCTGGCGACGGATGTGGAATGGCAGTTTGCGCCGGGGGCGACGGACAGCCGGTTGGGGATTGGAATGGAGTGGATGTTATAGGGAGGAGAGTTTGGTGGCGAGGAGGGCGGCCTGGGTGCGATCGCGCAGTCCCAATCTCCCCAAAAGCTTGGTCACGTGGTTTTTGACCGTGCCCTCTGACAGGAACAGTGCTTCGGCTATTTCGCGATTGTTGGCTCCGGTGCCGATCAGCCGGAGGACGTCTTTTTCCCGTGGGGTGAGTTCGTCAAAGCCTTCGGGGATGTCGACAGACCGCTGTCCGGCCAGCATTTTTTCTAAAATGCCGGGACCAAACTGGCTGTAGCCTTTGGCAACGGAGCGGATGGCCTGGGCCAGCTCTTCGGAGGGGGTGTCTTTGAGCAGATAGCCCTTGGCCCCGACCGCCATGGCTTGGTTGATCAGCTCGTCGTCGTCGAAGGTGGTGAGGACGAGGACCTGGATATCGGGATAGCGGGTTGCGATCGCACCCGTTGCGGCCACCCCATCCATGACCGGCATCCGCATATCCATGAGCACCACCGCTGGTAGCTGACCGGTGAGCGCCAGCTGAGCCAAGAGTTTTAGAGCGGTTTCGCCATTGTCCGCATCGCCTACGATGGTTAGGTCTGCTTCTAGCTCCAGCAGCGTGGTCAGACCCTGCCGGATAATCTGCTGATCGTCCACCAGCATGATGGGAATGCTAGCGGACCGGTCTATTTGACTCATGGTTGTTCTCCTGGGATTTTTACCCTAAGCTCACAGCCTTGGCCAAGCTGGCTATGTAGGGTAAGCTCGGCACCCACTGCCTGGGCCCGTTCCCGCATGCCCCGGAGGCCAAAACCAGTGGATGTTTGGCTCGCATCAAAACCACGGCCATTGTCCCGTAGCAGTAGCCTTGTTTCTGTTGCCGTGGCGCTCAGACTGAGATCTACGGCAGTGGCTTTGGCATGTTTCACAATGTTAGTAATCCCTTCCTGGGTAATGCGGTAGAGAGCCATACTGGTGGTCTCAGGTAGGGGCGTCAAAAGCTGGATATTGATATTGGGGGTAATGCCAGCACTGCGCAGCGTATCAATCAGTGCCGTTAGGCGGCTATTGAGAGACTCTTTCGCCGGGGCATTGTCTCGCAGGGTCCCTACCGACTGACGCACATCCTGCAGGGCAACGGAGCCCAGTCGTTTTGCCTCAGCTAAAAGGGTTTGGGATTTTTGAGGATCGCGCTGCGAGAGTTTGATCGCCCCTTCTAGCTGAATATTAAGCGCCGTCAGAGAATGACCCAGGGAGTCATGAATTTCACGGGCGATGCGGCTACGTTCCTGGGCCGTTGCCAGCTGTTTTACCTGGGTCGCCGAGTGCTGCAGGTCTGCATTGGCCTGTTTTAATCGGGTTTGAATCGTTCTCTCATTGAGTAGGGCATTGACCAACAGCAGCGTAAACACCAGCGATAGACCAAACAGCACCACCAGATTAATCTGCAGGCTGCTAATCAAATGGCGAACGGGCCGGGGTAGCCTTCCATCCATGCCGCGAAACCGCAATCCCAGTGTGGTCATAAATAGCAAAAAAGCCAGCGCCGTTACCGTGACTCGACCCACCAATCCCACCATCAAACAGCTGCGGATCACTAGCACCAAATATACAAAGGGAAATAGCCGTACCCCCCGCAGCATTAGCCCCGATGCCACCACAATCAGCGCCACCTGTAGGGCAATATGCCCCAGCCGCTGCCCCACTCCTTGGGTGGGCAAATACAGACCCAACAACCCAAATAACAACAGACAGCTCACCGTTAAAATGGGCCATTGGTTAAACATGGCCCGTTCTGGCAGCCCACGGCGGGTGACCTCCCGCAGCGGCGGCGCGCTCAAAATCCCCACAATCGCCACCGCGATCAGTCCCCACTCTAAATAGAGTAAAAACCGAAATGGATGATTGTGAAACTGAATAGCACGGCTCATAAATCTGTGCCCAGGGGACGCCTTCCACAGTAACCGAAGTCCATGGTTCAAAACAGGGCTTGGATGCCGACTTGTGACTAAAGTCATGGCTCCATCTGTGCCCTTAGTCCTGCTTAGTAATGACTCTTGCTAGCAGCCATCTGCAGATACCCCTGGCTAGGATAAGGCCATCGTTAAGGACATAACACCTATGAAATTTCCAACCCTAAAACAATGTCTCGGTGGTGCTTTTATGTTGAGCGCCCTGGTGGCAACTCCAGCTATTCTTAGAGCGACTAGCGCCAGCGCCCTGCCCCCCCAGGTATCAGAAGAACTCAACCTCACCCCGGAGCAACAGACCGAGCTAGACGCCATCCGTGAGAGCGCCCGCACCCAGGTAGACTCGGTCCTCACTGCCGATCAGCTGGCTACCCTAGAGGGTAAAACGGGACGCGATCGCGCCCAGGCCATGCGCAACTTAGACCTGAGCGAAGACCAGCGTACCCAGCTGCGGTCAATCCGTGAAGACTCCCGTGCGGCGGCCGATCAGGTCTTTACCGACGAACAGCAGGCCCAGCTGCAGGCTATGCGAGCCGAACGGGCCGAGAGTCGCGAAAATCGTCGTGAAGCGTTTGCTGCAGAGCTGAATATTACCCCAGAGCAGCAGGCTGAGCTAGATACCATTCGCGAGGCGGCCCGTACCCAGGCAGAGGCGGTATTGACGACTGACCAGCTAGCCACCCTGGAGGGTAAAACCGGGCGCGATCGCGCCCAGGCCATGCGCGACTTAGACCTGAGTGAAGATCAGCGCGCTCAGCTACAGGCCATTCGTGAAGACTCCCGCACAGCAGCTGATCAGGTGCTTACGGCTGAGCAACAGGCCCAGCTAGAGGAGCTGCAAGCTACCCGGGGGAATCGTCGGGGGGGCCAACGGGGAATGTAGTCATAGGAGGCCGGTGGGCGTTGCCTTTGACAGTTACCCTTGGGAATTTATCCAATCGGGACAAGTTGTTTATTCCCGATTGGGTTGTTGCAAGGATTCTGGATTGATTGGGCTGAGGATACGGTTCATGGTTTGTAGCTGCTCAGCGGTGCCCAGACAAATGAGAAAGTCCCTGGGTTTGAGCTGCACCTTAGCCGTCGGTCCGATGATTAGCTCCCCATCATTTCGCTGGATGGCCACGATTAACACCCCCGTTCGCAGTCTCAGCTGGGAGTCCTGGAGAGTCTGACCAATCTGGGAGCAGACCAGCGGATCTAGCAAAAACTCTTCCATATAGTAGGTGCGATCGCCCCCGGAAAAAATGCCATCCATAAAGTCCATTACCTGGGGGCGCAGGGCTGCAGCGGCCATGCGTTTACCCCCGGTAATGTAGGGCGAGATCACCGCATCGGCCCCGACCCGCTGTAATTTTTGGATGGCCTCTTCGCTACTGGCTCTAGCAATGATGCGTATGCGGGGATTCAACGTTCTAGCCGAGAGTACGGTATATAGGTTTTCCGCATCGGAGGTGAGGGCAGATACCAGACAAATCGCCGACTCAATTTTGAGTAAGTGTAGGGTATCGTCCAGGGTGGCATCACCTTGGATAGCCACAAAGCCCAGCTGCTGCGCCCGCTGCACCGACTCCTCTTCAGCATCCACCACCACAAACCGAATCTTTTGCAGTCTAAACTCTTCCGCAATTTGACGTCCTGTCCTCCCAAATCCGCACAGAATATAGTGGTGAGAGAGTTCTTGCATAAGTTTACGCCGCTGATTTAAGCGCACTCCTTCTTGAAAGTAGCCTTTGACAACGGCCTCTGTAAATCGGTTGGCAATATAGCCGACGGCAAAGACACCCAAAAAAATCAGCACAATCGTAAAGATCCGGCCGCGATCGCCCAGGGGTTGAACTTCCGTAAACCCAACCGTGGCCAGGGTAATCACTGCCATATAAAAGGCATCGGTAAACCGCCAGCCCTCCACTAGCCAATACCAAAGGGTGCCGGTAATAATGACGCCCATTAACGCCAACAGCCCTAGAAAAAGCTCCCGCTGCGTTTTTCGATATCGCTGTTTGAGCGCGCCATAGTAGCGATCGCTTGCCCATGGTGCTTGGGTTGATTTCTGATGTGGCAAATTAACGAGGGCTTCCCAAGGATGACATGTCGCATCCTAGTATGGATTTCCCCAAGAGGATCGCGTCAAAAACCTAATGCATAAGACCCACTTATGAAATAGCTCTGCAAATTTGAGGCAATCCTGCGTTAAAAAAAACGCGCGCATGCAGAATGATTGCATAAACTAAACTATATGGTATTTGGTAAAAGCATAGGTTTTTAGCTATGGTCTAAATTTAGCTAGCCCGAAGCTGTGCCCCTGTTTCTGAATACGCTACACCCAAAACACAGGTGAATTTCGAGCAGGTGTTCCTTGCGATCCAGGCATTGTCCTGTTGGCGACATACATAATATATGTGGAGTGGAAATCATGAATAGGTTTGAATCGAAACAGTCAAAACCTCCATTAGATGCTGATGAAGGCTGGGTTGTGCAGGTATATGGCAAAAACCGGCGCTTGCTCTGTGTTTTAGAACCTTCCCACGGCTGGATTTTTCTAGCTGGCTGTTGCATGGGTTTGTTGCTATCGGTTATTTGGGTTAACGCGGCTCGCTATAGCTCTCCGATCGAACCAACCGCCCCAACTGAAGCTCCGAAATTTCAGGTGGATTAGGACACCGTCGCCTTTTCCATCGGTTTACCCGTGGTTAGATTAGGATTGGTGTCCATTTGACTGGCGAACGCTCGGGTGTTGAACAACAAGATTTCTTCTATGCGTGCAGGTTAGCGAGAGACGATGCCCTCTCGACAGGATTTTTCCCCAGCGATCGGCGTCAGGTATTCCATGACCAAAGACAAAGAGACTGTACAACTGAGTCAGGCTCGATAGCGGTTGCAGGTCATCAATAGGCTTATGGGCCGGCGTACTTTGGTCAGATTGGTCAGAGGTGTGAGGTCGTCCGTCTGATCTGTTAAATAATCCCTGATCAAGCTTCAACAGCAACGGGTGGAGAAAAAATGGCGATGCGCTGACTTGTCAGTTCGCATTTTGCATTAGCCAAGTATATGTCAAAGATCGCTAACTAAAAGGAAAACTTATGAATTAGATTTGTCATTGCTTTGCAAATATGTGCATCGCAGTGTAATTCCAAACACATTTCAAGATAGACTTAAGCATATGGAGATTCGGTTTTTAATAGAGCCTTGTCTATGCAAGGATGCACTGGAGTGGCGGGTTGACTCGCTACTTCCTCGGATGCGTGGAGCCAGCCCCCAGATTTAATGCCACGCTTGCCTGCTGTCCTGACCCCTAAGATCTGATTAAGGAGGAATTACAACGTGGATTTCTTGTCCAGTTTTTTGATGCGCTTTCTGTCGCAGTTACAGTCGCCGACCCTCGGCTTTTTGATTGGTGGCATAGTCGCTGCCTCCCTCGGTAGCCGCCTAGCAATTCCAGATGCGGCCTATAAGTTCATCGTCTTCATGCTGCTGATGAAAGTCGGCCTGACCGGTGGCCAGGAGATCCGTAATGCCAATCTGGTGGAGATGCTGGTACCCGCAGTATTTGCCGTGATGATAGGGATCTTGATCGTATTGATTGGGCGCTATACGCTGTGCAAGCTGCCGAATGTTAAAACCGAGGATGGCATTGCCACCGCAGGCTTGTTCGGTGCCGTGAGTGGTTCTACCTTTGCCGCTGGTCTGACGCTGCTGGAAACAGACGGCATCCCATACGAGGCTTGGACCGCCGCACTTTATCCCTTTATGGACATCCCGGCGCTTGTGACGGCAATTGTCTTGGCCAGCATTTACACTAGCAAGCAGCGTCAGACCGCAGATGCGGCTCTCGGCGAGGAGGAGTATCTCAGTAAGCAGGAGTATGGTGGCAGCCAGGGCGGTGGTACCGCAGTCGCGTATCGCAGTAAGTCACAGGGGGGTACAGGAGGCAACAAGCGGGTTAAGATATGGCCCATCGTTAAGGAAAGTCTTCAGGGCTCTGCCCTATCGGCATTGCTGCTTGGTATTGCTCTTGGCCTGTTGACCCAGCCGGAAAGAGTATATGAGACCTTTTTTGACCCCCTCTTCCGCGGTCTGCTTTCAGTATTGATGTTGGTAATGGGTATGGAAGCCGCCGCCCGACTTGGCGAACTGCGCAAAGTAGCCCAGTGGTACACCCTATATGCTCTGGTGGCACCGCTGCTGCATGGGTTCATCGCTTTCGGTTTTGGTATGATTGCCCACTACGCTACGGGCTTTAGTCTTGGTGGTGTTGTTGTTCTAGCTGTCATCGCCGCCTCCAGTTCAGACATCTCTGGGCCGCCCACGTTACGAGCCGGTATTCCGACAGCCAATCCCTCTGCCTACATCGGTTCATCTACAGCCATTGGTACGCCAATTGCAATTGCCCTGGGAATACCGCTCTTTATCGCGCTCGCCCAGGCCCTGGGTGGCTAATCCCGCGGTCTGCCGGTGATCCTCCGGTGACCAGTGGGGCCGCTAGATCAGCGCTGCCATTTTCCTAAGTTTCTATGTAGTTTAGTAAATACACACATTGGGAGGTAATCAACATGAGCCAACAAGCCAGCAAGCTCGTCATCGTCACGGAAAAGGTGTTGCAGAAACAGATCGCCAAGATTATCGACGAAGTCGGGGCTACCGGGTATACGGTGGTAGACGCAGGTGGTAAAGGCAGTCGCAACGTGCGCTCGTCGGGACGACCAACCGTTTCCGATAACTTCTCGAATGTAAAGTTCGAGATCCTCACCCCCAGTCGGGAAATGGCCGTAAAGATTTCGGATGAGGTCGCCGATCAGTTTTTCGACAATTATTCGGGCATTTCCTATCTTTGTGACGTGATGGAAGTACTACACGCGCACAAGTTCTGATTCAAAGTCCAGTCGATCAAACAAAAAAACCGGGGCATAACCCCGGCTTTTTTGTGGCTGCGGAGCGGTGATATTTCTAACCCCCGACTCCGCAAAAGAATCCGAAATCCTTGGCATACTGTTTGGATATGAACAGCATGACCACCACCATACCCATCGGCAGCCTGGTCCTCCTGTCTGGAGCCCCCGGCGCAGGTAAATCCACCGCCTGTCGCCACCTGCCCCCCGAACTTGTGCTCTCCAGCGATGCCCTCCGCCAGCGCTTTTTTGGCACCGCCCGCACCGTTGTCGATGGCCACGTTGCAGAGCGCCCCCTCGCCACGGACGACCGGTTAATTTTTGCCACCCTAGAAAGCCTGGTGCGGGCCCGGCTCAAGGCCGGACTCACCACGATCGTGGATGCGACGCTAATCAGCGATAAAGAACGCAAACCCTTTGCTGCCATTGCCAAGGAGCTGGGTGTTCCCGTCCAAGTGGTCATTTTTAATCCGCCGGTAGAACGGGTGCAGCGGCAAAATCAGCAGCGTTCCTGTCGGGTACCCGAACGGGTGGTGGCTCAGTTTTGCGATCGCATCCAAACCAACTCCCAATGGCCCTTTACCCTTACCGATGGCGATCTCACCCTCACCATTGCCATTCCCACTATCCCCGCCGACACCCAGCTAGACGTCATTGGTGATATCCATGGCCTGGGCGATACCCTCGAGGCCATGCTCCACCAGCTGGGCTATAACAACGACCTCACCCATCCCAACGGACGTCGGCTCTGCTTTTTGGGCGACCTGGTGGATCGTGGACCCCAGTCTTTGGCGGTGCTCGATCGGGTTATGCAGGCTGTCGATCGGGGTCACTACTGCATACGCGGCAACCACGACAACAACCTGGCCCGCGGCCTGCGCGGCGACACCATCAAAAGCAAATCTACCCGGGGGACTTTGCACGAGGCGCTGCAGCGTGATTCAGCTTACCAGGCCCAAATCCGAGACTTTATCCAGTCACTACCGTCGTTTTATCGCTACCGCGACTATGTCCTATGCCACGGCGATATTGAATGGTTTGACCCGCTGCTGCAACCTGCCCAGGAGCGCGTTTATGGCCGCTGCCGCCGCCACGAAAACCACGACACCGACGGTATTTTTCGCCAGACTAGCGACCTCACGGTTGTACGGGGCCATATTCCCCTTACTTCCCAGGGCGATCGCACCTACTCCCTAGAAACAGGAGCCGGGTTTGGTGGTCCCCTCACCGCCATGCGACTGCCCGAGCAGGAATGTCTGGGTATCCCCTGCGAGTTTGACTACAGTCAGCGTCTGCCCAGCTTTGCTGAGCAAATGGAGCCGCTTGTCAAACAAAAACTTGTCAAACAGGTGAATGGGGGAGCCCTCACCCTGTTTAAACATAGCTCCAAAGCCTTTTTTACCCCCTCGGTTTGGGATGAGCATCCCCAGCTGCGGCTAGCCCGTGGTGTGGTTGTTGGCCTGGATGGTAACCCCGTCAGCCGCCCCTTTCCACGTACCTTTAACTACCTAGAGCGGGATACTACGCTGTTGCCCGAGACCGCGATCGTCGCCGTGGAAAAACTCAACGGCTTTTTAGTCAGCACGTTTTTACACCCCTACAACGCCCATCAGGTAGTGGTTACCTGTTCTGGATCGTTTAAGGGAGAGTATGTCGAGCGGGCCCAGGGACTGCTCCATGACCATGGGCTGTACGGTCGCGTTCTGGCCTGGCTCCAGGATCACCCCGATACAACCCTGCTATGGGAGGCGATTCATCCTGAAGACCCACATATTATTTCGTACGGACCAGCGGACTATGGTCTGCACCTGATTGGGGCTGGGGTGCTAGGGGCAGGCTTTATGGGCGAAGCGGAATTGGATGCGATCGCAGCTACTCTTCACACCCCCCGACCCAGCTGGTTTCCCTGTACATTTGCAGATGCGATCGCCAAATCCCACCATGTCGAGCACGAAGGCTTTATGATTCGCGTTGCTGGCGACGGTACCTTTGCCCTTAAGCTCAAAAGCCCCTACTACCTGCGCACCAAGTTCCTAGCCCGGCTCAACCCGAAAAAATGCAAGCTCATGTACAGCCAGCCCCAGCGCTTTAAGCAAGAACTAGACGAAGCCTTCTGGCCCCTGGTGGATGCAGTCACCGCTCAGGTCACCCAGGACACCTGGCTCAGCTGGAGCGATGTCAAACGTCGCGATTTTATCCAAACCTGGATGAACGAGGTATACAGGTAACAGGAGGAGCAATGCCGCCACAGATAGATAAGAGATAGCCATGTCAAGTCCTACTAATCCAACCCCTGTAACAGAGCATACCTATACGCCAGTGGCCGCAGTACCAAAAAAGACTTTATATGACACCGATTTTATGGCGTGGTGTGAGTATCAGGCTGAAGCATTGCGATCGCAAGATTTCGGCAACCTAGACCTGGTAAATTTGATCGAGGAAATCAGCGATATGGGACGTGAGCAGTTTAACAAAACCGCTTCTCTCACTCGTCAAATCATCATTCGTATCCTGAAACTACAGACATTGCCAAACGAGCAGGCAGCCGACCCCTGGCGCGATAAAATCGAAGCTTTCCAAGACAGTTTAGACGACATCATCAGCGGCTCCATCCGCTATCGATTCCAACAGCAAGAAACCTTTGTCACCCAACAAGCCAAGACCCTACGACGTCTCCAACGCAAATATCCCGCCACTGAATTTCAACCATTAGCCTCCATGACACTCGATGAGATTATTAATTGGTCTGACAACAACTAAGCAAGCCCAATCCATTGGAATACATATCAGGTTGTAATTAAGAGACGAAACTTCCTAAGGATAGGGTTAAATTTGCTCTAAATCGCTGGGTTGCTGGCGCTGCCGCAGGCCAAAGTTAAGCTCATTGCTAGAATAGGACGTCCCAAAGGTTTCAGCCAAGCTCACCACCTGGCGTAGAGCCGAACGAAAGTTGTCAGCCTGAAGCGTCCCTAGAGGATGCAGGTAGGCTGCGACCACTGCCCCATCGGTAACCGCATAGCGCGCATCTAAAGCTGTGTGAAAGTTGGCGGCCAGCATTGCCTGGACCTGCTGTGCTGTCAGCTCCTCAACGGGCACCACCGGACTAAAAATACGCATACGGTCGTTGCGAGCATCGGCTAAAACCACCACGGCTCGCTCACCGACGCTAAATTGCCACTGTCCGTCTCCGCCTTCAACATTGTCAACCTCTGACTGCAGGATCTGGTCTAACCGGTCGAGGGTCATCGGCTGTAGCTGTTCAACTGTTTGGGCGCAGGCAGCGGTGGCTATAAACGGCATGGACACAGTCAGTAGGCTAGCGGTCATCAATGCGGCTGTACGGGGTAGTAAAGTCATGGACGGAGGCGTGAAGATTGGTTCTATGGTAGGGAGTTAACCTGAGTCAGTCCTGAGAGCCCCTTGAGAGTTCTAAAGGGGCAATAAGGGAATCTGCCAAAAAACAAAATCCCCGGAGTAGCGTGGGGACGGGGGAAAGGGAAAGGGGGAAAGGGAAAGGGGGACAGGGAGAGGGGAAAGGGAGAGGGGGCAAGGGAGAGG
>JBCDJC010000142.1:0-12988 GCA_038748225.1 Cyanobacteria bacterium P01_H01_bin.26 | reverse complement strand
TTTATTAGCCTTTCTAACCGGAATCGCGGTCAGCGGATGGGCTACAAGGGTGTGTACAACTGCATCAAGGAGTTGGCCGAGTTAGCGGAACTGGATACACAGATTCATCCTCACCAGCTGCGTCATACGTTTGGGACTCAGTTGATTTTGGAGGGGATGAATCCTGAATTTGTGCGCAGGCTCATGCGGATTAAGTCCATGGGGGTGTTTGGGCGATACACCAAACGAGCCTTGGAATTAAAGGCGAAAGAAAGTTTCTATGACACGCTACAGGCATCGGAGTCAGGCCTGTTTGGTTCAGCGTCGGAATAGCGATCGCATCCAACAACCACCACAGGCCAAGCTTTGGTTTTCCGAATTAACGTCTCCATTTATCGATTACGACAAACAAATTTTCCAAGTGCAGACGTCTGCACTTGGAAAAGAATTCAACGTATCTCTGAGCTATTCTGCTGTAATTCAGGGCTTTTAGGAGTACCCATTGTCTTAACTAACCTGACAGATACAATATCCAGTTTTCTTAGGACAAAATACGTTCGATCGCATCTCTAAGCGCACTTAGTCTTTGAAGTTGTAAATCCGAGAGAACCAACGCATCTAACTCTTCAACAGCACGATTCAGATTGTCTAACATGCGATCTGCATTGGTGACCTTACTGGTCCGCTTACCTACGCCATTGGACTTACGTTGTTTCTCATGGGTGCTAATAGCTTTTCTCAACTGGGAGAAGGACACCTCATGAACTTCAATGATGTCTTCTTCCAAAGGGAGTTTTCCTGCCAGTAAGCCGGTTAAAGCGACGGATTCTGGCAGGCGATAAACTTGCTCTAGCTTTGAAACACCTAGCTCTAGAACACCGGCAATACTGTCGGCATAGGAATCTAAAAACGAGTCGACAATATCTTTGTTGACCTGTTGTCCTAGGTCTTCTAACTGACCTTGCAAATCTGAAGATAAAGGTTTTCCATCGCGAATAGATTCTGCAATTTGCAAAAAGTCTTTGAGACCACGGGTTACCCGACGGTAGGCCCACACTTGACGGGTGGTGATAGGGGTACCATTTGGGCGCTTTACCTCACCGCCTTTGATAAAGGCTGTGAGATTATCATAGTCTTTCTCTTTATAGAGGTGTTTCTCTTCAATGACATCTAACCGACTACCAATGGCGTAGGCATAGATTGTGCTCTGCGCCTGAGCCGTTTGCAACGCCTGATCGATTTGTCCCTGATAAGTTTCGATTTCATACAATAGGTTATTTAGTGGCTGGGCGTCATTTGCCTGACAAATATCTAACGCCCGTAGCCAATTTTCACGATCGGCGAGATCTACTCGTTCTAGATTGACGATTTCGTCTGGCTTTCGTTTGGGAACGACGGCTAGTTTTCGGGGTAAGGGTGCCTTTTCAGCTACAGTAGCCACCCTAGAGAAACTTTTTTTAGCCAATGGTCTCTACCTCACGAATAGTGGACTGATTGCGAAGGGATTCTAGATGGTTTGCGATCGCAACAAATGGCTCTCGATGCTCTTCTTTTACAGAGCTGTAGGAATACAGCGATTCTCCCTGAGCAGACAGTTCTGAATACACAGTCAAATCACGAATCGCAGGAGACGTCCAAGACTTCTCTAACTGATGGGGCAAATGGGTTCGTACGTCCCAATCAATAATTTGTTGGTGAATACTCTTGTGTAAACTGGTAGCCTTCATGCGATTTGGCACTAAGGTGGATACTCGCACATCAGGATTTGCCCGATCTGCAATCTGACTTACCAGATTCAACAATTCCGGAATATTTTTCAGCGCGAAATACTCAGTCTGTACAGGCACCAGCACCTCATCACAGGCAACCAACGCATTCTTAGTGAAAAGCCCTTCTCCTTTGGGTGTGTCTAACAGAACATAGTCGTAGTTCTCATAGACACTATTAAACTGAGCCAACGCATCCTTAAGACGACTTTCGCTAGAAAGCCCTTTCTCAATCTCTGTTTGGTATCCCCCCAGATCTATTCCAGGAGTAATCAGGTGGCACCAGCCTTGCACATCAATGATGCCCTGAGCCATTAGGTCAGCCTGGCCCCTTTTAGGAGCATAAAGAATTTGACCAATATCAGGCTCTGACGCATCCCGCTCAGCACCCATGGCAGAGGACAGATCCCCCTGATGGTCCAAATCAATACACAAAACTCGTTTGCCCATGTGGGCCAATGTGGCAGCTAGACAGAACGTGACGGTTGTTTTGCCAACGCCTCCTTTAATAGCCGCGATTGCAATAATCATAGTTCCAGCTCACAGTTGCACAACTGTACACCGGATAGGATACATCAGTATTGGAGTTTTGAACCAAAAAATTGTGAATCTGTGCAATTAAGTGCAGACGTCTGCACTTAGTGATAGCTCAAGTGGCCAAACCAGCCCCAAAGTCACACCTCTACAAGGCAGTACTCGATTTGCCAACGTTGGTCAGCTGTCAGCCAAAGCTCATCCGCCCGCAAGAGATCAACGCGCATATCTGGATCAATATCTCGCAGCACATCATAGGCTCGCCAGGAATCTTCAAATTCCTCCCAGTAGACTAAGGTGATATCTGACCAGTAGTTTAAGGGCTGTGGCATCACCAGATCGCCAATTACACCCAGTTTATCGACTGAAAAGTGATGTCTTAAAGAGGCTGCGGTCTGTTGAGCAGTGGACCACCAGGCTGCTTTACGATTAGCATCCTGACGGTTTTGCTCTAATTGTTGTCGCAGACCCTGAATCCAGGCTGACGATGGCAGTAGCTTGACCGTACTCTTCAGACCAAAGGTCATCAACAGCATGGCCAATACATTGCGCGTTCCTAGAGTGGACCCGATTAACGGTTTGCCTTGAATAAATTCAAACTTGGCTTCAGGGCACCAGCTCATATACTCTTCAAAGGCAATTGGCACTGCTTCTAGTTGCACATTAGGAGTAAACAGCAGCGATCCCCAGCTGGCACCAGATTCAGCCTGCAGCTGCTGATCGGAATCTATTGCTTGCTCAACCACAAAACAAGAGATACACTCCTCGTCGTCATGCCAAAGCGCCGCTGGGAAAAACGCCAGTCCTGGAACATTGTCTGGCCGATAATAGCCGTCGTCATCTAAGTATTGACGACAATATTGTCCATCTATTAAGCAATAAAATTCCACCTGCTGACTCTCTGGGTGAATCAGCCAGTATTCTGGCACCCCTGTAGCCTGATAGCCAGCATATTTAAGTTTAATATCGCTCTGCTCGTGTCCGGGCATAAGCACTTCAATTACCAATTCGGCTGGTCCACTCAGATAAGCCTCATAGAGTTGGTTGAGTCCCTGCCCTTTGAAAAAAAGCAAATCTGGCGTCACTCCGTTATCTCCCAAACGCATTACAAAGTCGCGCCCTAGAGACCATCCACCCACTGTTTTATCTAGCCGAAACAAATCTAACGTTAGCTGCTGACGAACCCGATGGTGGGACCAGGTCCTTTCGGCACTTCCCATGTGTAAATCTTCTGGAATAAATGCAGCGTCAGCAAACTGTATTTCTAGACGATCTATCTGTAAAGCTAAGGGCTTAGTATCTGGCAAACTGACCTGGTATGCGACCGCCAACGCATCTAACCATGCTTCAATGGGTGCAAGTGAGATCGCAGCGCCCACTGACCAACCTTGCAACAGCTGCCGTAGCAACAACCGACTACCCATCAGTGAATTACCGACGATCAGTTGACCATCTATGAGCTCTAGCTTACTTTCAGGCTTAAAATCAAGCCAAGCATCAAGGCGTTCTGAAACAGTTGAATAGCTTGCCATAAGCTTGAGCAGATATCCAGTAAATCTACTTTAGGGTAAGTGAATTTATAACACCTTTGCTCTACCTGCCCCTTGCCGATTCTACCAGGGTAACCACTTGCGAGTCTTTTTACTTACATCTCTCACGGTACCGACAATATTCTCATTATTTTCTTGTTGGTCCTCACCACCGACGGTACCTTCCATACGTTCTAGCTCAAAAGAAGAGAGGGCTTCGTTAGCAATGTAGGAGCGCTGCACAATCTCTGGCAGCGTACTGCGATCGTTTTTTTTGCCACCGGTTGCTTGATAAAGCTCTCTTACACTACAGCCAAACAGTTCTTCTGTTTCCACCGTAATTGAGTCAATAATGGCATCGGCATCGCCGCCGTTGGCTTTAATCGAGTCTGTAAACTTGCGAAACACTGTCGTTCCCGTAGAACGCTCGCGGTTGACTAGTTCACCTTTACGCAATAGATCAAGCTGCTGAGAGGGCTTTCTGGTTTCGCTGTCCTTCTCTTGCTTCCAGAAGTTTAAAAATCCCATGGGCACTTTCGGTATCCTGTGCAGTAAACCCGTCGCAGTAGAGATTTTCCAGACCCTGCTTAATCAGAGCCAGGCCATCTTCGTATTGAAGAAAGGCATCTAGAATTTCATTGCGATAGGCGTATAGACGATCTTGCGGATGGAAATTAAGCGTATGGGTAATTAATAGGGTGCTATCGATACAAGACTCATAAATACGCTGAGCCTGATAGTAGGCCAGCGCTTTTACCCAGGTAGCTTTGTAACGACGGTCTCCAAATTGCTTACGGATATCCAGGCCAAACTGCTCTAACGGTGAAGTCAACTGACCACACCAACTATGGAGAGACTTCCACTGAGATAGAACGTGTTCTTTGAGCTGATACATCTTCATAGTCCAATTGTACCAACCTTCTCCGAGAAAGCCAACTCACTGAACCATTGTTTACAGATTATTGTCACGACTCCCTACGATGTCTTAGCAGACGCCGTAATCTTGTCTGCATTAATTTGAAATTGAATCAGTGCGTTCTTGCGCTTACCTGGCAGCTCTTGGGCTCCAACAAGGTAGCCATCCGTGCGCAGCTCTTCGACGGTGCGCCAAAATAGCTGATTGTTACGAGAGGAATTACTGCCTAAAAGATCTAAATTCTTGAAGAGATATCGCTTGGAGATAGTTAAATACTGACCATTTTCTGGAGAGTCCCACTGCAGACGGCTGGCTAGATAAACCAGCAGCTTAGTTTTGTAATCATGTTTGGCACTACCTCCTAGCCGCTGGGTCATGTCAAGACTGTTGGCAAAAAGGACATAGTCACCGGTGCGGGCCGGGCCTTCAAAAAACTCTAAGGAAACCGTATAGGCATCGGCTAACTCATAGGTATAGTCAGCGGCTTTATCGGGGTCAAAGTCTCGGGGAACATTGTCCACCTCGAACTCTTTGATGCGTAGTACGTTTTTGATGGTGACTTTTGCACCCAGGCTATCGCCCTTGGGCAAGGACTGGGCAAAGACTAACTCGGTGCGATGAAGGGCCATCAGGTCACAGTGGAGCTGAGAACGGAGCTTAGCGGGAAAGCCACCGTCTTTGGTGCGCTTATATCCCATAGCTTCGAGCAAGTCATTGGACCGAAAACTGACACCAGGGCGATTACCTTCTTGAGCAGCTGCCCTATATAGATAAAGAACAATGGAAACCTGGCGGGGATTGAGAAAAGTAAGCAGGGCCGCAATCAGGCGCTGCATCCGCCGATCCTGGATTTTTTCTAACCCCTTAATGCCTTCCCCCAAGTAGGTCTCCAAATCGAGACTGTCATACTGCTCTTTAAGTTCTTCCCATTCTTCCCCAGAGAGATCTTCTATAGGAATACGACGGGTAACCGCAACTTCGCTGGTTTCATCGGGATCCGCCTCCACCCGCATCTCCAGATAATAGTTTTCACCATCGGTTCGAAGCGTAGGCAAATTCACATCTGGGTTTCTCAATGAGGCCCCTGCCCGTGGGAGAACCCGCAAAAGCTGCCCATCGACTGGAAAGGTCGTATCCTTTGCAGCATCCTTAGTTACCGACAATACCGCCACCATTAGAAAACATCAGCCACATGATAGAAGGCTTTTCTCAGTTCTTAAACCCTGTAACTTTGGCGTACGTTTTTTGCCCAGTGACCTGTAACTTTGCCGTCAGGTTTAGCCTGTAACTTTAGCGTATCTGAGAGTGAGTAGCCTGTAACTTTGCCGTCAGGTTTAGCCTGTAACTTTAGCGTATCTGAGAGTGAGTAGCCTGTAACTTTACCGTCAGGTTTAGCCTGTAACTTTAGCGTATCTGAGAGTGAGTAGCCTGTAACTTTACCGTCAGGTTTAGCCTATAACTTTAGCGTATTTAGCTATAAAACATTCGATCGTAACTCTAGCTAGTTCAGTCCTTATAGATCAGAGCCTGTAACTTTAGCGTCAGATTTTACCTATACCTTTGCCATATCGAGGGGAGAGTAGCCTGCAACTTTGGCGTCAGATTTTGCCTATACCTTTGCCGTATCGAGGGGAGAGTAGCCTGTAACTTTGGCGTCAGATTTTGCCTATACCTTTGCCGTATCGAGGGGAGAGTAGCCTGTAACTTTGGCGTCAGATTTTGCCTATACCTTTGCCGTATTGAAAGGCTATACCTTTGCCGTATCAAGGATTTTGGGTACTTGAGAACTCCACCAAGTAGTGCTAACCTCTCAGGTGCTGAGAAACAGATGAACTACTTATTTGTTTCTCAAGCAAATCAAAAGCACCAGCCCTTTGCTTTCTTGGCGGTCGGCTAAGAGCTGGATGCTATCAACAGTCCCCACAGTGTGGGTCAGTTTTTGATGCCTGTAGATCCTAACAACTCTGGTACTGATTTACCAGGGCTGATAATTTATGATGGATTTAATAGGAAGGGAGGTGGCGTATCGTAGCTGCCCCCCTGAGCTTTGGATATGTTTCAGAAAACAACGATTTTCTGAATTTATTTCCCCATCGGTATGATTATATCTGTGCTCGCCATCCAGAACCGGGTAAACGCCCCCAATGGCAAACGGAAAGTCGGCATCCGTTATCAGACCGACTGATTGAACAGGGTACTTACATATATGGTGTGCGGTTTGGCAAAGAAACCCACTATGCCATGCTCGATGTTGATATCGGCAGCGCTTACCATCCCAGGCGAGATCCCATTGCATTCCAAAAACTGATCGAGGCATTGGAACCTTTAGGCCTGGTCTCAGCCATCACCTGCACCTCATCCGATAGCCAGGGCCTGCACATATATTTCCCATTTTCAGAATCGCTGACAGCCTGGGAAGTGGGCAGTGGCATCACATTACTTCTGGAAAGTCAGGGATTTAAAGTCACGCCTGGTCAACTTGAAGTCTTTCCGAATGCTCGGCTGTACACAATTGAAAGTACGCCGAACTTATTTAACGCCCACCGGCTACCGCTACAGCGTGGGTCCTATTTACTGAATGATGCTCTAGAACCGATCTGGACTGACCGGACTACCTTTATTGATCAGTGGAAACAATGCCAGAGCCATAACAACCTAAACAATGAAATACTGCAGCAGATCATTAGGCAAAAGAGACGGCGCAGCTATCGTCTCTCAAATAAGGCTGACAAATTTCTAAACGATCTCAATGCTGAAATCGAGCAAGGTTGGACCGACCATGGGCAGACCAATCGATTGCTAGGTCGAATCACTATGCGCACCTATGTATTTCACCATGTGATGTACGGAGGTGAACCGCTAACCGGTGACGGTCTAATCAAAGAAGTTCTGGCTGTGGCAAAAGCATTACCTGGCTATGAACTGTGGTGTCGCCATCAGCATGAAATCGAAGACCGCGTTTCAGAATGGGTCAGCTGTATTGAGAAAAGTCACTACTTTCACTATGGAGAGCAGTTTGGAAAGTACAAATCTAAAAAAGAAAAGTCAGAATCTAAAAATACTAAACCTAACTGGAACCAGCAGCAGAGTCAAAAGACCAAAGACAAAATTCAAGCTGCTCTTAAAGAACTCTCAGATAAAAATGAACTTCCAGAACAAGCCACTGCTAGATTTAATGCCCTCCGGAAATTTGGTATTGGAGGTGGGTCATTATACCGATACAAAGATCTGTGGCATCCGCTCTGGAAATTACAGACGGAATCCCCCCAGACCCCCCAACTTAATAATGAATCTGGACAGTTTGGCCATGCTAACGCGCCAAACTGTCACAGCTCCACAAGCTTATTACAAGATACAGATGGTAATAGCAATGAAATCAATAGTTTTAGCGATCTGAAATCGGTTGCATCGCAGCCAGAAGGTGGTAATCTCTATCGAGAAGAGAGTCAGCGCATCCGAGCAATGTTGTCGAAGGCTCAGGTCACTGTCGATTTACAGGCTGCTCAGGAGGTTATAGAGGTTGAGAAGCATCTTACTCTGGAGTCTAGGGCAGCTCACCTACAGCAGATGGCTTACTGGCTGACGTTGGATGATCCGATTTTGATGGCGGAGGCCCTGGCATGGCTGCAGCAACAGCCACCTGAGTTATGTGCTGAGTTATTAGATACGAAGCTGTCAGACGTTCAGCAGCATGCGTTAGAGACGATTGTGGAGATAGTAGAGCAGCTGCAGCGGCTAGATTGGGGTCCAAAAAGGATAGGGGAGGAGTTGCGAAGCTTCTTCGAAGCGGCTGAACCAACGCACTTTCAACAATCCTCTCTTGCCCACCTCACTCCTAATCAGCGACAACAGTGGCTATTCTTTCTTAGATCGCACCTTGATACCGGATAGAAGCATGGGCTTATTGAGATCGCACCCTCTCACCTAACTGCCAAAACACTCTGGCACAGGGATGTAGAGCTGATGAGATCGCACCATCAGCCCCACATCCCTGTGTTGGCTCAAGACTTCGAGCAGACCGTAAACGCAGAAAGAAGAGCAGGGAAAAACAAGTTTTCTAGCCTCTCGTTCTCCTCCGCTTCCGGCCGTCTAATCTACCCTTACCCGGCGGGTTAAAATCGCCATCACCTCATTAGGCCGACCGGTAGCTAGGGGACGGCTCCAGTCGTTGGGTTCAGCATAGTTGAGCTGGAACAGGACAGCGATAGTATTTTGCACCGCCGCAAGGGTGCCGAACAGCATGATGCGTACGTCTTCGTACTGATGCTCGGGCAGGCTACCATCGGCAGGCGGATTGGTGGGCGCACCTGCGCCGAGATTGGGGTCAATAAACATAGCTCTGATCTCCAATACGATACGGGTTAGGAAACCAGAGCTCAAAATTAGCCACCCCGTAGATGTATGCAATCCGGGGTGGCAGCAGGTACCATAAACCTGCGCTCCCAGGCTGCTCTGGACAGCTCGGGGGTGAAGCTACCGGTTAGGTGTTGGATGCACCTGCCGGTGGCGCTAATTAATGAGCTCTGTAGTTCGGTCGGTAGGGACCTCAGTACTAAGGGTATACACGGAGGAGCTGCTTAGTCAAGGGAGCTGAAGAATTTCTGATTTTGGTTGTTCCGAAGAATTTTGACCTCTTTAAATCGTTTGGGTCAGGCTCAAAAGGGATCTGAAACACTGAAACCGCCGCCACTCTAGCGTACGTTTCCGAGGGATACCAATTTTTCCCAAACGCTACCAATGTCCCCATCAAAAATATTTCACCATACCCTTATCCATCAAGCATTCGAGCGATCTAACACAGCCCAAAGCATTCCACTGACTCAACGTAACTGTCATTATTCCAATCACCTCAAAATCCCAAACACAGCTGTAACTTCCGCACCTTCTGCTGTACCTCCGGCAACGGTTCCGGCTCAGCCTCCACCGCCGAACAATACCTCGCATAGGCACACTGGCCACACTGCTCTCCACATTGGGGTTGCCAATCTTCCTCATCTAACAGGCGCAATGCCAGCTCACCAATCACTGCTTCCACCTGCCGCCGATGCTCATAGGTCACCTCATAGGTCACCCGCTCACCCGTCCGCAGGAACAGCAAACTCATTTGTCGCAACAATTTTCCATAGCGCTGCTCCAAGGCCAGACTATACAACCCCAGCTGTAGGTCCACCGTTTCAACCGTAGGCAACACTGGGTTCTTCGCCGACTTATAATCAATCAGCTCCAGACCATCTTCTAAACTATCCAATCGGTCATAACGACCCGTCAGCCTAAACTCCAGACCCTTCACCTGAAGCAATCCCTGAATTCTGCCCTCTGTTGCCAACGGGCGCGTCATGGCACCCGACGGCACAATCTCCGTCTCAAAATACCGCCGCAGAACCTGCCACCCCTCTTTTACCTGGGCCGCAGCTAACGAACCAATCTGAGTCTCCCAACAATACCGTAGCCACTCCTCAGACGGCAATGGCTCCTGATAAGGCCAATCCTGATACAGCTGTGCCAGGGCACCATGCAACGCCCTACCCAAAACAGCCGCACCAAACACCGACGGCTTTTTCAAACCGTACTCATAGCGAAAGTAATACGCCCTGGGACACTGGGCATAGGACTTGAGCTTAGTTGCCGAAAGAAGAACCGCCATAGCCAGCATTTTACTGCTGACATTCAACTACAGCGCAGGGTTTTATCAAGTTGTCATAGGAAACCTGGATGATGCGATCTCATATTTTTGGATTTGCGATCTCAACCGCCACCCTCAGTTCTAGGTCCCATAATCCACCTGCTGAATCGCATAGACTTCTGCCGCTGTGGTCATTGACGGGAAATCCTCAGTTCTAGGTCCCATAATCCACCTGCTGAATCCGCACCTCTTTCCCTGGCACCAATCCCAACCCAGCCGCACGACCACCCGGCAACTCCAACACCTGGTCCACCGCCTTACTCACCCCATACACCGGACACGGTTCCCCCGAACAAGGCGGCAACTCAGCCAGCACCATCTCCACCTTGCCATCCAACAGAAATACCACATCAATCGGAAAATTCACATCCTTGGTCCACAGCACCTGCGCCTTGGGTCGCGGCAACTCAAACAACATGCCCCGATTCGCGGGCAACGAATCTCTAAACATCAACCCAGTCATCTGTTCCTCAGCTGTCGAAGCCACTTCCAGTTCTATCGTTTCACCCCCAATCACCGCTTTCGCCGTCACCGGTAACTGTTGAGCCGCCACGGGTACAATCTTGCCACCAGAACGTCCCAGTGTAGAAACTAACAACACCGCGCCCAAAGTACCTGCGCCCAGAAACCCAAACACCCATCGTTTTCTATTCATGGTTCATCACGCGTAATCAACAAGAACCCGATACACCCATCATCGCCATCTAAAGCACAAACACTCTTCCTATTTGGAGACAGTTTCTTTTTCAGATGCCGAAGCACCAGACTTCCTCGCCAGTATCTTGTCAGGCTCCTGACTAAACACACTGGTTTGCTCCAACGCCATAAACCCCTGTCGCAAGAATCCCTGGATCCTACCCTGGGTCAAAATATCATCCGTCGCCGCCGCATCCGCCAGCTCACCAAATGTTTGCTGGGCTCGACGGACCCGCGAAATCAGCAGCTTATCCATCCACGGAAACTCGATCATCTCTATGGTGCCATCCTGCTGCCACTGACCAATCTCTGGCCATGACTCTAGCACCGCCCAATGAACCGGCTTAGTCAGACCCATATTTTTCACAAATATATGGCGAATCTCAGGAAAGCCCTTAACTGACTTGGAAAACAAATCCAGCGTTGATGGATCACCATCCGTCACCCACCACTTGATAAACTGAATCCCCTGGCTCTCCGCCAATGACAGCACATTGTACTCACTGAACCAGGCACTCAGGGCCGATTCTGAGCGGGCCGGTAGGTCAACAATTACCGTTTTGCCCTCTTTTTGGGCAGAAATAAAAATGGTGTTGAGTTGCGATCGCATATCCCGGTCATCCGACACCACCATTTCAATCGCATCGGGATAGGCTCCACTCAACGTGGGATTTGTCATATCCCCATCAATCGGCTGAATCGTCTGCTGCTTAGACCGGCAATAATCCACCAGCATGGCCGAAACCACAGATTTACCCGTGCCTCCTTTATCACCACTCACCAAATGAATACGCGGTTTTTCTGCTGACTTCGAGCCAGCGGGTTTCTTTGTGGAACTACTCATGGGAGTCCTCCAAACTTCAATGGGTTGTTAGTGTCTAGTTTTCGCGTCGGGTAATTCCCAACTCAGCCCGCCGTTGGGCAAACATACGCTTGGCCAATGCTTGTTGAGCCTTCAACTCTGTGTCACTGATCGCCAGTAAAGACTTTGAATCAGATGTGTCTGTCGAAATCTGTTCTTCAGCATCCTGCAATGGAAGAGGCTCTGTCATCGGAACAGCTAAGTCAGTCGTTGAACCTTGTTCTGGTAATGACTGTTTATCAGACCGCTGATGTCGCTCTTGATAGTAATACGTTCTAAATGTGGTAATCGTACAGATCAAATCCCCACCACGCACCAGTGCACTATGAATTGCACTTAATGAGTACCCTCGTTTTCGATACGTCTCAATCTCTGGGAAAATTTGGGTCACAACGGTACGATCTGACAGTCTACTGCCGGGGCCGGGTTCACCCAGAAAGGTTTCTAGAGACTCCCTCGCATGGGTCATGCTGAACTATTACTGCGGCGAGAACTAATTCGTTTCAGTCTGATGGATTGAACAACACACAACCGATAGTCACTACCATAACAACAAGACTGTTGAAATTTTCAATCAACAAAGTCTTTCTTTAGATTCTCTATCAACTCTACAGAGACTCACCATTGAATCAACGGTGATATCTACACCCTATCTACAGAGACTAACCCCCTCAATCAACGGTGATTCAACAACTATCACCATTGACTCAACAGTGATATCTACAACGACTCTACACCCATATCACCATCAGATATCTACAGTGCATCTACATGGATATCCACAGTCAATCTACATGGGTATCTACATAACGAATCTACATCGGTATCTACACCCAAAATCTACGGCCACACTGTTGCAAGAATATTGACATTTGTAAACTGTCCCCTTCATCACACCTGCCATGTTGTCCATTGCCTCTGTCTCCAGCCAACACGCGGCTCATTACTATGGGGCCGACAATTATTGCTCCACAGACGAAGCCAAAACCGCCAGTCAATGGACTGGTAACGGTTGTAATGCGC
>JBCDJC010000141.1:0-12995 GCA_038748225.1 Cyanobacteria bacterium P01_H01_bin.26 | reverse complement strand
GAGCTGCTGCGGTACCGGGCCAGACACCAGCCCAACGACCTGGCCTACTGTTTTTTAGAAGATGGTAAGCGGGAAGGACTAAGCTACACCTACGCAGAGCTAGACCGGCAGGCGCGGGCGATCGCAGTGCAGCTCAATCACGCTAGGGGGGAACGGGCACTGCTGCTATACCCCCAGGGTGCGGAGGTGGTAGCCGCCTTTTGTGGCTGTCTCTACGCGGGTGCGATCGCAATTCCGGTGCCTCCCCCCGACGCGGGTCGCATGAAGCGAACCCTGCCCCGGCTGCGGGAAATCATCAAGGACGCTGAGGCCAGCCTGGTCCTAAGTACGGGGCGAATTATTGAGATGATTCAGAATTCGGGGCTGGAGTTCCCTGAATTTGACACCATGGGCTGGATCGACACCACCCAGCTGGATGTATCGCTGGCGGACCAGTGGCGCGATCCCCACATCGACAGGGACACGTTGGCCTATCTGCAATACACCTCCGGGTCCACATCCACCCCCAAGGGAGTGATGCTGAGCCACTATAATCTGGTGCACCATTCGGCCTATCTGCAGCGGGCCTGTGGTTACAGCGCCGACAGTGTAACCGTTACCTGGATGCCCTACTTCCATGACTATGGCCTGGTGGAGGGGCTGATCCAGCCGTTGTACAACGGGGCTCCTTGCTACATTATGGCTCCCCTGGCGTTTGTCAAGCGGCCGCTGCGATGGCTCCAGGCGATCGCTAAATACGGAGCGACCCACTCCCAAGCGCCCAACTTTGCCTACGATCTCTGCGTGCGGCGCATTCGGGCCTCCCAAAAAGAAGGATTAGACCTGAGCCAGTGGCAGAGTGCGGGCAATGCGGCTGAACCCATCAACCCCAGGGTAATGCGGGAATTTTATGACGCCTTTAAGGGGAACGGGTTTGCCTGGGAGACCTTTTCCCCCGCCTATGGTCTAGCGGAAGCGACGCTGCTGGTTTCTAGCCTGCCCGTGGGAGCAGCGCCGACTATCTTATCGTTAGATGCCCCTAGCCTGGAACAGGGGCAAGTCAAGCCAATGACGCCGGGGAGCACCGGGCGCGAAACGGTGAGCTGTGGTCCACTGGTGTGCGAAACCCAGGTGGCCATTGTTAACCCCGATACCTGTGAGCGCTGCGCCCCCGATACGATTGGCGAAGTGTGGGTATCGGATCTGGGGGTGGCCCAGGGGTACTGGCAGCGCTGCGAGGCCACCCAGGAAACCTTTGCGGCCCATACTAGCGGCGGCGATGGTCCCTTTTTACGCACGGGGGATTTGGGCTTTTTGCAAGCGGGTCAGCTCTACATTACGGGGCGGATTAAGGATCTGATTATTATTCGCGGGACTAACCACTATCCCCAGGATATTGAGTGGACCGTGCAGCAGGTGAGCCCTGCCCTGCGGCCTGACTACGGTGCCTGTTTTTCAATTATTCAAGAGGGTGAGGAGCAGCTGGTGGTGGTCCAGGAGGTGGTCCGCTCCCAGCAGCAGGATCTAAACGCAGATGTCACCATTGCGGATATTCGTCAGGCGATCTCTGAGGCCCATGAACTCCAGGTCTATGCCATTGCCCTGGTGAAATCAGGCAGCGTTTTAAAAACCTCCAGCGGTAAAATCCAGCGCCGGGCCTGCCGCAGTCGATTTATGGCAGGGGAGCTAGAGGTGATTGCAGACTGGAGTGAAAACCCCAGCCTGACGGTCAAGGTGCGGGATTTACACAAAGAAGTTGAATCGTTAGCGCAGCAGTTAGAAACCAGTCAGTCGTAGCGGGTGCCGTACTTTGCGCGGATCCAGCTACACCTTTTTTGGCCCATTCAGACCCCATTGCCTTTGACCTATGGAACAGCTCAAGCAATATTGGCTTGCTCAACAGCTAGAAACCGCTCTGGGGGATCCCCGAGACTCTACCCGGCGGCTATCGTTTGCTCAGATGGCGGCCATTGATGAATCAGAGGCATTTCCTGAGCAGGAAATTGCCTGGTTGTATGACTACGGTCTGCAGGACTACTATGTGCCGACCAGCAGCGGCGGTAAGTTTACCTCCTTTGAAGAGTTTGTATCCTTTGTGCGGGTGCTGTCCCGGCGGGATTTAAATGTTGCGATCGCATTTACCACCATGTTTTGGTCATTTTTGACCTGGATGGCCGGTACCGACGCCCAAAAAGAAACCCTGTCCCACCGGATGCGGGATCAGCACCTGACCATGTGTCTGGCCTACTCAGAAAAAGAGCACGGCAGCGATCTGGTTGGGGGCAGCGTTGTTGCCACTCGGGTAGAGGGGGGCTATGTACTCAACGGCGAAAAATGGCCCATCAACCGGGCCACCCGCTCCGGACTGACCTATGTGCTGGCCCGCACCGATCCCGCCGGGGGCAACCGCGGGCTGTCCCTGTTCATGGTGGACAAAAGCCAGCTCAACCCCGAGCAGTTCTACAATCTGCCCAAGATCAAAACCCATGGCATTCGCGCCGCCGACATGAGCGGCATTGGCTTTAGCGACTGCTTCGTCCCCGAAAGTATGCTGCTGGGGCCTGAGGGCCACGGTCTAGAGCTAGCCCTAGAAGGATTTCAAATCACCCGCGCCCTCTGTGCAGCGTTTTCCCAAGGGGCTGCCGATACCTGCTTGCGCACCACCCTCGGCTTTGCGCTCAATCGCCAGATATATGGCAAAACCGTGGTGGATATGCCCCACGCCCGCCGCACCCTCACCCATGCCTTTCTCGATATTCTCACCTGTGACTGTGTCAATATCGCAGCGGCCCGAGGCTTCCATGTGGTACCGGAGCAGTTTAGCGTCTGGTCAGCGGTGGATAAGTACTTTGTCCCCGTTACCCTGGAGCAAATGATGGGGGATGTTTCCGTGGTGCTGGGGGCCAGATTTTACATGCGCGACGAGCACGACAGCGGTGTCTTCCAAAAGATGCTGCGGGACAGCTCGATTATTAGTGTGTTTGACGGCAGCTCCGTGGTCAATCTCCATGCGCTGATTTTGCAGCGGCGGCAGCTGGCCAAGGCTCGCAAGCGTCTCACGCCAGAAAAAGCGGCCGCCATCCAGACGCGGCTAGCCAACAGCTTTTCCCTGGAGTCTCCCCTGCCAGAATTTGCCCCCCAAAAGCTGGAGCTATTTAGCCGGGGGGCTGATGATGTGCCCCAGGGGCTACCCACCCTAATCGCCGAACTACAGGCCATGGGGGCCGACGGGGCTGTCGATCAATCCGTGCTGGCCCAGGTGCTCAACCTAGCTAAAACCATCTTGAGCGAGCTAGACGCCCAGGACGACGCCATCGCCCAAAGCACCTTTGAACATGGCCATGGCCAGTCCTATGAAAGCTTTGAGCTGGCCAAGCAATACTGCCGGCTACATGCGGCGGCGACCTGTATCTACATGTGGCGCTACAACCAGCAAAGTTTGGGGCCGTTTTTTGCCAAGGGTGAGTGGCTGGTGCTCTGTGTGCATCGGCTGCTGGCCCATTTTGACGTTGCCCTAACACCCGTCCCGCCGGAGTATTACGAGAGCGTATTTCAAGCGCTTCTACAGCTCGACCGCGAGGACAAACTGTTTTCGATTGTTCCCTTTCAACTTGCCCAGACCAAATCCCGTACTACATCCGAGACACCCAAAAACCATGCAGCAGCTTCAGAACTCCAGCTCCTCTAGTACAACTTCTCCGGCACTGGCCATCCAGCAGTGGCTGATTAGCCAGCTGGCTGAGGTCCTATCCATCGACCCCGCTACCATCGAGGCGCAGCAGCCCCTCACCCGCTATGGTCTAGACTCCATTGACGCCGTCACCCTGGTGGGCGATCTCGAAGATTGGCTGGATCTTGAGCTACCTGCTACGCTGCTGTGGGATTACCCTACGGTGGAGCAGGCGTCGAACTACCTGGTGGAGGAGTTTAACGTTTCGGTATAGCCTGTAGGCACTCAATTTAAGCGTTGCAGCGCCGGGTAAGGGGGCATCGTTGAACTTCTCCGAGTTTTCATTTTGGTGGGTACTACTGCTGGCGAGCGTACCGTTTTTTGTGGTGCGCTCCGTGGGCAAGTCCCTCAATCGTTGGCCAGACAGGTTTGATGCGGTGGGGCTAGCGGCTCTGTCGCTACTGCTGTTTGTCAACACCAACACGACGAGTTTTGTCGTCTTTTCGTTTGAAATTGTTTTTAACTACCTGATGGTCAAGTGGATGCTTGGCCGTGAGGGTAAACAGGCCCAGTGGATTGCCGCTGCCCTAATTATTTTTGATGTGGCGATCCTCGCCTACTTTAAATATCTAACGTTTTTTATAGAAGATGTTATTGGTCTGGCGGGTGGGGTGGGTCCAGACTGGCAAGCCGGGTTCCCGCTGCCCGTCTTTCAGTCCATTCCGCCGGGGGTATCGTTTTACACTTTCCAGATGGTGGCTTTTGTGGTCGACTCCCTCAAAGCCCGGCGCAAACGCCCCATTAAGTTTCTAGACTATGTCAACTTTGTGGCCTTTTTTCCACAAATTGTGGCTGGTCCCATTGAGCGACGAGCCTCTTTGCTGCCCCAGATTCAAGGGTTTAAATTTAAGTTTACGGCGGCGAACTTTGACCTGGGGCTGCGCTGGCTGTCCCTGGGGCTGTTTATGAAGCTGGTCCTGGGGGACAACCTGTTTCCCTTTATCAATGACCTGAGTCCGGTGGCTGATAACGCTTGGATTGTGTGGTTTAATGCGTTTCTATTTACCCTGCGGATTTATTTTGACTTTGCAGGCTATAGCTTTATGGCCGTGGGAATTGCTCGGGTCCTGGGGATTCGTCTGACGGTTAATTTTTTAGCCCCCTATACCTCCCAGAGCATCAATGAATTTTGGCGGCGGTGGCATGTGTCGCTAAGTACGTGGTTTCGCGACTATGTGTTTTTGCCGCTGATGGGCAAGCGCAAAAGCTGGGCTCCGGCCTATTTGTTTTTAACCTTTACGCTGTCAGGGTTTTGGCATGGGGCCGCCTGGAATTTTTTGATTTGGGGGGCCTACCACGGTGCGCTGCTGCTGCTGCTGCGCTATGCAGGGCGTCCCTTTAGTCGGGTGATGGGTCGCTATGTCAAACGGCCCCAGATAGTATCCTGGGCCATGACGTTTACGGCGGTGGTGCTGGGCTGTCTGTTTTTTATGGAGACCGATGTGGGGGTGCTGGTGACCAAGCTGGTCACTCTGGGGACGCCTGGGGCCTACTCCCTGGGCAATTTAGCCGGGGCGTTTGGGCAGTTTAGTGCCAATGAACTGGTGACCCTAGGGTGGGTGATGCTGCTGGCGGGGATATTTTTGCTCCTAGAGCACATTGCCGTGTGGCAAGAACGCTCAGAATATGACCTGCTGCTGCACCCTTGGGTGGCACGGGGGCTGCTGGGTCTGACGATTTTACTATCGGCAAATATCCCCTCAGAATTTATCTACTTTGAGTTTTAAGGCCCAAAAGACCCGGTTTATGAGAACAAGCATGCAGGCATCAACGGCTCCAAAGATACGAGTATGGACCTGGCTACTGGCCGCAGGGATGGCCTGGACCGCTGGATATGTGTACAACGTTTATCTGGGTGGGGAAACTCGCTGGCTCAAGGACCTCTATGAAAAGAAAGTGGTCGCGGCTGAGGCGATTGAGACGCCTAAGCTGCTGGTAACCGGTGGCTCTGGAGCCCACTATACGATCAATTCCGAGATCCTGGCGGCGGCGGTGGAGCGACCGGTGGTGAACTTTGGAATTGATGGACCGGTGGGGTTGGATATTATTTTGCCAGCGGCGCTAGAGCAGGTGGAGGCCGGTGACATTGTGCTGCTGGTGCCCGAATATCTGATTTTGCTAGATGAGGATGGTTTGGGCGATCGGTCTGGACCATTTGCGATCGCAACCGGTCAGGGTCTGAGCCAAATCCCCCCCAAACAGCTGGTCCGCGATGCCCTGGGGGTGGGGGTGCCCTCCCTGCGAGCCCTGGTTAAATCCACCAGCGACCTGATCACCTTGGGCAAACTAAGCGGCTACTATGACGACCCCCTCACCGAGGCGGGCGACCCCACTGTAGATAAACAGCGCCAGGGCAGCTGGTGGCAGCTGTCGATCAAACGACCGGCAACGGCCCATTCAATCCGCCGCATCGAGCAGTTTCGCACAGAAGTTGAAGCCCAGGGGGGAACGCTGCTGCTGTCGTTACCTTGGGTCTATGGCGATGCATCAGACAATACCCAGGCCAATATTCTAAAAACAGTTGAGGCCCTAGAGAACATCGCCCCGCTGCTCTACGACCCAGAAACCCTCAATATTCAATCGGATGTCAGGCTGTTTGCCGATACCCACTACCACCTAACGGCAGCGGGGCGAACCGTGAGATCGCAGCAGCTGGCCCAGCAGCTGCAGGAGATGATGCCATGATGCTGTTTCCTACCCGGGCCCGGGCCGCTCCGCCTCGCGCTGCTCTATGAAGTTTTGACCAAGGGGCGGCGGCTGTGGGAGGTGGCTCCGTCCTATGCAACCCTATCCATTTTGCCGGGGGGATAGCCCCCATTCCCTCTCCGTTTCCTTTTCTCCACTGGTGTACCATGCTTTCCCGTTGGCTTAAACCGTTGGAACGTCGCTACGGCCTTGACCTGCGCTCCCTGGCGCTGCTACGCATGGGGCTGGGGCTAATCATTTTGAGCGACCTGTGGTTTCGCCGCGGTGATTTGCTGGCCCACTATAGCGATCGGGGGGTGGTGCCCCGCAGCCTGCTACAGGAGCTATGGCAGCCCGCCTACTGGTCGATCCATACCCTGGGCGGGACGGTGGCGTGGCAGGGTGTGTGTTTTGCGATCGCGGCCCTAAGCGCCCTGCTAATGCTGATCGGCTACCGTACCCGCTGGGCCACGGTGGTGTCATGGGTAATGCTAATTTCCCTCCACAACCGCAATCCCCTGGTGGTATTTGCCGCTGACGATGTGCTGCGGGCGATTTTATTCTGGGCCATGTTTTTGCCCCTGGGCGGCAGCTACTCGGTGGACCAGGCCTTAAACACCTCGCCTCGCCCCCAGCCCAAGCGGATCCTCACCGGGGCCACCCTGGGGCTGATGGCACAGCAGTGCTACATCTATATGTTTTCCGCCCTGTTTAAGACCACTAGTCCCGACTGGTGGCCCGACGCCACAGCGGTTTACTACTCCCTGAGCTTTGATCAGTACGTCACTCCCCTTGGCAAGTTTTTGCTGGTCCTTGGTCCCCTGCTGGCGGTATTTACCCTAGTTACCCTGGTGTTGGAATGGGTGGGGCCGCTGCTACTGTGGAGTCCCATCAAAAGCGACCTGTGTCGCACGGTGGCCGTCATTGCCTTTATTCTGCTGCATCTGGGATTTGGCCTCACCCTCAATCTGGGCATTTTTCCCGCGCTCAGCTGTTTTACCTGGCTGGCGTTTATCCCCACATCGGTGTGGGAGCGCTGGAGCCAGCGGGCCTTTACCCCCAAACAGCTGGGGCTCAAAATTTACTACGACGCCGACTGCGGCTTTTGTAAAAAGGTGGTGCATCTGCTGCGCACATTTTTAGTGCTGCCGCGGCGGGTGCCTTTGCAAACGGCCCAGAGCGATCCGGTGATCCAGACGGCCATGGAAACCCAAAACTCCTGGGTCATTGTGGACTGGCAAGGGCGACACCACTATAAGTGGCAAGGGATTGCCTATGTGGTCAGCCTATCGCCCGTATTTTGGCCCCTGGCAAAGGTGCTGCGCTGGTCGCCGCTAATGGCCCTGGGCACCCGCCTCTATGAAACCATCGCCAACAACCGCAGGACCGCTGGCAGGTTTACCAAACCCTTTCAGTACCAGTCCTTTACCGTTCGCTCCATGGGGGCTCTGAGCCTGGTAACCCTGCTGTTGTTGCTACTAATTTCCCTGTGGAACCTGCGGAGTATTACCTCCCACTACGCCTTTGTGGATAGCCAGCAGCCGGTGATGGGGCTACTGCGCCGGGTGACCAACAGCCGCACAGTGCAGCGGCTTAGCCTGCTGGGGCAGGCGGCTCGCCTCGATCAGTCCTGGAGTATTTTCTCCCCAGGTCCCCCCAAGGACGACGGCTGGTATGTGGGCATTGGGACCACGACCACCGGTGAGGACGTCAATATTTTGCAGCCCCGCCGGGACATTAGCTTTGACAAACCTAGCCTGGGCCAGCGGCATCGGCTCTACGGCAATATGCAGTGGCGCACATATTTTATTAATCTCAGCCGTCAGCAAGGACAGCTGAGCCTGGACAGCTTTGGCCAATACTTGTGTGGGCACCGTGACAATATCCAGGCTACCCAGCTCATTTTTATGGACGAACGCACCGTTGCCCCCAGTGAAAAGCAGACCGTCAGCCGACAGCAGGTCTTCAATCGACAGTGCCAGTAGATTCCCTAATTCGCCGAATCTTGAATGGCCTCCACTTGAAGTTGGTACTATAGTTCTGGCATTCTGAGCACCTACGTATTTCCATGCAGCTTCGGGCATTTTTCCGCAACGCCGGGCAGTGGCTTTTTAAGTCGCCTGACCAATCCCTTGAGCAAGCCTACGAAGCTGCTTTGACCATCAAAAAAATTGAAGATGACTACTTCGATGGCAACCCCATCTCCGAGGACAATGGCCGCTATGGGGAAAGTGCCTATCGCTACATTCAAGGGGAGGTTGAACGCACCATTGCCCTGATCAAGCAGCGCATGGCGGCATTTGAAGCCGCCCGCTCTGGCCTGTCCCCAGGACGGCAGATGGAAGTCCAGTCCTACGACGATCAGCAGGATGAATACACCCTTGACCTGATCGATCAGTCCGCTATTATTTTCAAAAAACTGCGGTTTATTGACGACATTTTAGAGCGCTACGATACTCCGCCAAACCAGATTACGTCCGGCAACACCGGCCCCCCTGGAGCCAAAAATGAAGCCCCCAAATCTGATAAAAGTCGAGCGGGGTTGGCCGCCCGCAACAGCGTTTTACCCCGCTCAATTTTACGCACGGTCGACCGGGTTAAACAGGATCTCGACCCCAAGGCCGAAACTGATGTGGTGCGGAGTTTTCGTAAATCCCAGGGCAAGACTAAAATCGCCCTGCGGTTTATATTGCTGCTGGTGATTGTGCCGTTATTGACCCAGCAGCTGACCAAGCACTTTATCGTCGCGCCTGTGGTGAACTACGTTCGCCAAACGACAGAAGCGGAGGTGTTTCTCAATGATGAGATGGAAGAGGAGGCCCTCCATGAGCTGCAGCAGTTTGAAGAGCGACTGCGGTTTGAGGTAATCATCGGAAAAGTGGCGGCCCTCAGCGAAACCCAGCTAGAGGAGCAGGTACTAGATAAAGCCTTAGACATTGAAGAAGAGTATCGAGAGCGCAGCGCCGAATCCGTCCAAAATGTGTTTGCGGATATTTTTGCCGTGCTGGCCTTTTCGCTGCTGTTGAGTACCTGCAAACGCCAGGTTGCCACCCTCAAAGCCTTTATCGATGAGATTGTCTACGGTCTGAGCGACAGCGCCAAGGCGTTTATTATTATTCTCTTTACAGATATGTTTGTGGGATTTCACTCCCCCCACGGCTGGGAGGTGCTGTTGGAGGGCCTATCACGTCACCTCGGTTTTCCGGCCAACCGCGATTTTATCTTTTTGTTTATTGCCACATTCCCGGTCATTTTAGACACGGTGTTTAAATATTGGATTTTTCGCTATCTCAACCGCATATCTCCATCGGCTGTGGCTACCTATAAAAATATGAACGAATAAACAACCCTGGAGCACCCCTGCAAAAGGTTGTTTATAAGAAAAACTAGTGGGAGTGGTTGCATAGGTAGGAAAAACTATTACACTGACCAATTAGCCCCCCAGTAAACCACGCCGGGGTACGCAGTCACCTGTGAAGGAGCCTATCCATGAGCACACCCTGGGAGCCTGGCCACCCGTTGGGCGCACGCTACAACATATTGCGAGAACTGGGAGAGGGGGGGTTTGGCCGCACCTATTTAGCCGAAGACCTACATCGGTATAAAGAGTCCTGCGTGCTAAAGGAGTTTGTGCCCCAGATTGAGGACCCCAACCTGCTGGCCAAGGCCCAGGAACTTTCTGAACGGGAGGCTAAGGTGCTCTATCAGCTAGAGCACCCTCAGATTCCAAAATTTCGTGAGCTGGTGCGGGAGGGGGGACAGCTCTTTCTAGTCCAGGACTATGTGGAAGGGCCTACCTACCGCAGTTTGCTGAAAGGACGCCAGGACTACGGCGGTCACTTTAGTGAAACGGAGATTACCCAGCTGCTGTATCAGCTGCTGCCGGTGCTGGAGTATATTCACGAGCTGGGGATTATCCACCGGGATATCTCACCTGAAAACCTAATTCTACGCAACCAGGACGGGCTGCCCGTGCTGATTGATTTTGGCAGTGTAAAACAAATTGCTGCCACGGTGGAGCAGGAGCTGTCCGCTGAGTCCAACCAGACCCGGATTGGCAAGTCCGGCTATGTACCCCCCGAACAGTTTAGTTCCGGCTCGGTGGATGCCACTAGCGATCTTTACGGGCTGGCGGCGACACTGGTGGTGCTGGCGACAGGTAGGGAGCCCCAGGATCTCTACGATCAGTATGAGGGCAGCTGGAGCTGGGAGCGGTTTGTAACCCTGGGTGAACCGCTAAATCGGGTACTTAAAAAAATGCTGGCTCCGTCTCCAGCTCGGCGCTATCCATCGGCAGCGGCGGTGATCCAAGCTATGAAGGGAGATGTCGCTGGTACATCTGGTGAAATCTCCAACGGGCTGCCCGCGGATGGTGACGCCATGGTGCCTATCTCCATGGAGGGGGGGGTCAACGGTGGAGCTCCGGTAATAATGGATGAGGCTGAAGTTTATCCCACTGAGGCGACCCAGGTGGCGGCTCCTGAACCGGCCATAGCCACAGCGGTTAGCCCCCCCAGACAAACCGACAATAGGACGGGGATGCTGCAGGCGGCCATTGGCCTGTTGGCCCTGCTGGGGGTGGCAAGTCTGGCCCTGGTACTTTTGTTTGGGTTGGGGCTGCGGCCGCGCTCGGGTGAACGCCCCCCAGAGACCGATGGTGTGGAGGAAGAAGCACCAATTGCGCTATCGCCAGATGAGGTTGCTCGTCAAAATGAGATTGAGCAGCGCCGCGAAGCGCTGGGCGTTAATGAATCCTGGCTCAATCGCTGGATGAATCAGCGCTTTTATCAGCAGTATCCGGATTTGTCGGGGCGACCATTGACCCCGGCGGTAGAAGACGCCCCCCTGCGACTGCGCTGGGATAATTTGGCTATGGATGCCCTGGATATTTTGGACCTGCATCTGAGTATGCCAGCGCGACGGGGTCTCGGTGCCTATGGGCCAGATGACCGCGAAAGCTGGCGCAATACTGTCAATCAGCTAAATGTCAGCAGTCGGGCGCTAGAGGATCTAGCAGATGCAAAGTTTGCCACTATTTTTCCAGAGGAGCGGTTGGAGAATATCCTGGACCAGCCCGTGGGTCAGGTGTGGTACGCCCTGGCTCAGGACAGGTTGGAGGACCTGACCTCTGGGGAAAGGCTAGAGCAGGTGGAGTTTGAACCGGGCACGTTTAGACAGCGCCTGACGGGGCAGCTGGCTGCTGGGGAAGGCCAGGTATTTGTTTTAAGTTTGCAGGAAGGTCAAAACTTACGGCTAAATCTGCAGGCTCCTGAGGCTAGCACCCTGATGTCGCTCTATTTACCGGTGCCGTCCCAAGAGGCGCCCTTTTTGCTATCTGATTCGCCCGATACGACCTGGTCAGGGCGGTTAAATCAAACGGGCTTCTATGAAGTTGCGATCGCATCCAAATCTACCAATCCGTTGAACTATGCCCTGATCGTTGCCGTTGATAATATCCGCACCACTCCCCCCGATGAGCCAGAGACGGACGCCCCGGCCCCCGACGACGACGCCACCGATCCGGCTGATGACGCCCCCAACCCGGACACGCCCGACCCAGATGCGCCTGGGGAGAATACCCCCGGAGAAAACTCGCCGGACACCTCCGACGAGGATTTACCCAACCTGGATTCGGATGCCCCCAGGGTTGACTTTTAGGGATCGATTAAAGCTCCTTTATAAAGGGCTTGAGGACATTAATAAACTCAGCTGTCGACTCATAGGGCAGCACGTTACGACCGGGAATGGTCACCCCGCGAGCATGGGGAAAGTGGCTGGTGTAGTCGGTGAGCCGCTGCTGCACGGTGGTATTTTGCACCGTGCGATCAATGGTGGAAGCGGTTTCGCCCATGATTACCAGGATGGGTTTCTGGATAGATGCGATCGCATCCCCATAGTCCTGTCGCCAAAACCCAGCCAAAAACGAAAATACCGCGTAGCGCGTCGCCATATCCCGCGACCCTTGTTTGAGCATGGTCAGCCACCCGTCGGTGACATCCTCAGCCCGAGCAAACAGCTGCCGTTTAGAAAATGATTCAAGAAATTCTCGGCGGCGCGCATATTGGTAAAATCCCCAGCCCAGGGGCGAAGCAAATAGCGACCAGTTAAGCTGCTGCCGCCATTTTGGGGTAGGTTCAGCGATCAACCGCCAGGCCGGTGGTCCCGATAGGGCGGCTGCCACTACCCATGGAGCCATGGTCGCGTCTGCCATCAGCTCTAATGCCACGGGCAGCAGTGCCCCCTGCACCACCACAATCACCGGTCGCTGGATCACCTCCTGTATAAAACAGTGGAGCTGCTCCGCCCAGTCCCGAGGACCGCAGGGTCGGCGAGGCAAATCACTCTCCCCACATCCCAACAGATCGGGCACATACAGAGAGCGTCCCTGCCACTGGTCAACCAGCGGCTGCCAAAACTGTCCGGCTAATCCCACCCCAATTGGATGAATCAAAAGCAGCGGTGTAGCCTGTTGGTCTCCGTCATAGGTCTCATAGGCGCAGGTGTACTGCTGCCAGCGATAGCTCACCATGGGCTTTCACAATAGGGTTGGTGCCCATTTTATCTCCCAGGTGGATCCGCCGTTGCCACAGGATAGGTCTGG
>JBCDJC010000140.1:0-13146 GCA_038748225.1 Cyanobacteria bacterium P01_H01_bin.26 | reverse complement strand
ATTACTCGCGCAACCAGGACATGGATGGGAAAATAGATCCATAGCACCACAGATTCAGAGGGACTTTACTGGTAGCTATTATCCCTCAAAGTTATAAACACTACCCTCTTTGACTATCCCACTGTACGGAACCAGTGCCATAAAGATGTGTTGTTTTCTTCCGGAATGCGTAGATGTCAGTCTCCTAAATCGATCGGGCCTGCAACTCTTGCCAACGAGCCTGAATCTCACTAATGGTATAAACCGCTTTGAAGTCAATCTGGGCTTGGGTATAGAGTTCAGCACCGCCCTGTTGTCGATCGACCAGCGAAATCACCTGATTAACGGTGTAGCCAGCATCTCGTAACCGGACAATGGCTTTCATGGCGGATTGTCCGGTAGTCACAACATCCTCCAAAATAACGACATTGCTGCTCTCGGGTAATACAGGACCTTCAATGTAGGCCTGGGTACCGTGCCCCTTGGCTTCTTTGCGGACAATGAGGGGAGTGATGGAGCGTCCTTCGTAGGCGGCAACAACGCTTACGGCTGTCACAATCGGGTCGGCTCCTAGGGTAAGCCCCCCCACACCGACAGCGCTGCTATCTAAATAGTCGAGCATGACTCGACCGACCATTTGCCCGCCTTGGGGATGCAGCGTCACTAGCTTGCCATTAATGTAATAGGTGCTTTGCTGACCTGATGAGAGGACAAAGTCGCCTTCTTTATAGGCGTCTGTACAGATGAGATCGAGCAGCTGTTGCTTGACAGTTGCAAGGTCGGCAGGGAAGTTGGGGGCCATGGCGGTGAAATCCAGTAATCAGTGGGTAATTTAGAAGAGTCATTAGCCTGGGGCTACAATCCGCATCGTCAAGCAGCGTTGCAAACGTTAGCAAAACAGATAAGATAGAAGCCAACTTTTGTTCAGCGATTTGGCTTGAACGGTTCGCAGCTTCAGTGTTAGCTGCTGAATAGCGCTTAGACAGTTTATCGATTTTTATAGACTGGGGTACTATAGGCCCTAAATTGTGAGGTAAAACCACCATGAAACTTAAGGGGTTAGTACTTGGCACGGTCGTTGCGATCGCAGCCGTTTCCACCCTGGCATCCCGTGCCAACGCTCAGACCGCCCAATTTGATGAACCCACCGTCACAGAAACGATGGACGACATTATCACTCGGCACAGCGGCGACTATTTTACGGATCGCAGCTCCTTTCGTCAGCTAGCCCACCTTTTTGGCCTGGGTCTACCCGGCGGCTCAGCTTTTCCTGAGCTAGAGCTAGAGCGCAACGCCGAAGGGATTATGGAAGCTTACGACGAGCTGATGTTTCTCCAGAACCAAAGTACGGCAACGATTCGGGTGCCCGATCTGGTGAACCCCTACAGCACCTCGCTACAGGTTTTACCGTCTGCCCAATCCCGCAATCGGGTTGTCGGTACCGAATTCAACTTTGAACCCCTGCCCCGCCGCTAGGCTACACAAGCTAACAAAAGCCCCAGAGTCCTAAAAGACTTTGGGGCTTTAAAGATCCAGGGTGCAGGAATCGAACCTGCCTGGGGCGAATTATGAGTTCGCTGCCTAATCCGCTCGGCCAACCCTGGCAACATGAAATAACATCCATTAGGCTTGTTATATCATAGCCAACGGCTCAAAGCAGATGAGTAATAGTTTTTGATATATTTGAGCTTAGTTTGCTAGCGCCCCTTAAGATTATGCCTTGACCCCATGAGAATTAATCCAGCGATCGCATTCACACTCATATTGCTTGCCGCCATGTTTGGCTCAGGGCTAGTCAGCGCCTCTTGGGGATATTCATTGGGTCGACAGGCCCTCACCGGTATTCGCCAACCAGAAACCCGACCTGCCAGCGCCTCAACGGCCAGTCGAGGCAGCACCCAAACAAACGACTTTGTCTTGCTAAAAGAGGAAGATATCCTCAAAACTATCAAGGCTCGCATTGAAGGTGGTTTGGATACTGCTGAGTAATCGAACAATGCCGCAACTATACAATCCCAGTCCCCTAGGGGTTTGGCGATGGCTGTGCAGGGTATAGATATCGTTGAAACCGGTTTTTTACCTGTCAGTACGACGGGTGTTACGATTCGCCTGCTAGCGATTGCGTCTCTGATAGTTCTGAATGCTTTCTTTGTAGCAGCAGAGTTTTCCATCGTATCGGTGCGCCGCTCGCGCATCAATCAGCTCGCTTCCGGTGGGGATATCCAAGCACTCACCGTACAAAGTCTGCAAAAAAGTATTGACCGGCTTTTACCCACCACTCAAATCGGCATTACCCTAGCGAGTCTAGCCCTAGGCTGGATTGGTGAAGATACCCTGGCTCTAGTGCTACGTCACTGGCTCCGGCTGCTGCCTTTACCCACCAAGGTTTTCTCCCATTCAATAGCCCTGATGCTGGCGTTTTGGGCGCTTGCCTATTTGCAAATTGTCCTGGGGGAACTGGTGCCCAAATCCCTAGCCCGAAGCTACCCAGAGCAAACCTCACGGCTACTGGGTCCCGTCAGCCTGACGGTGGCCCGGCTGTTTTCCCCCGTGGTGTGGGTTTTAAATGGCTCCACCCAAGGATTCCTCAAACTCGTGGGCCTACAGGAGCGCCATCACTCCGATACTCAGCTCACCTCTGACGAGCTGCAGATGATTATTAGCACCCCCACCGCCATCCTCGACCTCGACCAGGGAGAACGGGAAATTCTCAATAATGTCTTTGAGACCCGAGATTTTACAGTGGAGGACATTATGGTACCTCGCACCCAGATCGTAGCCATTGATGACACAGCTACCTGGCAAGAGCTGCTCGACCTGGTGGTTGAGACGGGGTACTCACAGTTTCCATTGCTGGGCGAGTCCCTTGATAATGTCAGCGGGATTCTCGACTTTAAGCGTCTGGTTCAGCCCTTAGCCGGAGGGGAGCTGACCTTAACCACCCCCGTTGCCCCCTGGGTACAGCCAGCTCGAGTGGTACCCACGGATTTGCCCCTGAGTGATTTGCTCAGTCGGATGCAGCGGCTAAATCATTCCATGATGATTGTAGTTGACAACTATGGCGGCACCGCCGGACTGGTCACCTGGGGGGATGTAACTGCCGAGCTGATTGGCGATGAGGATGCCATGGTGCCCAGCGGCATCACCTACCTGGATGACCATTCGGCCTTGGTGCCCGCCCAGATGGAAATTGAAGCCGTCAATAAACAGTTTGGGCTGGAGCTACCCACCACTGAGGACTATCAAACCCTGGCTGGGTTTGTAATTCATTCCCTGCAGAAAATTCCTGAGGCGGGGGAAAATTTGACCTATGACGATGACCTCGTCTTTACCGTCAAGGCTGTCAAAGGGCCAAAATTAGAGCAAATCCAGATCGGTCGTCACCATATACCTCTACGCCGTCGGGTCTCCCGTAGACAGCCAGGAAATTGACACAGCCGACTGCGTCTGGCGGGACGAACATCGCCACAATTCTGATATTGGTAGATGCTAGAAATAATACTGGCATCCGCCTTATTGGCGGCCATGTAACCATAGGCCACCAAAGAATTAAGAAATGCTGTGGTAATATCTGGTTGACTTTGAGGACAGGAAAGTCATTCTGGGAGCAAATAGCTCTGGTGTGAGGGACATTGGTGTGCAAAAACGAGATTCTCAGATTGCAAGTGATAGCTACGACGAATTGACTCGAATTGGTGTGATTGGCGTTGGCAATATGGGCCAGCACCATGCCCGTGTGCTGAGTCGAATTAAAGATGTCCAGCTAGTTGGCATTGCGGACACAAACGTCGAGCGTGGTTTAGCGACAGCAGGTAAGTACGGGGTTCGCTTTTTTGAGGACTATGATGAGCTGCTAAAGCATGTGGATGCTGTTTGCATTGCAGTGCCAACGCGGTTTCATCACCAGGTGGGCATGGCCTGTTTACAGGCGGGTGTGCACATGCTAATTGAAAAACCCATTGCCGCTAATATCGCTGAAGCCGAATCCTTGGTGAATGCCGCCGCCGGGGCAAACTGCATTTTGCAGGTGGGCCATATTGAGCGGTTTAATCCGGCCTTTCAGGAACTGCACAAGGTGCTCAAAACGGAGAAGCTGCTGGCCCTAGAAGCACGCCGCATGAGTCCCTATTCCCAGAGGGCGAACGATGTTTCGGTAGTGTTGGATTTGATGATCCACGACATCGACCTGATGCTAGAGTTGGCGGAATCGCCGGTGGTCAAACTCACGGCTAGCGGTAGTCGGGCCGCGGATTCTCCCTATTTGGACTATGTGACCGCTACCCTCGGGTTCGCCAACGGCATTGTGGCTACCCTAACGGCCAGTAAGGTCACCCACCGTAAGATTCGCAGTATTACCGCCCACTGTCGTAACTCCCTGACAGAGGCCGATTTTCTCAACAATGAGATTTTGATTCATCGCCAAACAACCGCCAACACCATGACCGACTATGGCCAGGTGCTTTACCGGCAGGATGGTTTGATTGAAAAGGTCTACACCAGCAATATCGAGCCGCTCCATGCCGAGCTAGAGCACTTTGTACACTGTGCCCGTGGAGGGGGGAAGCCTTCTGTGGGTGGTGAGCAGGCCCTCAAGGCCCTACGGTTAGCCAGCCTGATCGAGCAGATGGCCCTAGACGGCCAGGCCTGGAAAACGGATGCTGAGATGGCAGGTGCCCTGCATGCGGTAACAGTCTAGGGAATAGCGGCAATGACGGCGGGTTCAATTGCGATCGCAACCAGCTCACTATCGGGGGTAGCCACTCCAAAAATCACCTCCCCGGCGTGGGCGGTAAAAAAGCAGTGCCTGATGCCGTCGACCATACGGCAGAGGGCCACCGTCCCTGAGCGAATCTGCCAAGCCTGCTCGGGGATATTCAGATCGAGCACCTCATCTTGCTGAATGTGGCAGGCGGCCGGCATCAGCGGCTCGGTCGGTGTACTTAGGGTAGTCATAGGAATAGATCGTTAGGCTAATGCTGACTCTCTAGCATAGTCAAGGAACCCTGACGACTAGACTGTTTCATTATTTATCTTAGGAAAGTTGAAATAAACTTTATGGAATTTTGAGGGAGTCGGGCTCGTCGCTGAATTTTGCATAGAGAGCCCGGGGCAATTGGCAAAGACCGCTATGGGTGCAGCGGCTGTAAAGGCAAAATCTGAGGTTTTAGGGATTGGGCCGCGATTCCGGCGCGCTGCGCTGCGATCGCACCGATGGCCTCTAGATAAGATTGCACCGTCACCACCTTCAGCCCCAGGGCCGCCGCCCCCACCGCCAGACAGGTGGTATTGTCCTCAACCGCGATAATTTGGGTGGCGGTGCCACTGAGGCTGAGCACGGCGCTTCCCCCCAGGCTGCTAGCAGGAACCACGAGGGCGTCCACCTCGCTGGCGCTGATGCTGTGGGTCTGGGCAGTGGTACTAAACTGGGGCGCGCGACTGAGCCCTGCCAGCACACAGGGTAAAAACGTATGGCCCAGTTCCTCGGCGGCGGACCGAGGAGAGATCGTCGGATCCAATGGCAGGGGTAAAAGGGCAGGGGCATGGGCACAGGGAACCTGAAACTGACGCACCACCAGGTGGCTGATCACAGCCTCGGCCCCGGCTAGGGGATCCACCCCCTGACCCTGGCGGTAGGCTGTCAGCGCATCACTGTCCCCATCGTCCGGGAACCGGGCAATAACGGCAACGGCGGTGCAGCCGGACTGGAGCAGGTGCTCCACGGCGCGCAGCAGGCTGTCGGGCCGCTCCAGGGTACCCCAGGTGGCGGCTTCGGCCTGGCTCAGCCGGACCCCCAGGGGGGCGTCGGTGGTGACATAGCCGGTAATATTCAGCCCCAGTGTGGCACGGGCCGCATCGGCGGCCTGCAGATGTCGCCAGCGCAGGTCCGCTTCAACGGCCTGATCAAACACCAGGCCAATGGCGTTTTGGTGGACCGGTTGCAGGTGCCAGCGACCGGCGGCAAACTGGTCCAGACCATAGCCTTCCACATAGTAGGCATTGGCCAGGGGCCAATAGAGCTGGGCACCGTTGAGCACGTTGGGGTGGGTAATCAAACGATCGGTGACGGTTGCGATCGCGCGGGCCACCGGTAGCGCATCCCCCGCATAGCCGCCAATGGCAGCCCCCACCCCCGTTGGCACAATCAGCATGGTGGTGTGCCAGCACTGGGACATGGCGGCTACGGACATAGCGGCGGCAGTACGGTAACAACGGCTTCCACCTGGGCGGTGGTCTCCTGGACAGAGGTAATTGCCCACCGTAGCGGTTCACCATAGTCCTGCAGCCGGGTTTCAATCCGGTGGCGTAGCTCAATGCCGGTGCCTGGCAGGTCGACCGCTATGCGGACAAATTGGACTACCATGGCGCTGGGCTCCGGCATACTGCTGTTTGGCTGTGGTGCGGGTTGGTGTCTGCGTACCTGTGGGAAATTGGGTAAGCGGTGTTCACCAAACGGGGCCATACCCTAATTTTGAAATTGGCCAAACTGGGCCTGGTACACCTCATCTTCTTTTTCAGCTTCTATCTTGAGGTCAGAGGTGGCGTAGGCAACACACAGCAAGGCATAGCCCTGCTCTTGAAGCTCCTGACTAACGCCCATGCCGTCTGACTGGGAGACGCTACCCTCGGTCACCAGGGCCGCACATGTGGTGCAAACCCCAGCCCCGCAGGAGGTGGGCAGATCCAGACCAGCGGCGTGGGCAGCCTCTAGAATCGTTTGCTGATCGTCGACAGTCACGGTTTGAACCGTACCCTGATACTTAATCTCGGCGGAGTAGGTTGCCATTTTGAAACTTGTTTGACAAAAACGGTTGTAGGAGTTTTGCAGGTTAACGGTGGTCAGATCCGGCCATGGCCAGCATGGGGTACCCAGCTTGATCGACGTTTGATCGCCGGGACCCAGCGTCCGCTGCGGTGCTTAGGCCTGGGATTTTTCCTTGAACACACGGTCAAATTCCTCGATCAGGTCGTCCATTTCTTCTAGGGCCTGATTGACATCAATGCGTAATGTACCTAGGTTTGGCTGCTCCAGCAGCTGTACCAGGGAAGCCCGCTTGACTCTAATCTGTTCAACTTGGGTTTTAATCATCTCTAAGGTCATAAATCAGTCTTCTCCCACGCCGTCTACAGACTACAGAATAAGCAACTTTGGGTGCTCAACGCTAGCTTACCCACATGGGTCAACCGGGGGGTATAGGTCTTGGGCGTCCTTTAGACTCCAATCCCCTTTACTATGTTAAGTGGGCTCTAGAGTTACCTGGATGGACCTCAGGCCGGTATTTTATACAGTCTGTAGCTCAAACCTGGCTAGCCCCTTTGCAAAATTACTTCTGACATATGCTACGCAAAATCCCCCTCGGTGGTGTCTTACTATCAATCGGTTCTATTCTTACCCTGGTGGGCTTTGTGGCCTACTTTAGGGATATGGCCACCTTAAATCTGGCGGGGTTTTTCTACGGTATTCCCATTCTGTTGGGGGGAGCCGCGCTGCGGGCGGCGGAGCTAGAGCCAGTGCCGTACACCAACGACCCCAGCGATACGGTGATTGCCCTGCGGGATAAAACGGCCACCCAAACCCAGAACCAGGTACGGCGGGATGTCACCCGCTATCGCTATGGCCAGGAAGCCCACCTGGACATTGCCCTGGAGCGACTGGGACTAAGCCCTAACGACAAGCAGAGACCCGTCCTCAGCGGTCTCAGGGAAGAGTTGCGGGACGGGGCCTACACCCTGGTGCTGGAGTTTGACTCACCCTATATGCCCCCAGATACCTGGCAGGAAAAGCACAACAAAATCGAAAAGTTCTTTGGCCCCAATATTCGAGCTGAAATTGACGCCATGCCCAACAATCAGATGGATGTGGCGCTGATTGCGGCCTCAGAAGTCTAGGGGCAGCGACTAAACGCTAACGATGCCAGACCACTGGATCTGTTTACGCTGGGTGCGGCGATAGGAGAAAAACCGCTCTGGTTCTTGGTAGGTGCAGTGGGGAGCGATAGCCACCTGTTCTAGGGATAGTCCTAGCTGGGTTAGCTGCATCTGATTGATGCGACGCACATCCAAACGGACGTGGCCGGATTTGCCATCGGGTTGCAGGGGAGGGTTATCAATGGCGAGCAAATGGTCGAGCAGCGCCGCATCGGTGGTGAACCGGTCAGTATCCACCAAGCTGCGACCGGCGGCAACGGCCACATCCTCTCCCACCTGGTAAACGTCTCCAGCAATGGCCGGCCCCAGCAGCACGCGCAGATCCCGAAGTTGGGAGCCCTGGGCCTGGAGCTTGGCAACGGCCACCGGGACAATCCCTTGGGCTGTTCCCCGCCAGCCAGCATGGACAGCCGCCACCATCCCCGTACGCCCATCGGCGATCAGGGCTGGGGTACAGTCCGCCGTACAGACCCAGGCGGCCTGTCCACTCCGAGTACTAAAACAGCCGTCGGCTTGGGGGCGTTGGATATCTTGATCGGGGAGGCTGCCATCGACAGCGCTAGCCACTAGGGTTTTGGTACTGGCCTGGATTTCGAGGGCAGAAAGGACAACACTGCCGTGAACTTGTTTGGCTCTCAAAACCTCAGCGGCTGGGGCTAGGGCCGGGGTGAGGGCTGCCGGTAACATTGGCGCAAAGGCGGATGTAAAAAAACCGTGTGGTTGCGGAATCAGCTCGCAGGTTAAATAGGACTTACCCTGCCAGGTTTGCCAGGTCCAATTGTGCATGGGAGAGGAGTGGTAAAAGAGCGAGTAGAGTTAGGATTGACACGCTACCAGCTTAGCTTTTACTTGCGATCGCAGTTTGAGCAACCCGTACTCTAGACCTTCCACCACTGCCTGATAGGAGGCTTCCAAAATGTTGGGGGATAGCCCCACCGTCGTCCAGCGGCGAGCCCCGTCACTAAACTCCACCAGCACTCGAGTTTTAGCGGCGGTACCGGCGGTACTGTCTAAAATTCGCACCTTATAGTCAGTCAGGTAAAACCGTTCTAGCTCTGGATAAAATCGCTCTAGCGCCTTGCGCAGGGCATGGTCTAGGGCCTCTACCGGGCCATTTCCCTCAGCGGCGTGGAGCAGGTTTTTACCCTCTACAGCCACTTTGACCGTCGCTAGCGAATAGCTGCTGACCGGGTCCTCCGGGGATTGATTCACCGTACCTGGCCCATAGGGCATCCGCTCACAGTGAACCTGAAATCCATGCACTTCAAACATGGTTGGGCGCTGCCCCAGGGCCGATCTCATCAACAGTTCAAAACTGGCCTCGGCGGCTTCAAACTGATAGCCCTCGTCCTCTAAAGCCTTAAGCTGGTGCAGCAGCTGCCGTGATGTCGGGCTAGACCGCTCCAGCTCCAGACCAAAGCTGCGGGCCTTGGCCATCACGTTACTCAGCCCAGCCTGGTCAGAAATCACAATGCGGCGGCTGTTGCCCACAGCGACAGGGGCAATGTGTTCGTAAGTCTTGGGGTTACGCTCCACGGCGCTAACATGGATGCCACCCTTGTGGGCAAAGGCCGACAGCCCCACATAGGGGGCATGGTCATCGGGGGCCAAATTGACCACTTCGCTCACGTACCGACTGGTTTCAGCCAGGGTCGCCAGTTTGTCAGCAGGCAAGCAGTTGTAGCCTAGCTTTAGCTGCAAATTAGGTATCAGAGCACAAAGATCCGCATTTCCACAGCGTTCACCGTAGCCATTGATGGTGCCCTGGACCATGGTGGCCCCCTCCAGGGCACCATTGAGGGCGTTGGCAACGGCTAAGGCTCCATCATTGTGGGTGTGAATACCCAACTGGGGTGGGGTTTCCAGATTGAGTGTGGCCAGCCACTGACTGACCGTTCTGACAATATCAGTCACCTGGTGGGGCAGCATCCCACCGTTGGTGTCACACAGCACCAGCCACTCCGCACCGGCTCGGATAGCAGCTTCTAGGGTTTGCACCGCATAGGTTGGGTTGTTGAGATAGCCATCAAACCAATGTTCCGCATCGTAGATCACCCGTCGCCCCTGCTGCCGCAGATAGGTGATGGAATCGTAGATCATCGACAGGTTTTCATTGAGATCCGTTTTTAGGCTTTCGGTAACATGGAGATCCCAGGACTTACCAAAAAGGGTGATCCAGTTAGTTCTAGCCGCTAGGGCCGCCGCCAGGGTGACATCCTCTGTGACCAAACAGTGGGGGCGCCGGGTGGAGCAAAAGGCCACGATCTCAGCCTGGCGTAGGGGATGCTGCTGCAGCTGGGTAAAAAACTGTCCGTCCTTGGGATTGGCCCCTGGCCACCCCCCTTCAATAAACGGAATTCCCAAATCATCTAGACGTCGAGCGATGTTGAGCTTGTCTTCAACCGAAAGGGAAAGGCCCTCGCGCTGGGCACCGTCACGCAGTGTAGTGTCGTAGATCCAAAGATAGCTGGGGGAAGGCATGGCGGCAGGAAACACAGGTAATGAGATAGAGCATGGAAACGTAGATGGATGAGATGCTACCCGTTAAAAGTGCCAGTTTGTGAATTTTACGTGTTGTTTAAAGCTTGATCTATAAAAATGCGTTGCTTGTACTGAGTTTAGACGCTAGATGACGTGACGTCACGCTTTCAGCTCAGTTAAGACCCATTTAAGGTCCCTTAAGCCTTACGGGGCAAAGCTTAGAAAGATTTACAGCTGCAGATTGGGCTAGTAGATATCTACCATAAAAAGGACGGGTTGACCCAGTAGCTCTCGCTGAGTGAGCGGAGTCGAAGATGTCGCTAAACACATATTTGGGCTAGCCCAATCCGCAGACGTTACTTTATTACAAACAGCAGTTATAAGCACAAAAAAACCTAGGCTTAAAGCTGATTCTCTTAACCCAACCTTCCCATGCCACAGGTAACTGCCCAGGGACAAACCATTGAATGTAAAGCAGGTGCTAATCTACGGCGGGTGCTGCTAGACCATGGCATTGACCTATACAACGGCAATGCCAGCCTGATTAACTGTCGCGGTATTGGCAGCTGTGGCACCTGTGCTGTGGCGATTGAGGGCAACGTATCGACCGCAAATTGGAAGGACCGGGGGCGACGGTCGCTGCCTCCCCACACCCCCCAGCGGCCCTTGAGGCTAGCCTGCCAGACCCGTGTCCTCGGCGATATCACGGTGACCAAATACGATCGGTTTTGGGGCCAGGGGGAAAAGGCGGTGTGGTAGAGCGTCAGGGTAACCCCCTGGCCCCCCAAAATTTAGACTTAAAATATCTCCATTTCCCTAGATCGCAGTCCCAATTTTTCAGGAACTGGGCGATGATAGGAGCTGGTGGTAGATGAGGATGGGATTAGTCGGATGACTAAGTATATTTTGGGTAGCATTCTGGCTGCCATTTCACTAATGGCAATTTACGGCACCACGGCCTCTGACCGGGTGATCTCCTGGGTGGATGGAGGCGGTACGGCGTCCCAAGGCAATAACGCTGGTGATGACAGGGTGGCCCTAAACGATACGGACGCTGACCGCACCGGTGCCAATCAGGATTCGTTTGTTGTCAGCCGGACACCTTTGGAAAGGGCTGGCGAACTGCCCCAGCGGCAGACCCAGCGACCTGGAGCACAGGCTGCCCAAAACTTTGGCGTCCCTGAAGGAACGGACACCCCCGAGGTGGTGGAGGCCCCTCCCACCGTTGAGGACAGGACAGCAAATACGACCGATACACCCACCAATCAGACCCAAAACCAGAACCAAAACCAGACCGACGCCCCTATTCGGGCACTTTGGTAGGCGGGCGGCGGTATCTGGGGCTCGGGCTGAGACCGTTTTGATGGCATAGATGGTTGATACAAACATATGGCTCAGGCAGATGTATTGGTAGCGGGCGGCGGTATTATTGGGCTTGCGATCGCAACCGAGCTACGCCAGCGGGGTGCCACCGTCACCGTCCTCAGCCGAGACTTTCAGGCCGCCGCAGGCCATGCCGCCGCAGGTATGCTAGCGCCCCAGGCCGAGGGTTTGAGCGGACCACTATTGGACCTGAGCCGTCGCAGTCTGGCCCTGTACCCCGAGTGGAGCCGCAAGCTAGAAGAGCTGACCGGGCAAGATACCGGCTACTGGCCCAGCGGGATTCTGACACCGCTGCTGTCGCTGGCCTCGCCCCATTCCAATCTGCTATCCCCGTCTGCTATTCACAGCTATCAGCCGAACCTGAGTCCTGATGTGGTCGGTGGTTACTGGTATCCCGAGGAGGGGCAGGCGGACAGCCGTGCCCTGCTCAAGGCGCTGCGGATGGCGGCCCAGGAGCTGGGTGTGGATACCCAAGAGGGCGTCAGCGCCGAAGCATTTTTACAACAGGACAGCCAGGTGACCGGTGTGCTCACCTCCCACGGCCAGCAGCGGGCAGGGCACTACGTGCTGGCGACCGGGGCCTGGTCCAGCGAACTGTTGCCGGTGCCGGTCAAACCCCTCAAGGGACAGATGGCGGCTTTGCTAACACCGCCTAACTCTCCCCATGATCTAAAGCGCGTCCTATTTGGAGAGGACATTTACATTGTGCCTCGCAAGGACGGGCGAATTATTTTAGGAGCCACCAGTGAAGACGTGGGGTTTGCGCCCCACAACACGGCGGCGGGGATTGCCCAGCTGCTTAATCAGGCGGTGCGGCTGTATCCTCCCCTAGGGGAGTTCCCCCTGCAGGAATGCTGGTGGGGATATCGCCCGGCTACACCTGACGAAGCACCGATTTTGGGACCCAGCCAGTGCGACAATCTGACCCTGGCGACCGGACACCATCGCAACGGGATCATGCTGACGCCCATAACGGCAAGTCTGATTGCTGATTGTATTCAGGGTAAAGGCGACCCGCTGCTGGCGGCATTTCACTGGGATCGGTTTGTGTCGCCTGTGGTGTCGGATGAGGGGCAGACCCTTTCGGCGTCGGGCTTCGCGGGCTCAGTCCAACCTACAGCAGCTCTATCTTTTTCTACTCCCATGCAAACTCTCTCTGCTCCGCCTGTTGCCACCGCTGAAGATAGTCTTGTCATTGCCGGACGTTCCTTTTCGTCTCGCCTGATGACGGGCTCGGGGAAATTTGATGACTTTGAAACGATGCGGGCCAGCCTGGCGGCAAGCGGTAGCCAAATTGTGACGGTGGCGGTGCGGCGGGTGCAGACCAATGCACCAGGGCATGAGGGCTTGGCCCAGGCTATAGATTGGACAAAGATT
>JBCDJC010000139.1:0-13296 GCA_038748225.1 Cyanobacteria bacterium P01_H01_bin.26 | reverse complement strand
TTTGAATACGTCTAAAGGTCTCTAAACCGGAGACCATCGGGGTCCAGATCATGCCGCTGCGGACTAGCTGCCACAGGCTCAGCGGCAGCTGGTCTCCTGGAATCCATACCAGTGCGCCATCCCCCTGGGGTGTAACTTCAACACCTCCATAGCGAAGGCCACAGCGCACAATCGGCAACAAGAGCTTGGCAGTATTGTGAATCCGGGTTCTGGCATTGGGAAACACATATGTCATAAACGGATCTTGGCAAAAGGCCGCCCCTAAAACAGCGGCGGCTCTCTTTTGCTGAGCCGGTGTCAACCCATTTTTAGACGGGTAAGTCATTGGCAAAAAGGTACGGGATGGTCAAACGCTCAAACAGCTGTCTGGCCTTCACTCTAAAGCACAAGAAAATAGTTAGGCATGCAAACCTTAAATCCTTATGATTGATCAACTCCCTGGTGTGGAGAGTTCTTGGGCTGAGTTCGAGCTTGAAAAAACTATCGGGCTCCCATGGCTCAGATGATTAAATCTGTTTAGAACGATAAATATCGAAGAGTATTTCGCTGAATAGGAGGATCTATTGTAGATATACGCTGAGATGCTCTTTCTTAGTGCAGACTTGTCTATCATTACTCGTAGAGTCATAAATGTTAATCCTTAATAGCCATATATAACGTCACTAAGGAGCATTTAATAATCTCTATAAAAGAGCAATATTTTGATAGCTAGACGAAAAAGAGTGCAGGATGAACTGCTTGAGCATCCATGAATGTGGCCTAATATACAGTCCCTGTTTCTGCTAAGAATATAGCGGGTTTTGAAGGCTTAAATCTGACTCTTAAGACTTACTGATAATCCACCATATAGTGGGATTTATCGCTAATATTTAGAGGTAGTCGCCCCTAGATTTTGGTCAGTGCTGTGGCTGATGTAGCCATATAAATGAGCGGTCTTTAGGTGTCATATTTTTTAAGAAAACACGTTAGCCAGGAGCCATCGTATGCAATAGGGAGATCACGATGAACCTAGATAATGTAGAAGAAGAGCAAATTCACACGATTGTGGTGTTAATCACATTGAATATGATCGTTTTTGTTGCTCTAATGCTGAGGGTTCAAGCCAATTTCTCCTCTTTACACTGGTGTGATTTGTTGTAAGTAGTTAGAGTATGTTCGAGTATTTACCCCCACTAAACGATCACAACTTGCCCTATCCCGATACAATCCATCCGATTGTGGTGCATTTTGTCATCGCTATGGTGTTGTTCGCTTTTGTGTGTGATGCGATTGGCTACTTTACCCGTAACGCTCGTCTTTATGAGGTGAGCTGGTGGAATCTGTGTTTTGCTACGGTTTCTATCTTTATAGCCGTCATTTTTGGTCAGGTTGAAGCTGGGTTGGCTGAGCCTTATACTGCCGCGGAGTCAGCCCTCAATTTACATACTCTGATTGGCTGGTCTCTCTCCGGGATCATAGCTGCTGTCACAGCGTGGCGCTATATTCTTCGCTCCCGCGATCCAAAAACACTGCCTGCGCCATTTTTAGGTGTGGGTGTTGTCCTGGTGGGACTGGTGTTTTTCCAGGTCTACCTGGGGGATTTGCTCGTCTGGATCTATGGATTACATACGGTGCCAGTAGTCGAAGCCGCTAGAGAGGGAGTGTTTTAGTGAATTCAAGTCTGATTGACCAGCTACAGCTGGGGACCAATGGGCTGCCTTATCAGATTCCCATTCATCCAAACCTGGTGCACCTGACCCTGGGCCTGTTTATTGTGGCCATTGCCTTTGATATTGTCGGCGTGCTGTTTCCATTAGAAAAGCCCGTCTTTAAACTGCTGGCGATTCCAGCAACGCGCTCCAACTTTTTTGATGTGGGCTGGTACAACATGCTGGCGGCGGCCATTATTACCTTTTTTACGGTGGCGGCGGGCTTCTATGAGATTATGCTGGCTCAGCCCCCCACCGACGTAGAAAGTATCTGGGGCCTGGGGGCCATGGAAACGATGCTTTGGCACGGTGTCGGTGGTGTTGTGCTCCTACTGCTAATCGTAGGCATGACGGTTTGGCGAGGGTTTCAGCGCTTTGTCTGGAACCGTGATAAGGCTCGTCAAGTGCAGTGGGCCTATGTGTTTGCTGGGCTAGGAATTTTTGCACTCATGTTTGTGCATGGCACCCTGGGGGCGCAGCTGGCGGCTGAGTTCGGTGTGCATATTAGTGCGGATCGCCTGCTGGAGATGGGCCAGGATCCGAATGTAGTGTTGAAGTAATCTGTCAAAAACGGCTCAATGAAAATTCGCACGGTTTTGATTTTGGCGGCGGTGGCCATTGCCCTGGCGGCGATCAGTCTCTGGGTAGGGCAAAGTGCCTATAGCTGGATGCCCCCCCAAGCATCGGCAGAATCGGTATTGGTTGATCGATTGTTTAGCTTTTTGGTGACCGTTGGTACCTTTATTTTTCTGGGGGTGTTTGTGGCGGTGGCCTATGCGGTGCTGTTTCAGCGGGCGGGTAGGTACGACTCGAGCGACGGTCCCCACATTGAAGGAAATGTCACCCTGGAGATTGTCTGGACCGCAATTCCGTTAGCGCTGGTGCTCTGGATTTCGGTCTACAGTTTTCAAATCTATGACGAGATGTCAATATTGGGGCCGATGGAGCATGTCCACATGGGGATGGCGACGGCGGAGGCTGCTCCGGTGATGCCAGATTCTGCCGATGGCGACGGGGATGAGCCCATTGAGGTGTTGGCACGGCAGTGGACCTGGGAATTTCGCTATCCTGGTCAAAACGTGAGCAGTACGGAGCTTCATTTGCCGAGCAATCAGCGAGCGACGCTGTTACTCAAATCTGAAGATGTGATCCATGGCTTTTTTATCCCTGCCTTTCGGATCAAGCAGGACGTCATTCCCAACGAGGAAATTACGTTTGAATTTACCCCCATCCGCGAGGGCAAATATCGATTGCGGGATTCTCAGTACAGCGGTACCTACTTCGCTGCTATGCAGACGGATGTTGTTGTTGAATCATCTGATGCCTACCGCGAGTGGTTAGCATCGGCGGCGAAAAAGCCCCCCGTTGTTGCCTACAATGAGGCCTTTGAAGACTATCGTCGAGCCTCTGAAAAAGGCGGCAGTGCCGGTTGGGTGACCGTGCCCCCTGCCACCCCTCCCCTAGTTAACTATTCCGGTTCACCCCTTACAAGGGAGTAGGTTCTATGACAAATGTTTTAGTAGACGAAACTAGTAACAATCTCGGCGAGCCGGAAAGCTGGCGACGGTTTTTTAGCTTTAGCACCGACCACAAGGTCATTGGTATTCAATATATTGTCACGGCGTTTTTCTTTTTTCTGGTAGGTGGCATTTTTGCCATGGTGATCCGGGGAGAGCTGATTACACCAGAGGCGGATCTGGTGGATCGCACGGTGTATAACGCTATGTTTACGCTCCACGGCACCGTCATGCTGTTTTTGTGGACATTTCCTGTGCTGTCAGGGTTAGCCAACTATCTGGTGCCCCTGATGATTGGGGCACGGGATATGGCCTTTCCCCGGCTCAATGCGGTGGCCTTTTGGATGGTGCCGATCTTTGGCGTGGTGCTGATGGGCAGCTTTTTGGCTCCCGGTGGTCCCTCCCAGGCTGGCTGGTGGGCCTATCCTCCTGTAAGTTTACAAAATCCCTCTGGGGCGTTGATCAACGGTCAGTTTCTCTGGCTGTTGGCGGTGGCTCTGTCGGGGGTATCGTCAATCATGGGGGCGGTCAACATTGTTACGACTATTGTGCGGATGCGCGCGCCCGGCATGACATTTTTCAAGATGCCGATATTTGTCTGGGCGGTGATGAGTGCCCAGATTATTCAGCTGTTTGGTTTGCCAGCCCTGACCGCTGGGGCCGTGATGCTGCTATTTGACCTGAGTTTGGGCACCAGCTTTTTTGATCCCCTCAAGGGCGGTGATCCAATTTTGTTCCAGCATTTTTTCTGGTTTTACTCCCACCCGGCGGTTTATGTAATTATTTTGCCGATTTTTGGCATTTTTTCGGAGCTTTTCCCGGTCTATGCCCGTAAGCCGCTGTTTGGCTATAAGGTTGTTGCCATTTCCTCGCTAATTATTGTTGGTCTTAGTGCTGTGGTCTGGGTTCACCACATGTTTGCCAGCGGCACTCCGGGCTGGATGCGGATGCTGTTTATGTTCTCCACCATGCTGATCGCGGTGCCGACTGGGATCAAGGTATTTGCCTGGGTAGCCACGATTTGGGGGGGCAAGCTGCGGCTTACCAGTGCCATGCTGTTTGCCCTGGGTGGGCTGATTATGTTTGTGTTTGCCGGTATTACTGGCATTATGCTGGCGGCGGTGCCGGTGGATATCCATGTGAACAACACCTACTTTGTGGTGGGTCACTTCCACTATGTGATCTACGGGGCCACGGTGATGGGGGTTTATGCCGCCCTATACCACTGGTTTCCTAAAATGACGGGCCGTATGTATAACGAGGGTTTGGGAAAGCTTCACTTTGTGCTGACCTTTATTGGAGCTAATCTCAATTTCTTTCCGATGCATCCCCTGGGGTTAGAAGGCATGCCCCGCCGGGTAGCGTCATACGATCCTGAGTTTGCCTTTTGGAATGTAATTGCTAGCCTGGGGGCTTTTCTGTTGGGTATATCGACGCTGCCGTTTATTTTGAATATGGTGGGTTCCTGGATACAGGGGGAAAAAGCCCCCAACAATCCCTGGCGAGCCATTGGCATTGAGTGGCTGGTTTCGTCTCCACCGTCCCATGAGAATTTTGAAGTGTTGCCGGTGGTAGTGGCCAATCCCTACGGCTACGGTAAGTCTGACCCGCTAGTTTCCAATGCTGACGACCTAGAGGTAGCCCATGAGCACCACTAACCTTGATTCATCGCTGACTGACGAGGCTGTCTTGCATGCGTCCGGGCATGATGAACCCGACAATCGCATGTTTGGCTTTATTGTTTTCCTGCTGTCGGAAAGTGTCATCTTTCTCAGTTTTTTTATTGGCTACATTGTTTATAAAACAGCGGCCACCGACTGGCTGCCCCTGGGTGTTGAAGGCTTAGATGTTAGGGAGCCCGCCATTAATACGGTGGTATTGGTATCTAGCAGCTTTGTGATTTATTTTGCCGAGCGCTACCTCCATGCCAACAATCTTTGGGGCTTTCGGATTTTTTGGCTGTTGACCATGGCCATGGGCAGCTATTTTTTGTATGGACAGGCTGTGGAGTGGAGCGGTCTGGAATTTGGCATCACCGATGGGTTATTTGGTGGCACCTTTTATTTGCTGACCGGATTTCACGGTCTGCATGTGCTGACGGGGGTGCTGCTACAGCTGATCATGCTGGGGCGCTCTTTTCTTCCTGGTAACTATGACGGTGGTGAATTTGGGGTGGCGGCCACATCGTTGTTTTGGCACTTTGTGGATGTCATCTGGATTGTTTTATTTTTGCTGATTTATATCTGGCAGTGAGGACGCATTGTGATTATTGACGACGGACAGTACGACATAATCATTGTTGGAACCGGGGCAGGAGGTGGGACGCTGGCCCACAGGCTGGCTCCTACGGGTAAAAAGATTTTGATCTTGGAGCGGGGAGATTTTATGCCCCTAGAAGAACAAAATCGCAGCGACGTGGATGTGTTTAAGCGCGAACGCTACCATGCCCCGGAACAGTGGTATGACACGGCTGGGGAACCCTTTTCACCCCAGATGAACTATGCCGTTGGTGGTAATACTAAAATTTATGGAGCGGCCCTGATCAGGCTGCGGGAGCGGGACTTTGAAAAAGTAGAACACCAGACCGGGATCTCTCCCGAATGGTGTTTAAAGTATGCTGATTTTGAGCCTTACTACACTGAGGCGGAACAGCTGTACAAGGTTCACGGTGAGTCCGGTGGCGATCCGACGGAGCCTGCCCACAGCCAGAGCTATCCCTTTGAAGCGATCGCACAGGAGGGGGAAATTGAGGAAATTTGCGACGCGATCGCAACCAAAACCCTCCACCCGGCTCGACTGCCCCTGGGCCTGACCCGCCAGGAGGACGACCCCACCAACGATGCCGAAGTCAGCGGCATTGCCCCCGCCCTAAAACACCCCAACGTTTCCCTTAAAACCGGTGCCAAGGTGGTCGCCCTGCACACCGATCCCGCCGGGCAGACGGTCAAAGCTGTTGAAGTGCAAATTGGTGACCAAACCTACCTATTTTTTGCCGACATAGTTGCGCTCGCCTGCGGCGCGGTCAATTCAGCCGCCCTGCTGCTCCAGTCCGCCAACGAAAAACATCCCAAAGGACTGGCCAATAGCTCCGATCTTGTCGGCCGCAACCTGATGAAAAGCCTGATCACAGCGGTGGTCCAGCTCAAAACCAAGGCCAACACGGGCAGCTTTCTCAAAACCGTCTACATCAACGACTTCTACTGGGGGGATAAGGACTTTCCCTACCCCATGGGCCACATTTACAACACAGGCGGGCTGCTCACCGATGTGATCTTTGCCGAGGCCCCGCCGTTGCTATCTATTCTTGCCAAATACGTGCCCGGTTTTGGTCTAAAGCAGCTGGCTACCCGCTCCATCGGCTGGTGGGCACAAACCGAGGATTTACCCGATCCCAACAATCGGGTGCGTGTGGAAAATAATAAGCTCTATATCGACTACAGCCCCAACAACTTAGAAGCCCACGACCGGCTGGTCTGTCGCTGGATCGATATGCTCAAGGTGATTGAAAAGGATCTGGGCGGTTTTCAACGGGGTTCCCGACATCCTCGGGGTGAGGTACCCCTCCAGGTGATGGCCAACCAGTGTGGTACCTGTCGGTTTGGCGACGATCCGGCCACTTCAGTGTTAGACCCCACCTGTCGCACCCACGATATTGATAATCTCTACGTGGTAGACAGCAGTTTCTTTCCCTCCAACGCCAGCGTCAGCCCAGCCCTAACGGTGATTGCCAATGCCCTGCGGGTGGGGGATTGCTTAATTGAGCGGATGGGGTAAGGGCGCTGTAAACAAATAATCCGCATTGACAGGGACCCCTCTGCCTACGACATCTCCCCTGTGGCCCTACGGTGTACATACGAGTAAAACTAGCGTTTGCGGCTGCCTCACCCCCTCTAACTCCCCCTAAAGCCCTTTGGGCATGCGCTAAAGCGTAAGGTAAGGGGGAGAACCGGAGCTTCATTTTATTTCCACGCACTTCCCTCTGGGTATAAGCAGGCATCAACCGGGTGCCTGCGCTAAACTCGTCCCCAAAAATAATTGATTAAGTGTTAAGACTCTAAGGGTAATAGCCTGGACAACCCTTTTAGGAATTTGCCCACGCAAATTCCTAAATCGCCTCACCCATCACCCGTCATCAATGCAACGCTTTAACCTGCAAATCTTCCGACGTTTCTGGACCATCGCCAAAACCTACTGGTTCAGCGACGAAAAATGGAAGGCTCGGGGGCTGCTGCTACTGATTGTGGTGCTTCTTTTTGCCTATACCGGTCTCAGCGTTGTCCTTAACAACCAGCGTGGCGAGCTGATTTCGGCCCTCTCTGCTAAAAGCGAGTCCCGCTTTTGGCAAACCGTGGTGATTTTTTTGGGAGTTCTGGTGGTTTATGCGCCGCTGCTGGCGGGCTATACCTATTTGCGGGATCGGCTGGGTCTGGCCTGGCGGCGCTGGTTGACAACTGATTTTATCGAACGCTATTTTTGCGATCGCAACTTCTACACCATCAGCCAGTTCACCCCCGACATCGATAACCCCGACCAGCGGATCGCGGAAGATGTCAAAAATTTTACCCAGGAATCCCTTACCCTGGCCCTGGTGCTGGCCGACTCGGTGCTGGAGATCATTGCCTTTAGCGGTGTCCTGCTGGGCATTTCTCGGGAGCTGGTGATTTTTCTATTGGGCTATGCCATCATCGGCACCCTGGTCACCGTCGGTGTGTTTGGCCAGCCCCTGGTGCGGCTAAACTTTGAGCAGCTCAAACGGGAAGCCAATTTTCGCTTTAGCCTGGTGCGCGTGCGCGAAAATGCTGAAGCCATTGCCTTTTACCAGGGAGAAGCCCAGGAATCCACCCAGGTGACCAACCGCTTTATGGCCGCCTTTGATAACTATAAACGGCTGCTGGGCTGGGAGCTGGGTCTGAACGGCATCACCAACGCCTACGAGTTTATTCCCTTTATCCTGCCAGCTCTGGTGGTGGCCCCCGGTATCTTTAGCGGTGACACCGAGGTGGGTAAAGTCAGCGAAGCCCAGGGGGCGTTTATTCGGGTTTTCTTTTCCCTAAATCTGATCGTGGCTCGCTTTCAGTCCCTGAGCGCCTTTGGAGCCGGGATCGATCGGCTCTATGATTTTGCTGCGACCCTCGGCCACGGTGGTGAGGCGTTGGCCCCAGCGCTAGCCGCCGCCGCCCCGGAGTCGGAGGAGTCCCCCACCCCGATCATCGGTTGTGAAATCGCCCCAGCCCTGGCGCTCCAGCACCTGACGCTACAGACACCTAACTACCAGCGCACCCTGATCGAAAACCTTTCCCTGGAGCTAGGCTCCCACAGCTCGCTGCTGGTGGTCGGGCCTAGCGGCTGTGGTAAAAGCTCGCTGATGCGTGCGATCGCAGGGTTATGGACCTCTGGCAATGGCCTAATTCAGCGCCCTGAGCTAGGGCAGCTGCTGTTTTTACCCCAAAAACCCTATATGGTTTTAGGCAGCCTACGCCAGCAGCTGCTCTATCCCTATCCCGACATTGAACTGGACGACACCCAGCTAAAAGCTGCCCTCAAACAGGTGAATCTCCCCGATTTAGACGATCGCTTTGGCGGTCTGGACGCGGAGGAAGAATGGAGCGATGTGCTGTCCCTGGGGGAACAGCAGCGGCTTAGCTTTGCTCGGGTGCTGCTGCACCAGCCCGCCTACACAATTTTGGATGAGGCCACCAGTGCCCTTGACCGCGATAACGAAAAACAGCTTTACCAACAGCTGGCCGCCACCCCAACCGCCTATGTCAGCGTCGGCCATCGTCAGTCCCTGGAGACCTATCACCAATCGGTGTTGCGGTTAGCCGAAGACCACACCTGGCAGCTCCAGCCCCTGGTCAATGCGGCGACCCCGGCTAAACCAGAGGATTAAGAATTGCTGATGTTTTACCGGCTAGGCGATCTATTGGCAAACTAGCCGTCATCATTTAAAGACTTAATGCTACCCATTTCCCACCATGGCATACCTATGCGAAATTGCCCCCGGTCACCACGTCTATCTTGACAATCAGGGTAGTCAAACCATTGTGACAACAGCGATGGGACAGCCGGGGCAGCAGCAGCAAGCTAGCAACAGCATGACCACTGGCGCTTGGACCGCGCCACCGGCCGCCTATCAAAGCGCGACTGGGGCGGTGTTTAAGCTGTTTACGGCCCAGGGAGAGATCTGTTTGTACGTGCAGGGTAGCAGTGTCAGCACGATGGGGACGATGCCTGCTGATGTGGGGGCACAGCCTCTTGCGATGCAGCAAACTGCAACAATTCCGTCGATGCCGCCGATGGCCGGGATGCCGCCGATGCCGCCGATGGGGGGGATGCAAATGTCTATGAATCCGATGGAAATGCGGATGGGTAATATGGAGCTGAAGATGGATTCTCCGGCACCGAAGCCTGCGGCTGGGCGACAGTTTTGCAGTCAGTGTGGTAGCAAGGTTGCTCCGGAGGATCGTTTTTGTTCTAACTGTGGGCATGCCCTGGGTTAGGATTGGGAATTTGATTGGGTTTACTTTTTGTATGGGCGTTCGGTGGGATTCTCTGCCTATTGGTAAGTATGGGGTGGTTGCGATGTGGGTTGCTCAGGGCTTTCCTCCTCTTCGGAAGTACTCAAGCTATCTCATCCAGGCATATGGGGTTTCCCCTCCTGTTCGTGGGGGCGTTGAGGCCCCTTTCGGAAATAACTAAGTTGTCCTAACTAGGCATACTGGGGTTTCCCCGCAAGGAGGTTGTCTTTTATTCCCGCAATTCGGGTGGGTGGGGGTTACGGTGGGGGTTAGGCAAAATCCTCCCCTTGCCAAGGGGAGGTGCCGTAGGCGGAGGGGTCTTCGGCTTGCTGCTCTAGAATGTGCAATCAAATAACATCCCCACCTTGTGTAGGAGCTGTATTTATGTCTTGAGAGCTCCTTGGCTGACAGTGGCTGGGGGCGTGGGTGGGGACTTCCTGGCTCAGCTTGTTCAGGGGAGATGGGAATGTATGCCCCTGGGAGGGTACGGGCGATTTTGGCTAGTTGCTGATCGCTTAATTTCTCGTTAATTTTTCGGTGCTGCGTATAAAATATTACATTTTTTGGTCCCGATAGCCGTTAATCAATGGGGTAGACACCTTCAGCAAGCTATCTGTGTTTGACACCTACGATCCGGGCGATTTTTATGATGAGCTGTTTACCAGTCGAGGGGTGCCTCGACCGGAAGCTGAACTGTTGGTCAAACGCATTAGCAACATTTCTATTGAGGAGCTGATGCTGCGTCAGCAGATGGCTCAAAACATGTTGTTTAGGCTGGGTGTGACGTTTAACGTCTATAGCGACAATCAGGGAACGGAGCGCATCTTTCCGTTTGATATGGTGCCGCGGGTGGTTCCTAGCCAGGAGTGGCAGTGGCTAGAGCGGGGACTCAAGCAGCGTATTGAGGCGCTAAATTGTTTTTTGGACGATATTTATAACGATCAAAAGATTATTGAGGATGGCGTTATTTCCCGAGAGGTGATTGAGTCAGCCCCGGGTTTTTTGCCTCCCTGTGTGGGTCTAAAGCCGCCAAAGGGGGTCTGGTGTCACATTACGGGGACCGATTTGGTGCGCGATCGCAGCGGTCGCTGGTACGTGCTTGAGGATAACCTGCGCTGTCCGTCGGGGGTATCCTATGTATTGGAAAATCGCCGGGTGATGAAGGGGGCCTTTCCGGCTCTGTTTGAGGCCCTCAATATCAATCCGGTGGATGCCTACCCCAGCCAGCTGCTGGCCTCTTTGTTATATCTGGCTCCTGATAGTGTTCCGGACCCGAGGGTGGTGCTGCTGTCCCCCGGTATTTACAACTCTGCCTATTTTGAGCATTCGTTTTTGGCCCAGCAAATGGGAATTGAGCTGGTGGAAGGGCGGGACCTGGTGGTGGCCGACGGCTACTTACAGATGAAAACCACCAAGGGACTACAGCGGGTGGATGTGATCTATCGCCGCATTGATGATGAATATCTCGATCCGCTCACCTTTCGGAAAGATTCTCTTTTGGGTGTGCCAGGACTGATGGAGGTGTATCGCCAGGGGAGAGTTGCGATCGCAAACGCCCCCGGTACCGGCGTTGCCGATGACAAAATGATCTACAGCTATGTCCCTGACATGGTGCGCTACTACCTGGATGAAGATCAGATTATCCCCAACGTACCCACCTATCTCTGCGAAAACTCTCAGCAGCAGGGCTATGTGCTCGACCACCTCAGCGAGCTGGTGGTCAAGGCCACCAACGCCTCCGGTGGCTATGGCATGCTGGTGGGCCCCCACGCCACCGAGCCAGAGCGCGATGCTTTTGCCGACCAGATTAGGGCCAACCCTCGGGGCTATATTGCCCAACCCACCCTCTGTCTCTCGCGGGTACCAGCGCTGATCGATAGCGAGTTCCAGGGTTGCCATGTGGACCTGCGCCCGTTTATTTTGAACGGTGAAAATATCTATGTAAATCCCGGCGGTCTGACTCGCGTAGCGCTCAAAAAAGGCTCCCTTGTGGTCAACTCATCCCAGGGGGGAGGCAGTAAGGATACCTGGGTGGTGGCGGCCCGCTAGTTTGGCCGGAGAGACGTTGCCTGCAATCCTTGTCTGCAATGTCTCCAGCATTAATTCTTGGAAATCCCTATCCCCCAACCATTTTAGAGAACTCAATCCATGCTAAGCCGCGTCGCCGACTCAATTTACTGGATTAACCGCTACGTAGAGCGGGCGGAAAATGTGTCGCGTTTTGTCGATGTCAATTTACATCTGCTGCTCGATACCCCCACGGGCAATATGCAACAGTGGGAACCGCTGGTGGTAACAACGGGGGATCAGGCTATTTTCAAAGAGCGCTACGGGGAAGCCACGGCGGAAAATGTGCTGCATTTTCTCACCTTTGATGCTAAATACCCCAGCTCCATCCGCTCCTGTGTCAAATCAGCCAGGGAGAACGCCCGCTCGGTAAGGGAGATTATTTCGTCGGAGATGTGGGAGCAAATTAACACTTTTTATCTACAGGTAGAAGAAGCCGCCCAGTCTGAAGACCTCAGCAATCTCTATGCATTTTATCCCCATGTAAAAATGGCCAGCCACACCTTTGCCGGGGTGATGGAGGCCACCATGTCCCACAATGAGGGCTGGCACTTTGGTCGGTTGGGGCGGTTTTTGGAACGGGCCGATAAAACCGCCCGGATCCTAGATGTTAAGTACTTTATTTTGCTGCCGTCGGTGGCGGCGGTGGGTAGTCCTTTGGACAACCTGCAGTGGATTGCGCTGCTGCGCTCCGCCAGCGCCTATGAGATGTACTGCAAATGTCAGCATACGATCCACCCCAGCGGCGTGGTGGATTTTTTGGTGCTCCATCCGGAATTTCCCCGCTCCATTCGCTGCTCTATTTTACAGGCGGAGCAGTCGCTGAATATTATCTCGGGGACGCCGGGGGGCAGCTGGCAGCTGAGCAGCGAGCGGCGGCTGGGTAAGCTGCGATCGCACCTCGACTACATCACCCTAGAAGAGATTTTTCAAATCGGTCTCCACGAATTTTTAGACCAGCTCCAGAAGGACCTCAACCAAGTGGGCAGCGCCATTACCGAAAATTTCTTTGGGTTAGCAGTGTCGGTCTAAGATCAAATCTCAAACTCAAAATTCTCCCCTATGGTTCGCTACCGCATTATCCACAACACCCGATATCAGTATGCTGAGCCCGTTCGGCTAGGGACCCACACTATCAGGCTGCAGCCTCGGGTAGACGGTAGTCAGCGGCTACACTATTTCACTTGCGAGATTGCCCCCACCCCCCGAAAAACCATTGACTGGTTAGACTTGGAGGGTAATGTCTGTCACCAGGTGTGGTTTTCTGATACCGATGTCACCACATTAACTATCGCTACCCAGTGCGATGTAGAAACCCTGCGAACTAACCCCTTTGACTATCTATCTCCCGACTGGGCGATTACTGCTCCCCTAGACTATCCTCAATCACTACAGCGACTGGTTGCCCCCTATCTGGCAACTTTCTATGCCGATAGTCCTGCTGTGATCGATTGGGCTCAGCAACAGCTGCACCAGGCTGATGGCAATGTGGGACTATTCTTGACG
>JBCDJC010000138.1:0-13341 GCA_038748225.1 Cyanobacteria bacterium P01_H01_bin.26 | reverse complement strand
TCAGGTGTTAATTCCATCCAATACCCCGGCGGGTGAGTTGTTTAACCAGGCAGAGCTAGAGAATATTCCCATTGGTTTTGGTGGACCGCGTCTTTTGTCTGACTACCCACCCACCGGAGCGAGACCCGACCCGACCCCGCTGACGGTGACGGTGCCTGTGGCAACAAGTCCCAATGTTTTGCTAGTTAAGCGGCTCACTGCGCTTAACAACAGTACGACGACCAATAGGGACGATCTCTCTATCTATATAGATGATCCTAACGATCCGTATGACGACAATACTATTACAATTGGTGCTCCTGTTGAACCTACCGATCCGCCACAGGATACGACTCAATGGCCAGATCCAGCTACTTACCTAGTAGGCGGTATCGACGGTGGTAGTGTTCTCCCTAATGACATCATTGAATACACCATTTACTTTCTCTCATCAGGGGATACTACCGCAGATAATGTACACTTCTGCGACTATGTGCCCACATTTACCCGTTTCTTATCCAATGGGTTTAATGGAGAAACTCCAGTGGCAGCGGGTAGTATTTCCAGCGCAGACCTGGGAGTGGAAATTTTTCGCAATGGGTCTACGGCTTTTTACACTGGAGCTAATGATGGTGATGCCGTAATCTATTTCCCACCGGGGGTAGATCCTGCCAGCGATAGTCGCTTTAGCGGTATTGATTGTGATGGCGATCCAAATACAGCCAATGTAAACACAAACGGAGCTGTGGTAGTGGATTTAGGAAATATTCTGAACGCAAGTGGTGCAGGCAATGTGGTTGATGATGCCTATGGCTATGTGAGGTTTTTGACTATTGTCAGATAAGTGTAAGTACCGCTAATGCTCTCTAACGGCCAACCAATTTAGGGACTCGCAATAAGATAAAGTACCATCTTTCGCTTGTAACCTTCCCCGAAGGTTAACGTGATATTAGGGGTTTTCTCTCAGGGAAATGTCCTAAAAAAACTGTACACTTTTCATTGGGATATAGGGTAATAAACTTTAAAGTATTTGTTTTGGATTACGCCCTGCGCTTTTAGTCATTTTTATCGACTGAGCGGCTGAATGGCTCTGGTGCTCTATTTTTCAGGCTATGCAATCTACATCAAAATAACTTGTTAAGCATATTGAAAAATATTTCATGAGTCAGCAACATTTTCTTGTAAAAAATCTTCTAGAACAGTTATCGTCAGAGGAGCGGTATACATTTAGTGATAGTCAGATTGAAGCGCTTCATAAAGCTGCCCTATCTCTACCCAAAACATCTCAGGCTGTTCGTATACGCTGGTCAATTCCTTTCCCTGGCAAAGGGTTTTACATTGTGCTTCTTGCTGGTAAAGAACGCCGCTCACGGCAGCGTTTGCTAGCTGAAAAGGAGTTTAAGGTTCTCCCAATCATTATGGTTATTTTTACCATGATTTTTGGCTGTGCCGTTATTTTTGGCCTGTTCTATGCTCAACGAAAGCTGGCGATATCTCAGCAACGGTCGGCGGTCAGCTTAGATGAACCGGAAGAAGAGATTCATCCTACTGTTGTGCCCTTCAAATATGACCGGGAGCAATGTGAAACAAGCCTCCGTGAGTGGAAAGATGATCAATGCATTGACCATGAGCATAATCATACCTTTTAGCTTTGGGTAGGATGCATCAGTTGGCCCGCTGCCACTGGCGCACCACCTCTTCGACCACGGAGCGCTCCGGCGGTGAACTGACTTGTCCGCTTGGGGCTACCATAGCTCCAGGAATATTTTTGCCCCAGGGGCTGTTGGGTACTGAAGTTAGGTCAACGTTTGCATTCATCGGGCGGAAGCCGTGCTGCACGAACACAGCCTGCTGCTCTGGAGCCATCAAAAAATCGACAAACCCACGGGCGGCTTTGGCCTCACCACCGCTGATATCGCGGCGCACAATTGCGGCAGTAGAGACTGTCTCGATCGTTGGGTTCAGGTACAGGATTTGATACGGCTTGCCTTGGGTGGCGCTGGACTGTTCCCAGCGATGGAGTGCAATACTCTCGTAAACGGTGGCAATATCGGCATCGTTGGGGCCACGGGTAATAAACTCCTGCAGCAAAATGTCGGTGGAGCGGGGAGGCTGGTACACCGAGCGTTTTACCAGACCAAATAATGATTGGACGCTATCTTTACCAAAATCGCTGGTGCTGAGACTGTTGCTGTTGGCTTCAGACTGGGACCACAAACTTAGGGTAAGCTGACCGCTGTTGGACCGGGTGGGATCGGTGGTGACAAAGTCAAAACTACCCCAGGCCGGATTTCCGCCAATGTTGCCCCAGCTGCTGCCTGTCATGGCATCTTCAAGCCGCTGCCATTGAAACTCTCCATCGGGGAAAAGTGCCTGGGCACGTTCTGGCCAAGAGACCGCCACCAGCATCGTTTTGGCAATGGGCTGGGGCGGTTCGTAAAATGGCTCGTCGCCATACTGGGCCTGCCAACGCTGGCTGAGTTCATCGAGTAGCTGACCATTGGCGGGAATCAGCACCGTGGGCTCGAAGTCGTTATTGTCGTTGATATAGTTGTTGACAATATCCTGGGAACCTTGAAATTCTAGGGTTAGTTGAATTGAAGGATTCTGTTGTTCAAAACGGGTTTCTAAAAGTTTAAGGGGTTCTTGGAGTTCGCTGCCGCTGACAATCGTAATCGATTGGTTAACGCCGGGGAGAGGGGCGTAGGTGAGACCGGCGGCAGCGGCAATAATGGCAACGGAGATGATGGGTTTGGTTGTAGAGGGCATGGGGAGGGGGAATGGATGAGACATTAGGCAATTAAGACATCGACGTTTTCTTGGAAGCCTTTAAATTCGTCGCTGAGGTCTCGGAGTTCATTGGCGGCGGCTGAGCTGGTGAGGTCGGCGGTGCGCAGCTTGTTTTGTAGCTGCTGGAGGACACCGCCGGACTCGGCAATTAGGGTGGATAGATTGGCGAGCTGGGCCTGGCGAGCATCTTCGCCCTGTTTGGCGAGGGCAATATTGCGTTTGAGGCTGTTGGCCAGTTTGCCCCACTGCTCCTGGGCAACGCCTTTGCTGTTGCGGACTTTGGTCTCGGCCTGTTTGAGCTGGCGGTTGAGGTCGTCAACGGAAAGCAGGGCGTCGCTACCTTCCATGCGGCGGGCCAGCCGGTCGATCTTTTGGGGGAGTTCCTGGGTGCGATCGCAGGCATATTGCACCACCCCGAGTAGGTCAATCTGGTCGCTGGCGGTGAGTAGCCGGGTGGCTTCTTCATTGAGCTCATCGGCCCGCGTACCCAACTCCACGGCCTGCTGCCGCACCTGCTGAAATTCACGGTTGATGGCTTTGTTGGTGAACTCGATGGTATCGGGTTTGCGCTCAGCGAGGACAGCGGCGCCGAGGGTTGCGATCGCCGCTGCCCCCGGTATGGCCACGACGCTAGGCAGCCGCCCCAGCCGCACTCCCCCCACCCAAAAAATGCCGCCGACCAGCACCGCCAGCGGATACTGTAATGGATTGGCTAGCTTCATTGCCCTCTCCTAAAACTCCACCTGCAGATCGGCCATCAGCTGAGCGATGGTAGCCGGATCCCCCTTACGATAGTAGCCCCCGTTGAGCTGGGCGATCTGCTCTAGGGCCTGGGGGTTAAACTCCCCTTCGTTGCCATAGCCCACCGTAAAAAAGGCAATCCGCTGATCGGACGAAAACCCACTTTTAGAAAGCTCCTGACCCAGCTGGTCTAAACCGATGCCTGATTCTGAATCTTCACCATCCGTGAGAATCAGCACCGCATTGATCGCATCGGCCTTGAGATTGGCCGAGAGCCAGTTGCGCGCCGCCAGGGCCGAATCATAGAGCCGGGTGCCGCCGTCGGCCCTCAAACCGGCTATAAACTGTAGACCTCTAGCTTTGCCCTCTGGGGTACCATCCACCAGCACCGGTGTCCGAATGTCACTGTCAAAGTCAATTAGGGCCACCTGATCCTTAGGGCCGAGGGCATTCACATAGGTTTGCAGGGTATTTTGCACCGCCGGTAGCTTACTACCCTCCATGGAGCCGGAGGTGTCGACGACGACCACCACCAGCGACGACTTTTTCGCCACCTCGCTCCAGGCGGCAAGCATGGCTTCGGCCACCTCGGGGGCAGGCGGCCGGTAGGAGTCATAGCTGGCCTGGGGATTAACCCCAAAGCTGGCGTCAAATTTGGGGCTGAGGGCCACACCCGGTGCTCCTGGACGCAGGCCCAAATCGGTAGCAATCTGCTGGGCGGGGGAGGATTGCAAGTACTCTAAAATTTGGTCGGCGGCTTCTTGTTCGGGGTCACTGACCCAGGGGGCGTTGGGGACAATACCGCGCATATTGGAGGTAAAGGTGGCCCTGGGATAGACGGCCTCGTAGCGGGTACCACCGGGGGGCAGGTCGCTATTGGCAGCAATCACTGAGGATTCGTACACCGAACCGATGGAGGCCCAAAACGGGCCATTTTCCACCATGGCCTGGGCTAGGGAAGAGGTGGATTTGCCATAGCGGGTGATTTTACTTTGGATTTGCTGTACCGCCGCCTGGTGCTGCTGCACATCGGCTACGGTGAGTTCCTCTGGCCGCTTACCCGATACTGAGGCAAACTGTGACACTAGGGTTTGCAGCCCAGAATTGGACCGGGTAGGGGCTGTGTGGACGTAGTAAATCGGCTGGGCGGGACTGCTGGCGTCTAAATCTTGGTGGGTGTCAGCCGTGACCAGCTGGGCAAACAGATCGTCCACCTGGCGCAGTCCTGGGGCCAGGTCGGCGGGCACCATAAATACCATGGGGCTATTGGCCAGCAGCGGCGCATCGGTAATGGCTGGAATATAGTTTTGGCCAGGGTAAAGCTGATCGATGCGGTAGATCAGCTGATTTTGATAGATCTCGCCATCCACTGACAAAATGGTGGGAAATTCCGGTGCTTCAGCGGCCAGGGTTCCCTGCTGGAGCTGCTGGGCCAGAGTAACGACGCGCTCGACTACGTCGCCACTGCCCGCTGCCTCGCAGCTCATGTAAAAGGCGTCACCGCTGGCTAGTTTTGGATTGGTTTGGTTAAACTGCTCGGCGGCCTGGTCACAAAAATCGTGGAGAGCGCTGCCCACCAACAGTTTGACCTCAAGACCGCGGCGATTAGGGTTGTCACCAGAGCTATTGCCCCCGCCACAGCTGGCCAATAGTAAGGCCCCTACCAGGGAACTGGAGATAACGCGCACTAAATTTTTCAATTGTTTCACCATGTCTGCTACCAATAGCTACACAAGAATTGGTATCAATTCGGGTTCGAGTCGGGTTCGAGTCGGGTTCAGGATGCCCGAGTCAAGCACTTAAATTTGGCATAGGTAGGTTTGAACCTGATACATCCTAGGGTATTACCGATCTTCGCAATCGGTTTGAATATCGACCTCTAGGGTGTCTTCGTCAATGGTGATGTCAAGAATGTTGGGTCGGCAGCACACCTGACAGTCTTCGACATACTGCTGGGTAAGTCCGCTGCTGATGTCAATAAAGGTGGTGCTGGGTTCGCCACAGTAGGCACAGTAATAGTCGGCGGTGGTTTGCATAGGGGGGAACTCAAACGAGTATTAACGTGTGCTTTGGGGATATTTTCGATTTCGTTCTAGCTGCAGACGAATGCGGTGGTGGGCGACCCGCGTGAGGGGATAGCGATAGACGCAGTAGATGCCGCCTAAAATGAGCAGACCGGGGAGGGCACTGGCTAGGAGACGGATCACCAACAGCCGCATGTCGGGGCCGACCCGATTGGCCCAGTCGAGCAGCCCACCGGATACAAAGATGGCGATCGCCACCCCCACCTTTTGTAAAAACACCATCAGGCTGATAAACATGCCTTCCTGGCGTTCGCCGGTGCGCAGCTCATCTTCATCGATAACATCGGGCAGCATGGCAAAGGGCACCAGATAAAACGTGGATAGCCCCGTCCCAATGACTATGCCAACGACGTACATCAGCCCCACCTGGTGAGGCTGCACCAGGCCCAAGGTAAAGACACCGATAAGGGCCAGGGGGGCACCGGCAAAGTAAACCACCTGTTTGCTAGTGCGTTTGGTAATCCACAGCCACAGGGGTAGCAGCGCCACCGAGCTACCCTGCACCGTAATGGCCATTTGGGTAAAGTGCTGCTCGCCCAGCTGCATCCAGCTAGTGACAAAGTAGGGCAGCATCGCCGCTGTCACCTGCACCCCTACCCAGGAGCACAGGTATAGTCCCATTACCCAGCGAAAGGCTCGATTTTGAAAGACTCGTCGCAGCTGTAGACCCATGGGGTGGGGGGTGAGCTCCGGCTGCTGACGCATGACCTGGCGATATTGGCCATAGGTGCCGATAACACAGATAGCAATGGCCAGGACAATGACGATGGCGCTCACCCCCCCTAGCAGCATGTACTGGCGGCGGGTATTTTCGACGGCGGCGAAGATAAACTGGGCCAGCAATAGCCCCACCACCGAACCGATGATATTGGCGGCTGAGCGCACGGACATGATGGTGGTGCGTTCGTCGTAGTCGGGGGTGAGTTCGGTTGCGATCGCAACCATTGGCAAAATAATCACTGAAAAGGCCGCATACCCCCCCATGGCCATCAGCACATAGTACACAAACAGACTCGTTTGCGACTCTAGGGGGGGCACAATCCACAGCATAAAGGAGAAAAAGCCCAGGGGTAGCGCCCCTAGCACCAGCCAAGGGTAGCGTCGTCCCCAGCGAGAGCGGGTGCGATCGCTGAGCCAGCCAATCAGCGGGTCATTAAACGCATCCCACACTCGACCCACCAGCAAAATTGTGCCTGCTAGCGTGGAGGAAAGCCCTACCACCTCTGTTAGGAAAAATAATAGGTAAAAAACAGACAGACCAATGGGAATGGCGGTCCCCAATTCGCCAACACCGTAGGCAAATTTGGTGGTAACGGATAAGCGGGTAGACATACAACAGTGCGATTGACAGTGGCGATTAGTCTTTCACCATACCGAACAGTGTCCTAGAGTGGGCGGTGATTTGCGATGGGACCGGTGCCGAGCGGGTAGTCAATACATTTATTTAAATCTGCGGCAGACTATATAGGATAAGACCAATACATTTTTTGCAATCTATACCGCTCCTAAAAATAACCTGCTTAAATAAGGGCAAGATAATGTGTCCTGCGATCGCCATCGGGCGGTGGCTTTGTTCCCTGGTATTTTCGCCATTGCCAGTGAGTGGAATCCTTTCCAGGGAATAAAGCCCGCCCCCAGCTAACCTGCATTTGCCGACGGGAGACCGCCATGACTGTTGAAAGCTTGAATCACCTGATGACCTACGTCATCGAGACCTGGGCACTGTTGAGTGGGGCCTACCTCGGTGTGGGATTTACGCTGTCTTTTATGGGTCGGGTGAGGGCCGGCCTCAGGGCCAAAGCCGAGGCGACGGCCCAGGTTGAGACTGGCCTGACAGAAGATTTGAGCAATGCCGAACGGGTGGCTGAGGTGACCGCCGTGGCTGAGAAATATACAAAAAGTACGGATAAAACGCGGGTCAAAAGCAGCGTGGGCTTGCCTGGAAAATAGGCCCCTGGGGACTATATAAGACCCAAGGATCAATAGGACGCTGCCACCCAATAGATTTTGTTTAGGCGCCAACCCCGGCCCTCAAATTTTTGGGGCCGGGGGTCTGATTTCCCAGAATTTGGAACCTGAGGTTAGGTAATCACCGTGGGCTGCTCGAACCCGGTGAGTTCCTTGATCTTGGCTACCTGGTCGGCCAGCTCAATCAGGGGAGCCAGGGCTACCTGGGTATCGACATCGTGCTTGGCGGTATCGGGCTCGTAGTTTTCAACATAGAGTCTGAGGGTGGCTCCCTGGGTGCCGGTGCCCGACAGCCGGAATACGATCCGAGAGCCGTCGGTAAAGCCGATGCGGATGCCCTGCTTTTGGCTGACGCTGTTGTCGATGGGGTCGGTGTAGCTAAAGTCGTCGGCATAGGCGACGGTGTAGCTGCCGAGCTGTTTGCCCTTGAGGGTGGATAGCTGCGATCGCAGTCCCTCCATCAGCTGATTGGCAGCGGTTTTGTCCACACCTTCAAAGTCATGGCGGCTGTAGTAGTTACGACCGTAGGTGGCCCAGTGGTCTTTGACGATGGTTTCAACCGACTGGTCTTTGACCGCCAGGATATTAAGCCAAAACAGCACCGCCCACAGCCCGTCTTTTTCGCGGACGTGGTTGGAGCCGGTGCCAAAGCTCTCTTCCCCGCAAAGGGTGGCTTTGTCGGCGTCCAGCAGGTTCCCAAAAAACTTCCAACCGGTGGGGGTTTCGTAGCAGTCGATGCCGAGCTTTTCGGCGACGCGGTCCACGGCCTGACTGGTGGGCATGGAGCGGGCCACCCCGGCTATTCCCTGGCGATAGCCGGGGACCAGGGTGGCGTTGGCGGCCAATACGGCCAGACTGTCGCTGGGGGTGACAAAGAAATTGCTGCCGAGGATCATGTTGCGATCGCCATCGCCGTCGGAGGCGGCCCCAAAGCTGGGGGGACTATCGCCAAACATGATTTCCACCAGGTCGTGGGCATAGACCAGGTTAGGGTCGGGGTGGCCGCCGCCAAAGTCCTCTAAGGGTTCACCGTTTTGCACAGTGCCCTGGGGGGCACCCAACAGCCCTTCAAAAATGGCCTTGGCATAGGGCCCGGTGACCGCATGGAGTGAATCCATACACATGCCAAAGTCGCTGGAGGTCAGCAGCTGTCGAATTTGCTCAAAGTCGAACAGGGTTTCCATCAGGGCGGCGTAGTCGTTGACCGCGTCGAGGACTTCGACGGTCATATTGCCCAGGGTGGTAGTGCCGATGCGGTCCAGGTTGACGTCTTCTGCGTCTAAAAGCTGGTACTTACTGATTGCTTTGCTGTGCTCAAAAATGGCGCTAGTGACCTTTTCCGGGGCAGGGCCGCCATTGCCGATGTTGTACTTGATGCCAAAGTCGCCGTCGGGGCCACCGGGGTTGTGGCTAGCGGAAAGGACAATGCCCCCGTAGGCCTCATACTTGCGGATAATGCAGGATACTGCCGGTGTGGAGAAAATGCCCCCCTGCCCCACCAGCGCTTTGCCAAAGCCGTTGGCAGCCGCCATTTTTAAGATGACTTGGATAGCCTGACGGTTGTAAAAGCGACCGTCTCCACCCACCACCAGCGTTTGTCCCTGGTAGCCGTCCAAGCTATCAAAAATAGACTGGACAAAGTTTTCTAAATAGTGGGGCTGCTGAAAGACAGTCACCTGTTTACGCAACCCGGATGTGCCCGGTTTTTGATCTGAAAAAGGCGTGGTCGAAACCGTTTGGATGGTCATGATACTCCTTGCGTCAGCGATGCCGCTTTATCCTTAAAAGATTAACAGGATGGCTGCGGCGACCATGTGTTTGACGGAACTTACCAGGGAGCGTTCCGACCGGTATAAAACTCCCTGGTCCGCTTAAACCCACTGGCCTTTAAGCTGGCGTAGAAAGAGCAGCCAATAATAGGCTGGTTTACCGTAGAAGGTAAACACATCGCCATAGGCTAGGTTGGCATTTCTGTGGTGCAGCTGGTGGCGCTCAGGGGTGGTAATGCACAGCCAGCGACAGAGGATCTTGATCGGTTTAGGGGTGCGATAGTCGGGGGCGAACTGATGTCGCCAGATCACGTGAAGCTCTGCTAGTACCAGTCCGACCAGGGTACCTAGGGGGGAAATCAGCCATAAAACCGGCACCCACATCAGATAGGGCAGTGCGCCCAAAAAACCGGGCAGCAATGCCTGGGGGCAGCGTTTGCGGACGGCGTAGCTAACAAAGCTGCGGTTGGGGCTGTGGTGGACAACGCTGTGGTAGCGGCCAAACACATGCTCGGGGACATGGTAGATAAATGTAGCTACAAAATCCCCCAACATCAGTAGTAGCAGGGGGATGCCCAGTATCCTTAATAGTTCCATTGCTGATTGCCTCACAACTCCCCGGCAACCTAGCAAACGTAATTTAAGGCGAATTTAATATTGGTTTGAGGAATGATTTAACATTGGTCTGCTCTTTAACGGGTGGACTGTAGGCTACCGACTAGCGCGATCGCAAAACAAGCCAGGATCAGCAGCCAGATAATGATCCCCGGCAAAAAGGATAGAAGACTGGTGCCGCGCAGGATCCAAACAATCGCCGTTAGGGCAATTGTCGCCAGTAGGAGCTGGGTGATTGGACGGAGACGGAAACGATTGGCCATGGGGCAAGCGGGGGAGAGGATATGGGTGGTTATTCGTAGGAGGCACCAAGGTTTACTAAGGTTTTACGCAATAATGTGCCTGCTTGACACTAGTCTTATTCCCTCTGGTTAATAATGGCAACGAATCAGTAGAATTCAGCAGACCACCTTTTACACCTGCATCGGGGATTCTTAATTATCCAGTGATTTATTGAGTACGTATAGAGTTTTTCCTTATATATCCTATGGTCACGACGACACAACATGCCGCTTTACTGCGCGGCGATATCCTGATTGCCACCGACGCCCATTCTGGTAAGGGAGCTGCCGTCACCGCTCAAATGTATGTGCCGTTGGTGCGATCGCAGCTGTGGGAGCAGCTCACCGACTATGGCCGCTGGGTCCATTACTTTCCCGACATTACCCAAAGCCGTGAGTTAGAAGCGTCCGTTAAACAGCAGGTCAAACAGCAGTCCAAGCGTATTACCCGCAGGCTCTATCAGGCGGCTCGCAAAGCCTTTATCCTCTTCACCGCCCAGGTTGAAATTTACCTAAACGTTGTCGAGCACCTGCACCAGAGCATTCAGTTTCGCCTGGAGCGTGGCACCTTTGCTGACTTTGCCGCCGACCTTGTCCTTGAAGATTTTGGTGAAGGCACGCTGCTAACCTATTCTGTCAAAGCCACGCCCATGATTCCGGCCCCTAAGTTTTTGCTGGAGCAGGCCATGCGGATTGACCTACCCGGCAATATGAAAACAATGCGCCGGGTCCTGTGCCAATGTGGAGCCTAATGCCGCTCTACAAATAGCCGCCCTGCGGCTAGGGCAGCACTGCTGGTGGCATATAAATAGCCATCGCTCAGCACATCCAGCTCACGGTTAATCAGCCAGCACCGATAGCCATCGTCCTGCTGGCTGATTTCAATAATCCACCCCACCCGAGCAGATACCTGTACCACCTGAGTTACGTCCATAGAGGCGCTACTCACCTGCTTGTGTCAATCCTAGGGTAGCAAATTGCCAAAGTATGCCAATCATTTAGAGCGTCGCAGGACATCGGAGGGCATCGGAAAATAGCTATTAGGTTTTGAGTTAACTGCTTTAAACTTGAGACTGGCTTGGGACTGAGGATTCAAGGCCTATTTTTAATGTACGGGGCGTTCCATGGAACGCCTCTCCACCATTAATTTTGGGATCCTGTGCAGTTCTCAGCACGTTGGTCAACGCCACCATCGCCATTAGCTTTTTTCTTACGTCTTTTAATGTCCACCAAGGTTCTTAATTTCACCGACAATCTCTACAGCTATCTGCTTTCAACCGGTGTTCGCGATAGTGAGATTTTGCAACAGCTGCGAGCGGAAAATGCCCAACATCCCAGGGCCGTCATGCAGATTGCACCGGAGCAGGGCCAGTTTATGGGCCTACTCGTGCAGCTATTGGGGGTCAAAAAAGCACTGGAGGTGGGTGTCTTTACCGGTTATAGCTCACTGATTGTGGCCATGGCACTGCCCGACGATGGCCAGCTGATCGCCTGTGACACCAGCCAGGAGTATACGGCTATGGCCCGTAAATACTGGGAAAAGGCCGGTGTAGCCCACAAGGTCGATCTGCGAATCGCCCCAGCGCTAGAGACGCTCGACCAGCTCATTGCCACGGGCCACAGCAACACATTTGACTTTGCCTTTATTGATGCAGATAAAAGCAACTACGACAATTATTATGAACGGGCACTGCAGTTATTGCGCTCCGGTGGACTCATTGCCCTAGACAATGTTCTGTGGTCGGGGCGTGTGGCCGAGCCAAGCGATACCCAGGACAATCGCACTCGGCATATTCATGCGCTCAACCAAAAGATTCACCGCGATCCGCGAGTATCCATGAGCTTACTCCCTATTGCCGATGGTCTGATGTTAGCCATGAAGCATTAGGCGGGAGGCTACCCGCCGCCACTGGGGGTCGAGCTAGCCCGTATCAAGCCAGCGCTGCCACCGCGGCTAAATGTTGGCAAATGGCTCCAAACAAAGGTCGCTCGCCGGGGATGGGAGCCATACAGCGCTGTTGTAAATCATGTAGCTGAGCCGCTGCCTCATTTCCCTTAGCATTAGATCCACAGCGATCTAACAAGTCTTCTAGTAAGCACCCAAAGGCCCTAGATTCTAATCTCTCTAGGGCGGGTCCGGTCATCTGATCAGCTGGATTGTAAAAAGACGCCGCCCCAAAGTCACCCAGAATACTCTCACCCTGATTGTTGACCAAAATGTTGTGGGCATAGAGATCGCCATGCATAATACCCTGGGTGTGAAGCTGGGCTACTGCAGAGGCAATCCCTTGGGTGATTTGTAGAATGACTGGCAGTGTGAAGATAGCGTCTGGGCTGTAGGTGTCCCTGGTGCAGCTAGCCAGGCTAGGGGGACCCCCCAGATTTGTGTAGTCGGAGGAAATAAAAGAGAAAACCAGACCGGCTTTACTGTCAATCGGCTGGCTTAGTTTACCCAATACATTCACCAGGTTGGGATGGGTACCCGCTGCGATGCAGGCTTGCATTTCATCCAGTGGTAGGCCATCGCTGGTGATCTCACCCTTAAAGAGTTTAACCGCGACGTCTTGGGCTGGATTGTTGCCAGCTGCCCACAGTCCCTTGTATATAACACCCGAAGCCCCTTGCCCAAGAACCTCAGCCAGCTGTAGCTCGGCTGGATCGATCGTGGCGAGAGAGGTGGCGAGCTGTGTCTCTGAGGGGCCACAGCAGGGGTTGCCAGCATAGGCTAACCAGGATAGACGGGGTAGGGTAAACAGCCAGGTTGGCAGCATTTTTAGCTGATTGGCAGCCAGTCGGATCAATTCTAAGTTTTTGCAGTGGGCTAGCTCCTCGGGTAGGGTCTGCAACTGATTGCCAGCGAGCATCAGCTTCTGCAGCTGGCTGAGCCTGCCAACGGTGCTAGGTAGCGATTTTAACTGGTTATTGGTCAGGATCAGCCAGCGCAGGTTGGGGGATAGGGCCTCTGGGCTAATGGTTTTTAGCTGGTTGCCCTTAAAGCTAACCATGGAGAGAGTTGGACAACTGGCCAGCACCTTGGGGAATTCTTCAAACTGGTTGTTGTTAAAAAAAACAATTCTGAGCTTTTTAAGGCTGGCAAAGGCGTCGGGTAGGGTA
>JBCDJC010000137.1:0-13576 GCA_038748225.1 Cyanobacteria bacterium P01_H01_bin.26 | reverse complement strand
TCGCCATAGGGAATATCCAACACGCGGGCCACATCTTTGAGTACCGCCTTTGAGGTCATGCGGTTAAACGTAATAATCTGGGCAACGTGGTCCTTGCCATACTTTTCAGTCACATATTCGATCACCTTCTCTCGTTTTTCGATGCAAAAGTCGGTATCCACGTCAGGCATCGATTTACGTTCGGGGTTTAAAAATCGCTCGAACAGCAAACCATGGTGCACCGGATCAATGTTGGTAATTCCCATGCAGTAGGCCACTAGCGAACCCGCCGCCGAACCTCGTCCTGGACCTACTGGAATTTTGGTATCGCGGGCAAATTTGATGTAGTCCCACACCACCAAGAAATAGGTGGCAAACCCCATCTGGTGCATCATCTGGATTTCATATTCCAGCCTTGCTTGATACTCCGGTGGGGCTTCATCGTAGGAGTCAATCTCTAACCGCTCGAGTAAACCATCGCGGGAAACCTTGGCCATGTAGGTTTCACCGGTATGCCCCTCAGGCACTGGAAAGTTAGGGATCTGAGGATTGCCCAAGATGTCATATTCTTCAACTTTTTCCGCAATCTCAAGGGTGTTAGCAACTGCTTCATCAATGACATCTTGGGGCAGATGATCCCGAAAGAGGCGACGCATCTCTTCCGCAGATTTTAGGTACTCGGTACCGCTGTAGCGCAGGCGTTTATCTTCAGTAACGAGCTTGCCAGTTTGGATACATAGCAATGCGTCATGGGCTTCGACATCTACACAGGAAATAAAGTGGGAGTCATTGGTGGCAATGATTTTAATATCCAGCTCGCGGGCAATGCGCACAATTTCGACATTGACAATGCGATCTTCGGGGGAGCCGTGGTCCTGGATTTCTAAGTAGTAGTCTTCGCCAAAGAGGTCTTTGTACCACTTGGCCACGCGGTGGGCTACATCGAGGCGATTTTGCATGATGGCCTGGGGCACTTCGCCACCCAGACAGGCACTGGTAACGATCAGCCCTTCGTGGTATTCCTCCAGCAGGTCTTTATTGATGCAGGGTCGGGAGAAGATGCCCCGACCTTGGACACCATCGAGGTGGGATTTCGTGGTGAGCTTCACCAGGTTTTTGTAGCCCTGGGTGTTTTTAGCGAGGATTACCTGGTGGTAGCGGGGGCGTTTTTCTTGCTTGGTAATATCGCCGTTGATCAGGTACATCTCGTTGCCGATGATGGGCTTGATGCCTGCTTTATTGCAGGTTTTAATCAGCTCAATGGCCCCGTACATGACACCGTGGTCGGTGAGTGCGATCGCAGGCATTCCCATCTCAACAGCCTTGGCCACCAGGGGATCCAACTGACTGGCTCCGTCAAGTAAGCTGTAATCGCTATGGATATGCAGACCAACAAAGGACATAAACCGTGCCCACCTTTAGTACAAGTATACTCCAAAAAGCTCGTGATTTATAGCTTTGGGTCACCACTAGCTGTAGAGTCTGGATTATCAGGTTAGCCGATTTATAGCGCTACATCTAGTTAATTTAACGATAGGTTTCTAAGCGATCGCAAACAAGTTCATACAGGGATATCTCCCTGTGGGCAGCAGCTGACAAAAAAGTGTCACCAGTTACGGGGCTTAAAGTCTGTTGTGTTGCTAATTGCCACACTGTCTCCCGATTGCTGAATGACAAATAGCCCCTGATTGTACGCATAGGTATCCACATCCTTATCAATCTCGATGGCAGCGACTGCTCCATACAGTCGGTAGCTGCCATAGTGGGGAAATGCTTGCTTAAACCGTTCCAGAGTAAGTAAAACCTGGCGAATACTGTCCTGGGTGAGGCGGGATTTTACTTCGATAATTACAGCGACATCATCGTCCACTACTAAAATGTCAATTTCTAGATTGAGGTTACCTCGGGCTGATCGGACGCGCTGATAGACTTCCTGGACAGCCATACCGCGCTCTTGAAACAGGCGTAACGCAGCAGGGGCAACAATGTTTTCGACAAATCGCCCCCAGCGACTACTGAGATTATTAACGGCTTGGTTAGCTTGAGATGCAATGGCTTCCGCCCTAGCCAGTCGCTTTTCTGCTGCGGCAGCTCGCTGATCTGCTTCAGCTTTGGACTGCGCCATTTGCTGCTCAAAAGCAGCCTTAGATTCAGCAGCCCGTCGGTCAGCTTCGGCAAAGCGTCGGTCGGCTTCTTCTTGAGACCGCTGGAATAGGGCGTAGATATCGTCGAGGGTGACTGGATCGGACATACAGTGGGGTTTACCAGAGGCTCTCTCATTTTAGCCTGAGGAATTGAAGGGCTGAGGAGATCGCAACCACGTAGGGGCATCCCCTTGTGAGTGCCCTGGATAAGCGATGTCATTGTTTCAACCATTGGTGTGAGGATCGATGAAGGTTGCAGGTGCAGTGGGTTGCAGATAAGATCGCAGGACAAGCACAAGGCATTGTCCCTACAGCTTGCAACTACGTGTCGGTCAACTCTGCCTTGTTGCCTGTGAAAAATGATGGGTCAACCATTGCGCTGTGGACCATGGCGCTGACGAAGGGGCTGACGGCAAGGGCAGCTGATGTGTCGGGAGAAGAGACAGTATCGGGCTGGAGGGCGTCGTCTCGGGGTGGCAAATTGCAGAGGGCGCGGTCGGCATTGGTGGCTTTGCCATATCTGAGGTAGTTGTCGAGCCACTGGCAGCCCCAGTCGAGTAGTTCGGGTAATGTTAGAATGCCCCGGGCCTCGACGCTACCATCTTTCACTGTGGCCATACGCTGTCCATCGGGACTAAGAATATTCATATCAATATTCATATCACCTTGGAAAATAGCTAACTGTCGTCCTTTGATGTCCCAGACACGCGTTGTCCCATTGGATGAAATAGTTACTATCTGAGTATCATCAGCACCAAAACTTGCATAAACGAATGGGTCGTCGTCCCCTTCCAAGAGCTTAGATTCACCGCTGTTGATGTCCCAGACACGCGCATTACCATCCCTGGAAGCAGTTACCACCCTTGTGCCATCAGCATTAAAACTCGCGTTATAGACCCAGTCTTTGTGTCCTTCCAAGAGCTTGGATTTGCCACTGTTAAGGTCCCAGACACGCGCTGTGTCATCTCCTGAAACGGTCAGCACCTGAGTACCATCGGCATCAAAGATCGCGTTATAGAGTGCCTCGTCATGTCCTTCTAAGAGTTGGGATTCACCGCTCTTTAGGTCCCAGACACGCGCAGTACCATCGAATGAGGCCGTCACTACCTGGGTGCTATCAGCATTAAACCTTGCGCGCCCGACTTCATCCTGATGTCCCTCTAGGATTTTGAATTCACCGCTGTTGAGATCCCAGACACGTGCGGTGCCATCTCTTGATGCGGTCACTACCTGGGTGCCATCAGCATTAAACCTTGCGTCATGAACTTCATCCTGATGTCCCTCTAGGATTTTGAATTCACCGCTGTTAAGATTCCAGATGCGTGCGGTACCATCAGCTGAAGAAGTCACTATTTGAGTGCCATCGGTATTGAAACTTGCCCTGTAGACTGTGCTTTCATGACCTTCCAAAAGCTGGGATTCACCGCTCTTGAGATCCCAAACTCGTGCGGTACCATCCCACGAGGCAGTCACTACCTGAGTACCATTTGTATCGAAACTTGCGTGATAGATCTGGTCTGTATGTCTTTCTAGGGAGTTGGCTTGACTACTCTTGAGATCCCAGATACGCGCGGTGCCATCTAAGGAAGCAGTCACCACTTGGGTACCATCAGTATTAAAATTCGCTCTATAGACTTGATCATCATGTCCCTCCAAACGTTGAGATTCACCACTCTTGAGGTCCCAGACCCGCGCGGTATCATCCGCTGAAGCAGTCACCACCTGAGTACCATCAGCATTAAAATTCGCTCTATAGACCGTGTCTTCATGACCTTCCAAGAGTTGGAATTCACCGCTCTGGAGGTCCCAGACCCGCACGGTACCATCGTCTGAAGCAGTCACTATCTGAGTGCCATCGGCATTAAAACTTGCGTGCAAAACCGGGGTGTCATGTTCTTCCAGGATTTGGAATTCACCGCTCTCGAGATCCCAGACTCGCACGGTACCATCCCATGAAGCAGTCACCACCTGAGTACTATTCCTATTGAAACCCGCATAAAAGACATCGGCTTGATGGCCTTCCAAGAGCTGGGATTCATCACCCTTGAGATCCCAGACCCGCGCAGTACCATCAGCGGAAGCAGTTGCTACTTTGGTCCCATCGATATTGAAACTCGCATGCCAGACTTTATCTTTATGTCCCTTCAAGGTTTGAGATTCACCGCTCCTGAGATCCCAGATACGAGCGGTATTATCGTCTGAAGCAGTCACCACTTGGGTGCCATCAGCATTAAAACTTGCGTACCCAACCGTGTCTTTGTGTCCTTCCAAGATTTGAGATTCACCGCTCCTGAGATCCCAGACCCGTGCGTTACCATCCTTTGAAGCGGTCACCACTTGGGTGCTATCGGCATTAAAACTCGCGTTATAGACCGTGCCTTCATGTCCTTCTAAAAGCTGGGATTCGCCACGATAAAGGTCCCAAACTCGAGCGCTATTATCCGCTGAAGTGGTCACTACTTGAGTGCCATCAGCATTGAAGCTCGCGTGCCAGACATCGGCTTCATGACCAAGTAATCGACCACCCACAGCCGTCTGTAAACGCTGTAAAGCGAAGATAGGGCTAGTTGAAGGATAGTTCGAGGCATTGTCTAGGGCTGATTTCGGCGCGATTTTTTCTAGCTCTCGTCCAGAGCGAAGCGCAGTGAGTAAGGCTCCAACGTGGTCAAACTCCATCCGGGCTAGGGTCTTACTACTATCCTGTTCCAGACGCGTAACTACTTGGGCAACATGTGCCTTCTTAACTTGTTGCCATGCAAATACACCAGACCCAGCCGCCATTAAAACGCCTGTGGTAGCCGCCACCGCACCCAGCCTTATCCCACGCCGCAACTTCCGATCCGCAGCATCCTTTGCAGCTTGAAACGCTCGCCCCGCCCGCACATATTCCTGCTGTAATCCTGTCGGCTTTGGCTCCACATCCCCATTACTCACCAACCAACCTTCCGCCGACTCCAGATTCTGCCCCCGCAACAACAAACTCTCATCCCGACTACCCCGGTCCCACTCTAACGCCCGCCCCAATAACCGCGTATGGGTCTCCAAGTGCTCCCGATCCGTATCTAACGTCCGCAACAGCTCCTGAAAATTGACCTGAAAATCCCCATCATGATCCCGAAAATCTAGCCACTGTAGCTTTGCCAACACCGGATGCAAATTCCCCACATCCACCGGACGATGCAACACCGTCACCATGCGTTTATTCAAACTGTCCGCATACTCCACCTCATCCGCACAGTAGGGCGACGCCACCGACTGGGGCGACAGCACAAACAAAAACACATCGGAATTCTCAATGCCCCGATAAATCTCCTGCTGAAAGTCCGCCCCCGTGGCAATACTCTCCTGATCAAACCAGGTGCGCTTTCCCTGAATTTGTAACGCCTCATTCAACCGGCGAGCAAAGTCCGCATCTACCCGTGAATAGGACACAAACACATCCAATGCCCCATCCGATGGCTGCCGCAAACTCTCGACAATGAACTGCTCCTGCAGCTCCGTTTGTGGCTGCCCATGGGTGCGGGCTACCTTTAGCCAGCTCTCCGCCCGCTGCAGGTTGTACCCCCGCAACAGCATAGTGAGGTTTTGCTGCTGCCGCTCCCACTTCAGTGCCTGGGTGAGCCAGGTTTTATGCTCGGTGTAATAGGCCGCTTCGGTATTCAGCTGCTTTAGGAGTTCACTTTCATCGGCTAGGTAGTCACTGGCCTGCAGATTATCTGTCAGGTCCACATACTGCAGCGACTTTAGACTTTTTGGCACCATCTCATCGTCAGTGGGTGCCGCCAAAATCGGTATCACTCGTTTATGCAGGCTTAAAGCCATAGCCAGTTCCCGCTGACAATAGTCAGACTGGGCAGCATGGGGCGACAGGATAAAGATCACGTTGTCCGCTTCCTCCACGCCTCGGGCAATAGCACCGTGATAATCCTGACTGGTTTGAATATCGGTGCGGTAGTTCCACACCGTAATGCCCCGCCGCATAAGGGACTGCCGAATTTGCTCTGCGATGTCTTGGTCCTGATCGTCATGGCACAAAAACACCTGGGTCATCAGGTTATTAGCGTTTTTAGTGGCCTCCGTTATGAACTCACAGTGCAACGGCGTCGGCTCACACGGTGCCGCCTCATCGGCAAAGTGCACATTAAGCCATTGCTCGGCTTCTATCCGGTCATTGCCCACCAGCAAATACCGCGTCTGGCGATGGTTTCGTTCCCATGTGAGCGACTGCAGCAGCAGCTGCGTGTGCCGCTGCACATAGTCCTGATGCTGCGGGAATAGGGCTAGCAAGCCCTGCAGCGACTCTTCAAAATCATACCCTTCAGAGAAAAGGACCCAGTTCAGCTTGCCGACGGTCGCGTTGAGATTCTCGGTACAATGTTTGTTGGCCGACTGAAACGCCTGCCAGTCGTCTTCAGTGCCATTAGGATTCCGCTGCTGCCAGGTATCCCGGTCAATTGCCTCCACATGCATGATCGGGATAATCCGTTTACCGTACCGCAGCGCTAGATTTAGCTCCTTATCGCAGTAGGGCGAATTCACCGACGAGGGCGAAATCACATACAAAAACGCATGGGATCGTTCAATGCCCTTATCAATGCGCTCCTGGAAGTCCGTTGCCAGGGGAATATCGTCAAAATCAAACCAAACGGTTAACCCAGCTGCTGTAAGACGTTCTTTCAGTTGAATGGCAAAAGCTTTACTATCCGTGCGTCCGTAAGAGATAAATGCATCCTGGAAGGCAACCATTGAGTCAGCGGAAGAATAGGGAACTTTTATTCTTCTATCAGCAATTTTCCAGGAATTAAAGGGTTTCTTGCAGATCTTTCGATAAAGGAAAGATTTTCCAATCGGGAGACGCGGATCTAATTGAGCAACCCTAGTTAAAAGGATTCAAGAGTTTCACCCCTGTCTCTTCAAAGTCTGTTGTATTACGGGTAACTACAGTTAAACCATGCTCTAGAGCCGTTGCAGCAATCAAAGCATCGTAATCTGACACTGGCTTCGGTACATCGTTTAGAGGGGATGACTGAAGGATGCTACCTATTTGTCATATTCGCTTTGCTGCTGAATTAACTTGGCTATTAGGCCAGTCCAGCCCGTTTGATGACTGGCACCAATACCCGCACCATTGTCGCCATGGAAATATTCATGGAACAGAATGTAGTTCTGCCAGTGGGGGTCTTGTTGAAAATGGGAAAGACCACCGTAAACAGGACGATTACCCTGTTCATCTGGCAGGAAAATGCGGGTCAGTCGTTGGGAAATTTCTGCAGCTACTTCCCATAGATTCATCCAGTGACCTGAACCGGTGGGACACTCAACCCTAAAGTCATCGCCTAGGTAGTGGTGGAATTTTTGTAGCGACTCGATCAGCAAATAATTAACCGGAAACCAAATGGGACCGCGCCAGTTAGAGTTACCGCCAAATAGCCCACTGGTAGATTCTGCTGGTTCGTAGCTTACCCAAAACTCTTCACCATCGACTTTGAAAACATAGGGATTCTCAGCGTGATATCGGGACAACGCTCGAATGCCATAGGTGCTAAGAAACTCGCTTTCATCCAGGAGCTTGGTGAGGATACGACGCAGTCTATCGGTGGGGACTTCTACCTCGCCCAAGGTGGCATAGCACAGCGCCAACATGCGACGGGCACCTGCACCTTGGGTTTCCATACAGGCCACATTTCTTTTTAGATCGGGTCGATTCTGAATAAACCATTCCAACCGTTCTTTAAAGTTAGGCACCTGTTCTAACAGCTCAGGTTCAAGGGTCATAACGGCAAAGAGGGGAATCAGACCTACCATGGAGCGGACCTTAAGCCGCTGACGATCGCCGTTGGGAAAATGCAGCACATCATAAAAGAAGCCATCGTCGTCATCCCAAAGCTGGGTGCGCTCCTGGCCAATATGGTTCATGGCGTCGGCAATGTAGATAAAGTGCTCAAAGAATTTGGTGGCCATGTCTTCATAGACCGGGTTATCTTTGGCCAGCTCTAAGGCAATGGTCAGCATGTTGAGACAGTACATGGCCATCCAGCTAGTGCCGTCGGACTGTTCTAAATGTCCGCCAGTGGGTAGATCTGAGCTACGGTCAAAGACACCGATGTTGTCCAGACCTAAGAAACCGCCCTCAAAGACGTTGTTACCTTCGGCATCTTTGCGATTGACCCACCAGGTAAAGTTGAGCAAAAGCTTTTGAAAGACGCGCTCTAGAAAGGTGCGATCGCACACCCCTTTCATCTTCCGTTCAATCTTATAGACACGCCACGTAGCCCAGGCATGCACGGGCGGATTCACATCGCCAAACGCCCATTCATAGGCTGGTATCTGACCATTCGGGTGCATGTACCACTCCCGCGTCATGATATCCAGCTGGTATTTAGCAAACTCCGGATCCACCATGGCGAGAGGCAGACAGTGGAACGCCGTATCCCAGGCTGCAAACCAGGGATACTCCCACTTATCGGGCATAGAAATAATGTCGTTGGCGTCCAGATGTCTCCATTGGTTATTACGCTGACGGCTATCTGGAGGAGCAGGTGTCGTCGGGTCACCCTCAAACCAGCGATGCACGTCAAAGGCATAGTACTGTTTGGTCCATAGCAGACCTGCAAACGCCTGGCGCTGGACGACACGTTTCTCAGCTTCCATTGGGAAGGGGGCAACATGGCTATAGAAAGCATCCGCATCCTGCTGGCGAGCACCAAGAGTCGTGGCAAACGGCTCTCCAAAGGGATTCTCCAATTGAGGTTGGTCGCTCAGTCTTAAACAGATAGCCTGACTCTCTCCAGGCCCAATGGTCAAGGTGTAATGGGCCGCCGCTTTAGTACCCACGAGGCCCGGATTCACAGCCTCTGTATCCCCCTGAATCGCATAGCGGTGAAAAGCATCCTTAACGTAGGGTGTGACATTGTCAGCCCCAAAAACGGCTTGATAGTTAGTCTCATTCTCAGTAAACAAAACCGGAGCAGATTGTTCGGCACCCTGGCTTTGACAGTAGAGCCAGCGGTTCCCCAAGCTAGGATGGAAAGCCTCTAGCGCACTGAAATTGGATTGAGTATCAGCTAGTTTGAGACGTGGCTTTTCTGCTTTTTCGTCCCAGCTCCAGGTGTTGCGAAACCAGAGGGTGGGGAGCACGGTCAGAGTTTTGGGCTCTGGCCCTCGGTTGGCAACCGTAATTTGGATCAGAATATCTTCGGGGGCCGCTTTGGCGTATTCGACAAAGATATCAAAGTAGCGGTTTTCGTCGAATACGCCGGTGTCGAGCAGCTCATATTCTAAGGCGTTGCGATCGCGTCGCTGATTTTCCTCCACCAGCTCACGGTAGGGGTACGCCGCCTGGGGATACTTATACAGCGCCTTCATGTAGGAATGGGTGGGCGTACTATCCAAATAGAAGTAGTACTCCTTCACATCCTCACCATGATTTCCCTGGCTACCCGTCAGACCAAATAGCCGCTCTTTCAGCACCGGATCTTGCCCATTCCATAGCGCTAGGGCAAAGCACAGCTGCTGTTTCTCATCAGAAATCCCCAGTAAACCATCCTCACCCCAGCGATAGGCCCGCTGATGGGACTGGTCATGGGAGAAATCATCCCAGGCTGCTCCCGTAGCGCTATAGTCTTCGCGAACAGTCCCCCATTGGCGCTCACTGAGGTAAGGTCCCCAAGATTTCCAGGCGTTGTCCTGTAGGCGGTCGTGCTCGGTGGTCATGGTGGCTTTTAGGAGGAATAGGAGAACCAATCGAAGAAATTTACATAGAGGTGGCCATAACTACCTCTATCCATGGGTCAGTTTTCCATCATGCGGATCCCTAAACATGACCGCACAAACTTGTGTAACGACATCCGAAATAACCCCAGCAAAGATGTATCCATGACTACACTATCGGCCCCTTAAACATGGCTGTTTCCTCCGTAGATACCCCAGGCTGAGATAAAAACACGTCAGTCAGTCTAAGCATTCAGCTTAGGGCCTTCTGAGCAACAGCCATTTTGAAAAATCCTAAGGAGTGCAAATGTATGCTTGCCTATTCGAATCCAGCTATTGTTTACCACGCCGTTCCCACTAAAGACTCACAACAGCGAAGGAAACCCACTAAGCTAGTGGCCCAGTGGCGGACCGTCAACGGCCATCTGAAATTTGAGTGGGTAGCCGTGGGCGCTCCGTTAGAGCCCTAGGCAAGCTGCGGGCGAAGCACCTATGTGCTTTGCACTTATCGCCTATGGGTCCGATCTAGGCGGACTCGACCCACGGGGGCTACCGGACTCGACGTTGGCAAAAACCGGCAGGAACGCTGAATAGCCTGATGCAGGATGTCTTCGTAAACTTCACCTTCAACAATGTAAGCCCCAAAACGCTCTAAATGGGGATTCATCATTTGACCGTCGAAGAGGAGAAAGTTTTGCGATCGCAGCCACTCCACCAGTTTCACCATCGCCACCTTAGACCCATCGGGAATCGTAAAAAACATCGACTCGCCGATAAACGCCCCCCCCAGAACAATCCCCAAGATGCCCCCCGCCAGCCGGTCCCCTTGCCATGTTTCAAAACTATGGGCATAGCCAGCCCGGTGCAACATGCGATAGATTGCTTTCAGTTCGTCAGAAATCCAGGTGGTTTTGCGGTCGGCGCAGCCCTCAATCACCCCATTAAAATCTCGATTAAAGGCCGTCTCAAAGCGGTTTTGATTGAGTACCCGACGCAGTGATTTAGGGTAGCGAAACCGATTATCCAATGGAATCAAGGCCCGTTTACGGCTGGAATACCAGTTGAGCGTCTGGTAGTCGCTATCTGCCATCAAAAAATAGCCCTGGGCGTAGCACTGCAAAATATGGGGAATCGAGTAAGCCATAGCAGCTGCGATAGAGGGGCTATCAACTCGCCCATTACATTCTTCAAACCCTGTACCTACCGTAGCCTAAAAAAACTTACCCTAAAAGAACAGCCGCTGAAAAAGTACCGATCTTAATCCCAGTATTGCTATGACTGAACCGATTCAATCCATCACCTTGCCCCCCTGTGACAATCCAAATCAGGAAGGCGAATGGCTGAGGGTATCGCTACAGCAGTGGCTAGATACTGAATTTTTACCAGAGGCCGTCAATCAGGATATAGCCCAAAGGGCATCCCAGGTGTTTGTGCGACAGCGTATGGAGGGGGAGAATGAGCTTATTCCCCTGGTGATGGCAATTTTGACCGAGATGCAGGCGTTCGATTTTTCCAAGAGTTTCTACAGCGAGTTTTCCATCGCCAACGCCGTCGGTGATTTACTATTGGACAGCCTGGGAATCGATCGCTGCTGCGGTGCCTGATAACAAAAAACTATGCTTTGGTTGGCCCTTGCGAGCGGTACCGCCTTTTGTGAAGCCCTAAAAGATGCCACTGGCAAACAGGCGCTTAAGTCCCTAGATGAATTTTCAGGCTTGATGGGCTTCACTGGCGTTGGAGCCCTGTCGATGGGTCTGTGGATGTGGGCAACGGAGGGGCTACCCACCCTGGGACCCGATTTTGGACTGGCGCTGCTGGTGGGAGGCAGCTTAAATATTTTGGCATTTACGCTCTACACCCGTGCCATCAAGATTTCGGATCTGTCGCTGACGGTTCCTCTGGTGACCCTAACAACGCTGTTTTTGCTGGTGACCTCTCCCCTGATTGTGGGGGAATGGCCGACGGGGCTAGATGCGGCAGGCGTCGTGCTGCTAATTGTCGGCTCCTATGTGCTAAATCTAAAGCCAAAGGAGGGATTCACCCTAGCTCCGCTGCAGGCAATCGCCATCAATCCGGGGAGCCGAATGATGGTAGGGGTGGCATTTTTGTGGAGTATTACGTCGAACTTTGATAAAGTCGGCACCCTCAACTCGTCATCGCTGTTTTGGGGCATGTCGCTGTTTGGCACGATTGCAGTGGGCATGGTGCCCTTTGTCGTACAGCGGCGGTGGCAAACCAGGCGTATGTCGGTGGCAGCGCTGCCAATGGATAGGTTAGGTGTGCGATCGCACGCTCCGTTTGTAGTCGCAGCAGGCATGTTTAACGCCCTGGGCGTGACCCTACAGTTTGCCGCATTAACCATGGCCCCAGTGGCCCAGGTAATTGCCGTAAAGCGCATGAGCGCTCTGATTTCAGTCGGATTCGGTTATTTTTTATTTGGAGAGCAAGGATTGCAAGAACGGTTGCTAGGGGCAGCCATCATGGTCAGCGGAGTGGTCATTATGGCGCTGGATTAAACGCCTCACCTGGCCTTGGGGCAGTTGAAAACACCCGATGGATTCAATGTTGCGATAGAATAGATTTCATATAAATTTAAGTGTCTGTGCTTGGAGACTCCCGATGCTGACTCTAAAGATCGTTGTATACTTGACTGTTGCCTTCTTCGTTGGCCTGTTTATCTTTGGTTTCCTCAATGGTGACCCCGCCCGTAACCCCGGTCGCCAGGATATGGAATAATCTCCGCTGAACGCTGGGTCTAAAAGAGTTCCAACGAATTTTGATTAGGCTCCTTGGCTATCTAGGCTGAGGAGCTTTTAGTGCGGGGCAAATTTTGACCCATGCGCCTATTCGCTTGTGTTCATGAGGGTTAGCATCGGCCTGCTGACCACTGGCTGTTTTTAAAGATATCCATGGCCCTAATTGATTTACCTCCTGAACCGTCTCTACACCAGTCGGCAACCCTCTCAAGCAGCGCAATAATAGTCCAGGCCTCCTCAAACACATACGTTCACCCCCTGCACACTAGCGGCTCTAGACCCAGCGGCTCCATCGAGTATCGACCAGAGCCCTCTGGTTTTCCCATCAGTCTGATACCGCCCGAACAGCTAGCAAAACCGAGCTTCAAAGACTTCTCTAAACCCAGTTTTAGCGACTTCTCCGCCCAGCTTCCTCCCCTACCCGAGCAGACCAACTCTTCACCAGAACCGCCTATCCTCGACGAGGAAATCCGCGACACCATCAACGAAGCTTTAGGCGACACCTTTGACGAACAAACCATCGACCCAGCAGACATTGAAGCTGTCGATCCACCGCTAACCACGGACAGCGTTGATGCGGACGGCATCGACTTGGATAGTCTAGATCCAGGCACCATCGATTTGGACGCTGTCAACGACGCCATCAATTCAGATGACCCTGGCCCCAATGAATTAGAAAGCATAGACGAGGCCATCAATTCAAATGAACCCGGGCCCAGCGATTTTGAATTAGTTCCAACGCCCGATGATTCAGCAGACGTCCCTGATCCTAATGTGTTAGAGAATGATGCGGACGTGCCAGCATCCCCCATCGACCCTCCAGCCGAAACCTCTGCTCCCCTAGACCCGTCAAGCCTTGAAATCACAGCCGATACACAGGTTTTTGACTCGGACAGGCAGGTGGTCATTGCCCGAGGCAATGTTGTATTCAAACTCAACAACGCTTTTCTATTAGCCGATGAACTCTGGGTTAATCTGAACAACCGC
>JBCDJC010000136.1:0-13750 GCA_038748225.1 Cyanobacteria bacterium P01_H01_bin.26 | reverse complement strand
TCAATGAATTGCATGCGAAGTGCCGCGTGGGTGTCAGCCGTTACGCGCGCCGGATTAATAGCCGCAACCGGAACAAACTCGAACGCGGTCCGAATGCGTTCGTCGTCGATTGACTCCACGTAGCCGGGCGACCAGATGGCAAGAATCTCATCCATTGGCACACCCATCAACGATAGCTGGTAGGCACTGCGCGCCTGATGATGGTTACTCCCCAACAGAATCATCTGATAGAGCGTTATCTTCCACTTCGTCTCGGCGTCGAACATCGCATCGGCATGGATCATCATGTCGGCGATCAGCAACCCGTCGTAGAAGTCACGCAGGTTGCTAACGTCGATCTTGTGCCGGTCATAATAAGGCGTATCGGCAGCGGGCGGCGGCACTTCCTCGGCGAATACAGTAGTCACCATCAAGGATTGGCTTACGAAAAGGGCGGCTGCAAGCAATAATGACAGTTTCATACTCTCAATCCTTAAAAACCTTCAGGAACATGCCGTTCGGGTTTGCCGAGTGTGTGGGCACCCCCTGAAGCACATCCCAGTGCTCCTCGACTTTGCCATCCGGACCATACAAGTACATATCGACAGCGGCCGTTCCGAGGTCCTCGGGATCGGTCGTGTCGAGGTTGCGGAAATTGACATGGGCCATAGCCCAATCGCCGACAACCATGACCTTGTGAACATCAATTTCGACAGGATATTGCGCAACCGAAGAGGAAAACAGCATGGCAATCGCCTCGGCGCCATCGGGAACCACCGTGTTGTGCTGGATGTAATTGTCGGATAGATATTTCCGCATATTGTCGATTGATGGGTCGGTGGACAGAACGTTGTAGATTTCAATAATCTCCTCAGCCCGCGCGCGTCCCTCGTCGTCAACCACAATAATTTCGGTAGTGAACTCGCGGGGAATAGTGTTTTGGTAATTCATTCCCTGGTCTTGGGACGTCATCGGTGTAGTGCGGTCTCCCCCAGCTTCCTGGGCGCTGACGCTGACTATGGGAACCAGTGCCCCGAGCAACAACATCGCGACTAAAAATAAACTGGCAGTCAGTCTTTTCATCGTCTCCTCCGGCTTGTGACGTTTGCTCAGTTGTATATGGACTCTTGTGCTCAGCACTCGTCTGTCTAGTTTTTACTCGCTCTTGAAATAAGCGTAAAAACTCAACACCACTGCTGAGGCCGAGATGATTGTCATTACAGTTCCGGGCACAAAATTGTTGTAACCACCAAGGTCGATAAAGATGAAATATCCGACGTCGAGTAGACCACCCACCAGGGCTGAGACAAAAATGGCAGCAACGCTTTTGCGCCATATAAATACGCCACCAATGATTGTAACGACACCACCCCAAAGCAGATTAAAGCCGTGCTGATTAATGATGCCACCAACTGCGTCAGGATAATCCATCGCCAACAGAGTAGGGTCCACCCCATCAGCAATGCCAGAGACTGCGGTCGCCGTGTCACCGGCAATGGTCAGAACCCCAGCTAAGGCATGGACAAGTCCCCAAATCACCCAAAGGATGGCGGCAATTTTCAAAAGTGTGTGTGCAGTTTTTCGGCTAAGTTTAGTCATCGTAATGTCCTTACTTTCTTGGCCAAAATTACTCTCCTGTCACTTTTACCGTAACCTTTATGCCATGTTTGCATGTCGCAAAAATGTTGTAAATTCCATTAATATGCACATCATATGTGCGATTTTGCGGAGGTGGCATGGTGGACAGTTGGAATGAGATCAGAACGGCCTATCAGGTTGCCCGGTTAGGAACTATTAGTGCTGCTGCTGAATATCTGGGCGTGCATCGTGCAACAGTGATTCGCCATATCGATGCACTAGAAAACGTTTTGGGTGAAAAGGTTTTCCAGCGACACTCGCGTGGATATACGCCGACAGAGGTGGGTTTAGATTTGATGCGCGTGGCTAAGACCACGGATGAGCAATTTAGCCAACTGTTAGGACGCATCAAGGGACAAGCAACAGAATTATCCGGTGAATTTGTGGTGACGTCCTTGTATGTTGTTACACCGATGTTAATACCGGTGCTAAATGCCTTCCAGGCTCAGTATCCAAACATTGTTGTGCGCTATATGGCTAGCGATCGCGTTTTTCGGCTGGAATATGGAGAAGCCCATGTGGCTATCCGCACAGGCCCTCAACCTGATCACCCAGATAATGTTGTTCAGCCCTTTACCCAACTAAGAATAGGGTTATATGCCAGCACAGACTATGTTTCTAGCAATGGTAGCCCGCAAACACTGGATGATTTTGAAAACCATAGTTTTGTCGGGTATGCCAACCCACGCTTTCGAGCAGGTTTTAATATCTGGTTACGGGCCCATGTTCCCGAAAGTAATATTATTTTCCGAAGCAATAGTGCCCTTGTGTTAGACCAGGCAATAGTATCAGGGACGGGCATCGGTTTCATGGCAGCTTCTCAGGCAAGCCGATCCTCTGATTTAATTGAAATCTGGCCACATCAGGATGAATGGGATATCTCATTCTGGCTAGTAACCCATACCGATTTGCATCATACAGCTAAGGTGCAAACCTTTCTTAGGTATTTGAAGAATGATCTGGAGTAACAAGAGCATCATGCCTCAAAATCCCCCTATTTGGAGACAAATAAAACAACTATGGCAGCACTTGATGACGCTCGATCGACTCGTTCTATTCACAACGCTTTGCGCCATACAAGTATTTCTCTTGCCAGCTTTTGCTGTTAAGTATCCCCTAGCTCCCCCAGATACATCCAGTCCTCAAGCTACAATCCAAGGCTTTATCGAGAATGTCAATCAGGCTCATCATATTGTGATGACAGCTAATGAGCAATATTTAGAGGAACCTGGCCTTTTCCCTTCAGCCTCTGTAAAAGACCAGGTTGCCCCAGGAATAATCCTGTTTGAGCGAGCGATGGACTGTTTAGACACAAGTGCAGTTCCCCCTCGACTAGAACGAGATGCTGCCATTGAGGGCACCATCCTATTAAAGGAGATCCTCGATCGCATTGATATTCCCCCCTATGATCAGATTCCTGATGCTGATGCCGTAGCTATGGACAAAGATCTCTCTCGATGGACCATCCCAAATACAGAAATTAATTTAGTGAAAATTAGCGAAGGCCCTAGGACAGGAGAGTTCTTGTTTTCATCTGAGACGGGTGCTCGATTAGAAGAATTTTACGCCAAAGTTAAGACACTCCCGTATAAACCTAATTCAACTGAAGGATTTTACCGGTTTTACATTTCTAATCCCGGTCAAATTCTCTCTTCCAAGTGGATTCAGCGTCTTCCAAGCGGGTTTAAGAGGATCTATTGGGATCAGGCGCTTTGGCAATGGATTTGTCTGGGGCTAGCATTGTTAATTGCGTTTTTGATTCCCTGTAGAGCTTTGAACTGGAACCAGCAGCGAGCCTTAACAATAGAGCCGCCCCAGCGCACCTGGGAAACAGTCATCTCTCCCATTGTGACCGTCATTAGTTTGATCATAGTGAACTATATCTTGGATGAGCTGATCAACATAACCGGGCCTATTCTATTTTTTTCATTAACTGTCCTAGAGACTCTGCTTTGGACTGTAGTCGCATTAACGATCTTTCTTGTCGGTAATATTGTAGCGGAGACGATCATTGCCTTTCCTCGCATTAATTCTCAAAGTTTAGATGCCAGCATGATTAGAACAGTTTCTCGCTTGCTGAGTTTAGCCATTGGCATAACAACGTTAGTCTTGGGTATCGAGCGGGTGGGTATCTCACTTATTCCTATTTTGGCAGGGTTAGGGATTGGTGGACTGGCACTGGCACTAGCCGCTAGACCCACCCTGGAAAATATTATTGCTGGCCTTATTTTGCTGGTGGATCGCCCTGTTAGAGTGGGTGAACGCTGTCGCTTTGGAGAGCAAGAAGGCACAATCCAAGAAATTGGCCTACGCTCAACCCGCATTCGTGCCGTAGATGGAGATTTGATTTCAATGCCCAATTCTAAGTTCTCAGAGTTGGAGTTGACAAATCGTAGTAGACGAAACTGTATGCTGCTCAGACAGAAACTGGGACTACGCTATGAGACAACCCCCAAACAGCTCAAATTTGTATTGACCAGTCTGCGGGAAATGATTTTGACCCATCCTCAGTTATTGGAGATGAAAGGAAGTGAAAAAGAAGCCAGGGTTCGATTTGTCCAATATGGCGATTACTCACTCGACATCGAAATGTTTGTCTATGTGGATGCGGTCATGCTGCCTGAGTTTTTAGATATTCAGGAAGGCATTTTGCTGCAGGTAAACGATATTGTTCAGGCTGCAGGAACAGGTTTTGCGTTTCCGTCACAAACGACTTACCTTGCTCAAGATCAGGGTCCAAAGCAAGACTTGGATCAATTGTGACCAGTGGGCGGCATCTGACTAAATGGCTAGATGGGGCTGTATTAGGCCATTTAGCCATTTAGTCACATAGATAATCAGGCAAACTGCTGCTGGAAGGTGCGATCGCACCCCTCCCACTCACCAAATCACCCCAACGGTTTCTACAACCGCCTCGCCAACAGGCTGAGCACCTCATCCGACCCCGGTGTCAAAATCAACCGATTATCCGGAATCTCAATCAGCGGGCTCCACTGGCTAGTCTCTGCGTAACGCAGATTATGCAGCAGATGAATAGTCTGACGAATCGCGCCGGGTCGCCCCAGCAAAATATGGCGCACCGAACCCGGAGTAAAGACCGTAGAAAAATCCGCAGGCAAACTAGGCGGCGACTGGTTTTGAAAAGTCATAGGGGCGTTTTCCTTATATATGGCGTAGCCAGCTGGCCACAAAACGACAGGAGGAAATGCCCCAAAAACATAGCCACCCTGCAACTTGAAACAGAGTGGCTGTAAAATGCCCACAGCTCACCAACTGTCTATGTCAGTTGGCCGGGTTAGCGGGATGGTTGTGCTGGTACCACTTCCATCTCGCGCGGCTAAATTTTTGGGTACAAAAAACAACTCAAGCAAGCTGTTCATACCGTAGGCTACCAGTCGCGAATCCTTCCGTCAAGCAGGCATGAGACGTACCTGCAGACACTACCTTGACCTACAAGAGATACTGAGTCTCTTACACTAAACAGATACGCAAGATAAACCATCAGGCAAAGACTTACCAAACACTAAGCCCACAGCCTAACCATAGTGATTCCGCCCAACAGAGAATGAAATAACTTACTCCTTTAGAATTTTGTCGCCGCGCGCAAAATTCTAAACCGCCCCACCGATTCCTCTACAACCGTCCTGCCTGAGCAGACCAACCCCTTCCGCAGGGTTCTAGGGCGGCGGAACGCCCTAGCCATGGGAAACCCCATTACACGATTTGGAATAACTTAGACATTTCCGGAAAGGGAACTCGGAGGGACCCCACGCAACCGGTGTTGCCCCTAGCCAATACCCCAAAAAACACATTGGCAAATATCAACAAATGGCAACAAAAGCTACCCTAATAACTCTCATCACCATCAACATTATTAATCGCCAGCAAATGATTAGCCTGCTGTAAACGATCAGCAATATCCTGCCGAAGAGTTTCATTAACATCAGGATCCGCTAGCACATCCTGGGCCAACTGTCGGTAGCAAGCGCTAGTAACCACGTCAGCTTTTTCTAACTCGTCCAAGTTCTCATAGACGGTTTTTGGAGAAGGCTTTTCCATGAGACTCCAGCTGGGTTAACAACATCTGGCCTTGTAGCCAGCGATACCATTGTCGTACAAAGAATCCGACCTAGCTAGAAAACGTCGCCAGACCAAAGAAAACAATATGTAACGGATCATTTTGTAGCAATTCTTAAACGTTTATCAGCTAGTGCCAGCAGCTCGTAACAATCTTAAGAAAGGTCCAAAGTTTTACAGCGCATCGGATTGGTACCGTAAAAATAGCCTGCCAGTGCCATTTTTAGCGATCTGACAGTTTTATTAAGGTTTCGTGCCAAAAAACTTTCCTCGTTAGAAAATTAAAACTCGGACTGAATTGCCTCGAACAGTTGTAACCAGGCAGCCTATGCTATCCTGCGTTTCCTACTAGTCAATGTCCGTTGGCTGTCTTTAACAATTTCTTTCAACAACCGCGCGTTCACCTTATTACCTCTATGACTAGCCACCAATTGCCTTCCAAACAGGGTCTGTACGATCCCCAATTTGAGCACGATGCTTGCGGAGTGGGTTTTGTTGTGCAGATGCGGGGGCTGGCCTCCCATGACATCGTGCAGCAGGGTCTCAGAATTCTTTGCAATTTAGAACATCGTGGGGCCTGCGGCAGTGAGGTAAACACGGGGGATGGCGCGGGCATTTTGGTCCAGGTTCCCCACCGGTTTTTGCAAAAGGTCGCCGCAGCCGAAGGGTTTGAACTACCAGAACAGGGCCAGTACGGAGTGGGGCTGGTCTTTACGTCCCCCCATGCAGACGTACGCTTAGAGAGTCGGCGGCGATTTGAGTCGGTGGTGGCCCAGATGGGGCAAAAGGTGCTGGGCTGGCGTGATGTCCCCACCGACAACAGCACCCTGGGGCTGACAGCCCAGGCCAGTGAGCCCTTTATGCAGCAGGTGTTTATCGCCCGCGCCGCCGACCTCAAAGACGACCTGGCCTTTGAGCGCAAGCTCTATGTCATTCGTAAACTTGCCCACGTGGCCATTGTCAAATCTGGCCACGATACCTACTGGTATCCGGCCAGCCTGTCCTGCCGAACGATGGTGTACAAGGGCATGCTAACACCGCCCCAGGTTAGGGACTTTTTCCCCGATCTGAGCGATCCCGATTTTGAAAGCGCCCTGGCCCTGGTGCACTCTCGCTTTAGTACCAACACATTTCCCAGCTGGGAGCGGTCCCACCCCTATCGCTACATCGCCCACAACGGCGAGATCAACACCCTACGCGGCAACACCAACTGGATGGTGGCCAGACAGTCGATGTTTGAGTCGGCGCTATTTGGCGAAGATATGGCCAAGGCGAAACCGGTGATCAACGTCGACGGTAGCGACTCAACAATTTTTGATAATGCCCTGGAGCTGCTGGTGCTAGCGGGAAGATCGCTACCCCACGCGGTCATGATGATGATCCCCGAACCGTGGACGGGGCATGAATCCATGGATGAAGCCACCAAGGCGTTTTATGAATACCACGCCTGTTTGATGGAGCCCTGGGACGGTCCGGCGTCGGTGGCCTTTACCGATGGCACCATGATCGGCGCGGTGCTAGACCGCAACGGGCTACGCCCCTCTCGCTACTACGTCACAAAAGACGACCGGGTGATTATGGCGTCGGAAGCGGGGGTTTTGCCGGTGGCACCGGAGCAGGTATTGGCCAAGGGGCGGCTGCAGCCAGGCAAAATGTTTTTGGTGGATATGGCCGCTGGCCGCATTGTCGGCAATGAAGAGGTGAAGTCAGCCATTGTCAATGCCCAGCCCTATCGACAGTGGCTGGACCAGCATCAGCTTAACCTGGAGGCCCTATCGGCGAAAACGCCCCAGACCGAGGTGCCAGGGGGTAGTCTGCGCCAGCGCCAGATGGCCTTTGGCTACACCTTTGAAGAGCTGCGCATGCTGCTGACACCCATGGCGCAAAATGGCGTGGAGGCGATTGGATCCATGGGCACCGATACGCCCCTGGCGGTACTCTCGGATAAGCCTAAGCTGCTATACGACTATTTCCAGCAGTTGTTTGCCCAGGTGACCAATCCGCCCATCGACTCGATCCGCGAGGCGATTGTTACCTCAGCCGTGACCACCCTGGGCTCAGAGCGCAATTTGTTGGACCCTCAGCCCGAGAGCTGTCGCTTGATTCAGCTACAGACGCCGGTGTTGAGCAATGACGACCTGGCTAAGCTCAAGCACGTTGACCAGCCTGGGTTTGCCGCCCTGACGCTGCCCATTCTGTTTGACCCCAAGACGGGGGAGCAGGGTCTAGAGGCGACCATGGCTGAGATTTTTGAGCGGGTGGATGGTGCGATCGCAACCGGCACCAACCTGATCATCCTGTCGGATCGCGGAATGGACGCCGAGCGTGCCCCCATTCCAGCCCTGCTGGCGGTGGCCGGACTGCACCACCACCTGATTCGCATGGGCACCCGCACCCGCGCCAGCATCATCCTAGAATCGGGTGAACCCCGCGAAGTGCACCATTTTGCAGTCCTGCTGGGCTACGGCTGTAGCGCCATCAACCCCTACCTCGCCTTTGAAACCCTCGACGACATGGTATCCGAGGGGCTGCTGGTGGACATTGCCCCCGATACGGCCCACAAAAACTACATCAAGGCCGTCACCAAAGGCACCATCAAGATTGCCTCAAAGATTGGTATTTCTACGCTACAAAGCTATCGCGGCGCCCAGATTTTTGAAGCCATCGGTCTCAACCAAAGCGTCATCGACCGGTACTTTACCTGGACCGCCTCACGGATTGAAGGCCTTGGTATAGACGTGATTGCCCAGGAGGCGATTATGCGCCACGGCCATGGCTTTGCCGAACGCGGCGATGCACCCGTACTCGATGTCGGCGGTAACTACCAGTGGCGCAAGGATGGCGAGGCCCATCTGTTTAACCCGGATACGATCCATACCCTGCAGCAGGCCGTGCGGGCGGGGGACTACGACACCTACAAACGCTACGCCCACCTCGTCAACGACCAGAGCAAACAGCACTTTACCCTGCGCGGGCTGCTGGACTTTAAGCCGCGCCAGCCCATTCCCATTGAGGAAGTAGAACCCGTTGAAGCCATTACCCGCCGGTTTAAGACCGGGGCCATGAGCTATGGCTCTATTTCTAAAGAAGCCCACGAGTCGTTGGCCATTGCCATGAACCGGGTGGGGGGTAAATCCAACACGGGCGAAGGTGGCGAAGACCCCGAACGGTTTACCTGGACCAACGAGCGGGGCGACTCCAAAAACAGCGCCATCAAACAGGTGGCCTCAGGCCGCTTTGGGGTGACCAGCCTCTATCTCTCCCAGGCCAAAGAAATCCAAATCAAAATGGCCCAGGGGGCAAAGCCCGGTGAAGGTGGCCAGCTGCCTGGCCGCAAGGTCTACCCGTGGATTGCCAAGGTACGCTACTCCACCCCCGGTGTCGGGCTGATTTCCCCACCGCCCCACCACGATATTTACTCCATTGAGGATTTGGCCGAGCTAATCCACGATCTCAAAAATGCCAACCGGGCCGCCCGCATTAACGTCAAGCTAGTGTCGGAGGTGGGGGTGGGCACCATTGCTGCTGGTGTGGCCAAGGCCCACGCCGATGTGGTGCTAGTGTCTGGCTTTGACGGCGGTACTGGCGCCTCTCCCCAAACTTCGATCAAACACGCCGGTCTGCCCTGGGAGCTGGGGCTGGCCGAAACTCACCAAACCCTGGTGCTCAACAATTTGCGCAGCCGCATTGTGGTAGAAACCGACGGCCAGATGAAAACAGGCCGCGATGTGGTCATGGCGGCGCTGCTGGGTGCAGAAGAGTTTGGCTTCTCGACGGCTCCCCTGGTGTCCCTGGGCTGCATTATGATGCGCGTCTGCCAAAAGAACACCTGTCCCGTTGGCATCGCCACCCAAAATCCGCAGCTGCGCAAGAGCTTTACGGGCGACCCTGATCATGTGGTCAACTTTATGCAGTTTATCGCTGAGGATGTGCGAGAGATTATGGCCCAGCTGGGTGTGCGCACCTTTGACGAACTGGTGGGCCACACCGATTGGCTAGAGGTGCAGTCGGCGGTAGATCATTGGAAAGCCAAGGGCGTAGACCTGTCTCAAATTTTAGAACAGCCCCAGGTCGACAGTAACGTCGGGCGCTACCACCAGATTCCCCAGGACCATGGCCTAGAAAAATCTTTGGACATCACCACGCTGCTGGATCTGTGTAAACCTGCCATCGAGCGCGGGGAGAAGGTCAGCGCCACCCTCCCCATCTGTAACGTGAATCGGGTGGTGGGGACCATCCTCGGTAACGAGATCACCAAAAAACACTGGGATGGTCTGCCGGACGATACGGTACAGCTCACCTTCCAGGGCAGCGCCGGTCAAAGCTTCGGTGCCTTTGTCCCGGCTGGGGTCAGTCTCACCCTAGAAGGTGACGGCAATGACTATCTGGGTAAGGGACTGAGCGGTGGCAAGATTGTTGTCTATCCCCCCAAAACGTCCACCTTTGTCCCCGAAGACAACATTATTATCGGCAATGTGGCCTTTTACGGTGCCACGGGCGGTGAAGCCTACATCTATGGCATGGCCGGGGAACGTTTTTGTGTGCGTAACTCCGGTGTAAACGCGGTGGTAGAGGCCGTTGGCGACCACGGCTGTGAGTATATGACCGGTGGCAAGGTGGTGGTACTGGGATCCACCGGCCGCAACTTTGCGGCGGGCATGAGCGGCGGAATTGCCTATGTGCTTGACGAGGCCGGAGACTTTATCAGCCGCTGCAACACCGAGATGGTTGATCTAGAGCGGCTGAGCGATCCAGAAGAGATTGCCGACCTGCACGAGATGATTACCAAACACCGTGACTGCACAGGCAGCCAAAAGGCCCAACAGGTTTTAGACGGTTGGGAAACGGTTTTACCCAAGTTTGTCAAGGTGATCCCCCGTGACTATAAGCGGGTGATCGAAGCGCTCAAGCAGGCGCTAGAGGACGGTCTGAGCGGCGACGATGCCCTATCGGCAGCGTTTGAGGCCAACATTAAGGACGTCGCGCGGGTGGCGGGGAACTGACCCCAAACCGGCGGATAGCCACCCTTGTCTTATTCAAAGCTATTTATCTCAAAAGATCTCTCCCATGGGCAAGCCAACAGGATTTCTCGAATATACCCGCGAAAGCGCGCCGGATGTTTCGCCGCTGATGCGAATCCATCACTGGCAAGAGTTTCATACCCCCCTGCCGGATGAAAAACTACGGAACCAAACGGCCCGCTGTATGGACTGCGGCACCCCCTTTTGCCATACGGGAAACACCATTAACCGCATGGCCAGCGGCTGTCCCATTAATAATCTCATCCCCGAGTGGAACGATCTGGTCTATCGCGGTCTGTGGAAAGAGGCCCTCGACCGGCTACACAAGACCAACAACTTTCCTGAATTTACGGGGCGGGTGTGTCCGGCTCCCTGTGAGGGTGCCTGTGTTTTGGGGATCCATAGCCCACCGGTCACGATCAAAAACGTTGAACATGCCATCATCGATAAGGGCTGGGAAGAGGGTTGGGTTGTGGCTGAGCCCCCGGAGGTCCGCACTGGCAAGACCGTAGCGGTGGTTGGCTCTGGGCCAGCCGGTCTGTCGGCGGCGGCCCAACTTAACAAAGCGGGCCATTTGGTGACGGTGTATGAGCGGGCCGATCGACCCGGCGGGTTGCTCATGTACGGCATCCCTAACATGAAGCTAGAAAAAGAAGCGGTGGTGCTACGGCGGCTGAAGCTGCTAGAACAAGAGGGCGTTCGATTTATTTGTAATACCGAAATTGGTAAGGATCTGCCCGCCGAAACCTTGACTAAAGAGTATGACGCCGTGGTGCTATGCACCGGGTCCACCCGGCCCCGCGATCTGCCCATTGAGGGTCGTGACTCTAAGGGCATTCACTTTGCCATGGAGTTTTTGACCAAAAATACCCAGGCGGTGATTGACCCAACCCAAAACGACCAGGTGATTTCCGCTAAAGGTAAGGATGTGGTCATCATCGGCGGCGGCGATACGGGCACCGACTGTGTGGGCACCTCTATTCGCCATGGGTGCACCAGTCTGACCCAGCTAGAAATTATGCCCAAGCCCCCTGAGGAGCGGGCTGCCAACAACCCCTGGCCCGAATGGCCCAAGGTCTATCGCATGGACTACGGTCAAGAAGAAGCGGCGGCTAAATTTGGTGGCGATCCGCGGGCCTATCTATCGACGGCGACCAAGTTTGACACCGATGACAACGGCCATGTAAAGGCTGTGCACGTGGTGGATGTGGCTTGGGAAAAGGACGAAAATGGTCGGTTTCAGCTAAAGCATGTGGCCGGTTCAGAGCGGGTCATTCCCACACAGCTGGTGTTGCTGGCCATGGGATTTTTGGGGCCGGAGCAGCCGCTGATCGATGCGCTGGGTCTAGAGCAGGATGGCCGCAGCAATATTCAAGCGGAATTTGAAAAATATACGACCAGCATTCCTGGGGTGTTTGCCGCTGGCGACTGCCGTCGGGGTCAAAGCCTGGTGGTATGGGCCTTTAATGAAGGTCGTGGGGTGGCGCGGGAGTGCGATCGCTACCTGATGGGTCATACCGATCTCCCCTAGGCTATACGCCGCTGACGTTTCTGACTGACTCGAATCATCCGCTGGGCCACATGTTGCCAAACCTCCAGCTCGCTATCACTTGGATTGGAAATTTTCCAGGCCGGTCGAGCTGTAATGGTTTGACACCAATGGTCAAGGGCTGGATAGGGCTCCAGGGAATAGCCTAATCGCTGAAATAGAGGAATAGTAGCTCCGGCAACAATATCTGCCAGATTGAGACCGTCTCCGCCAAAGTAGGTTTGTTGAACTAAATGCGCGGCTAAAAACTCCATTATTTGATCAAGCTGGTTGGTCAACGTCTCTGAAAGCGGGCGCTCAGCCAACATGATCACCTGGGAAATTTTAGGCATCAGCTCGTTTACAATCACTAGCTGCAGCATTTTCATGGTTGCGATCGCCGCAGATGATGTTGGCACTAGAGCCGGTTGCAGATACTTGAGTTCCAGATAATCCAAAATAGCCAGGGATTCGATCAGCCGCAGCTCACCATCCTGAATGACCGGCACATGGTGAAACGGATTGAGCGCTAAAAACGATGGCTGCAAATGTTCTTTGTTCGGCAAATCTACGATCACTGGTTCAAAGGCCACCTTCTTTTCTAAAAGGGCTAACCATACACGGCGGGAGATGGGTGATAGGGGATGATAATAAAATTTCAGCACTATTGTCTCCTTGGTTCTTTGCAAACGCATCAGAAAAAGACCGATCGGTCTTTTTCTGATCAAAAAATGAAATGAAAGATGAACTCTCTAAATTTTCAGGGTTTCAATATAGTCAAATAGATGCTGCTGGGCATGGTGCAAATGGTCAGGTTCGCCATATAGCTGAGTCATCATCAGCCCTCCCTCCAACATTGAGATAATCACCGTCGCCACAGCGCTAGGATCGCTCGACGCGGCAACTTGCTGATGATCAATGCCCAAGGTGATAATTTTGCACAGCGTCCTGCGCCAATCATCCATTGCCTGACGGGCCTTAAGCCTCAGGACGGGATGGGTATCATCGCTTTCAATTGCCGTATTTAAAATTGGGCAGCCCCCTTTAAGGGCGGGAGTGTGCGCCATTAGCGTGCAAAAGGTTTCGACCATAGCCCGTAAACGGAGAATGGCATGGCGCTGCCCCCGTAACGCTTCTGTGTAGTGGCTCTGCACCAGATCGACTGAAAAATCAAATGCGGCCATAGCCAATTCATCTTTGCTTTTAAAGTGGTTGTAAATACCTCCTTTTTTTAGACCCGTTGCCTGCATAATGTCGGACATGGATGTCCCCGCATAGCCCTGCTGATTAAAAACAACGGCAGCCTGTTGAATAATGTGCTCTCTAGTAATCTGAGCCTTTGACACAGAAATTTAAGTAAGCGACCAAAGACCGATCGGTCTTTTTAAGAAAATAGCAAATTTTGACCGGGGCTACAAGGGTCGCTCTGCCCATCTGCTTTATGAGCTGCAGTGCCGCCGAGCGCTCAGTCAGACGGTATACAATTTTAGAGGCAACATTTGAAAAC
>JBCDJC010000135.1:0-13833 GCA_038748225.1 Cyanobacteria bacterium P01_H01_bin.26 | reverse complement strand
TATATTGCTTTTCTATGCAGCAGATTGTTTATATCTTCTCCGTAAACGAAGATGAATAGCTTGCCCGCTAGGACGAGCGCAAAGTGCTATTGTTAAATACATTGGCCAGTATAGATTTTCTTGATACATCAACATGCTCTCTGTAAAGTTGTAAACTGCTAACCAACTTAAAAAAGCAAGGGGCCATATATCTTTTGCCGCTCTAGAAACAAAAGATCGCGTAATTGCACGTCTGTAGGTAATAAAGAAGCTACCTAGAAAACAGAAGAGCCCGATGTAGCCTATTTCCAAAGCAAGGTCAATATAACCATTATGGGCATGGGGCGGTATATATTTTCGGCCTACAGCAGCTCCGGCAATTCTGGCGAGGCTGCTGCCCGGAGCCCAAAATGTGCCACGGCCAAAACCAAACCAGGGATGTTTGCCTAGCTCTTCTAACGAGGCAAGCCAAATGTCTGTACGCCCCGTAAGGGTAATATCACGTCCCATACTAGTCAATAACATCTCCCAGTTACTGTAGATCAATAAACCTATCGTAAATGCCAACAAAAAAGTGACTTCAAAATACAATCGCCGCTTATTGCCCCGCTGTTGAAATAACCGATATAGAGACAGAATTAATATAGAGGCTAGTGATACAGTTAAACTTGTTTGTGATGTTGTCAAGACAACAAGTGCAAGTGACAAACATAGTCCCCCCCAAGTCAAAAAATAATAGAGACGATTAATTTGAAACTTGCTATCAGCTGCTAAGACAGCAAATGCCAAAACACTCAGAGACATATATTTCCCTAGGGCGTTTTTGTGACCATACATTCCTGTCCAGGCACCGACAAATATCTCTTGATCAACCCCAACAGAGGGTAGTGCAATGGCTAATAGACTACTAATCACAGCAATACTGCCCAGTGTAAAAGCTATTAGATATAGCTGCTCTCGTAGCTTGAATCGTGAGGCAAAATACAAGCCAAATGTTGTCATTTGGAGGACTTCACGGACTACCACACTGGTAAAACCGGGATTCTGAGACCACATAAAAGACAGCATTGATAGTCCAAAAACTACCCAAACAAGCTTATCTCGTCTGGCTACGGACCACGTCACTCGCCATCTTAAGGCAAGTAGCAAAGTAGAACCAAGCCATAATAAATATCGCATCAGGCTGGCAACGGTTCCAGAGAGTCCCAAACCGATGCCAGTCAGTTCAGCAATAAAGTCTTCAGATAAGCTGCCTGCAAAAAAGAGAATTCCCAAGATAGCAAATGCTGTTTCGCCTATGGCAAAGTAACGCTTATTCACGTTTCCTAGTTCCCAAAATAAACCATTGATGCACTCCGTCTAAAACTGGCTGTTAGTCTACGATGCGCCAAATATCAGTAATAAATCTCAACGGCGTCAGCAATCGAGCAGCAAAATCTAAGCCCGTAGAAATACCAGTTTTAGGCACAACAATGACGTCTCCGTCTTGAACCTGAATGGTGTCTGTCAGATTTCGTAGATCGAGTTCTTGAGTGGTCACATTTTCGTATTCATCCATACGAATGAATGTCACCTTACTCAATCTGGCATCTTCGGTGGGACCACCCGCTGTTGCGATCGCAGAAGACAGCGAGCTATCAGGCGTCACTTGTACTTCACCAGGGCTCCTCACTTCACCCACAACTTTCACCCGCACCGTACCTGGAGCGATGGTCGAACGAGCAATCAGGGTTCGATCCAAGCTGTCTTCGGCAGATAGTCGAGGCACAATAATTGCGTCTCCATCCCTCAACATCAGATTAATGGCTGAAGGTTCTGAAACTAAGGAATCCCAAAAATTTAGGGCAATAGTTTCAGTCCGACCGCTAGATTGCGTACGCCTGACTGTAATCTCCCTAATATCGGCAAAATTTGTAACGCCTCCTGCTTCAATCAAGGCGCTAACCAGTGTTGGGCCGCTGCCATTATCTTGTAAGCTGTCCAGCTGTAGGGGTCCCGGACGATGTACCTCGCCACTGAGAGTAATTGAAATAGGTCTCAAGCTCAGTAAGCTTAGATCAACAACTGGATTTACTAAGTAAGCGCTTCCCAAACGATTCTGAATAACCTGTGATAGGGAACTAAGCGTATTTCCACTAGCCTGAACAGAACCGATTAAAGGCAAGGAAATAGTACCATCAGGCAAAATAGTATGGGTATCAACAAACTCTGGATATCCAACGACTTCAACAGAGATTTGGTCACCAGCACCTAGTAAATAGGCATTGGAGTCAATATCTTCAGTAAACTGATTTGGCGTCCTTGAACGGGATTCAGTGGTAGATAGCTCAGGCAGCCTAGCAATATTTTGCGTATTGGTAAGTGATTCACGGGCAAGCACACCATTTGGGGAGATAAAAACCCCACCAATTAAAATCCAAAATAGAAAGGAGTATCGTATCTGATATCGATTTAAGTTCAACATTTGTAGGCCCACATATAACTTCGGTCTTTATTGAATAAATTAGCTAGAAATAATAGGCTGTGGAATATTAACGTAACTATGTATCTCTTATAGCCCTACCCCCGACCATTCGAGCCGGAGCTACTAAACATTTCATCAGTAGCGGTCTGAAGCATAGCTACATTCCCATGACCAGCAGGCTGTTGGGCATCGCTTCGATAGTCAATATTCTCTCCAGCTGTGCGATAGGCGTAGGAAAATGGGGCACGATTCTCTTTTTGTTCATAGCGGCTAACACAGTTAATGATCAGTCCTATGACTGATAACTTGGCCTGCTCAATAAGATTTTTCGCAGCTAATACATCAGTTTTTTGAACATGTTTAGGCCGCCCTACAAAAATCACTCCCTCACTGACCTGGCCTAGCATCAAGGTGTCAGGCTCTGGCAAAACTGGCGCAGTATCCAAGATGATATAGTCATAGTCCTCCTTAACCTCGTGAAGCATTTCTTTCATCCGGCTCGACTCAAAGAAGAGCGATGGTTCGGCAACAGCGAGCCCAGCAGTCATCACCGATAGATAGGGATTAAGCTGGTGAGTTACCGAGTCTAAACTAGATTTTTCAGATAAGAAATGACTTAACCCTGCAGCATTATTTATTTGCCACAGTTCATGCTGGACTGGCTTTCTTAAATCAGCATCAATCAAGAGAACGCGCCTGCGCGAATGGGCGATAGCCGCTGCTAGATTAGCTGCAACTTCAGACTTACCTTCACTATGAACAGAACTAGTAATTGCAATTACCTTCGCAGGAGCTTCAAGGTTAATAACTTTGAGGCTTGAGTATATACCTTTATAAACTTCCAGAGCTTCCTGGGAAATAGAGCGGGAATTTAAAGATGCCTCTCCAATGGCCTTGTTGAACTCAGGGACTAGGCCAAGCAGAGGATAATCTAGAATCTTGGAAAATTCACTAGCGGTTTTGAGAGATTTATCTGTTCGATCCAAAATCAAACCCGCTGCAACCGCAAGACCAAATGCGAGAAAAGTTCCCAAACTCAATAGTACAGGATTAAAACTGGAAACCTCTTCCTCAGGAGGACGGGCATTCTCAACAACCTGGACGTAGTTACTACCATCAATCTGAATTTCAGCTAGTTGGATCTCTTGAGAGCGATTCAGTAGCTCATCATACCTTGCCTGGGCATTAGCCAAATCTGTGTCTAATTCAAACTGTCGCCGCTCAAGTGACGGAAATCGGATTGCTCTATCCGTGTAGTCCCGTTTAAGGTCATTAAAAGCAGCAAGCTGGGTCTCTAGGAGTATGCGTTCACCCTCAGTTTGGACTAACTCTGCTAATAAAGACTGTTGTAGGCTACCGAGCTGCAAATCTTGCCGTGAGACTTGAGTCGCATCACGCAATACAACCCCGATTCGCTCCTGCAACAATCCAGTCAGCTCATCTGCCTGATTTTGAAGGTTGACGATATTAGGGTGCTGCGGCAGGTATAAACCGCTCTGCCTAGATAGTTCAGTCTCTAAGGTGTACAGCTCCTGCAAAACCTCTTGAACTCCAGAAGCCTCATTTAATGTACTCAGCTCAAGGGCATCCCTTGCATTTACGTTTAACTGATCGCTGAGTTCAGCAGTCCTCGCATTCACCGCTGTAAGCGAGACCAGCGTGTCGTTCAGCTGTCTGTCTAAATCTGTAAGTAAAGAGGTGATATCAGCTGCCTGACGATCTAGCGCCACCACCTGATTTTCAGATTTAAACTGTTCAAGTTCTCTTGAAGCAAAATTTAATTCATTCTTCAAACGCGGCAGCTGTTCTTCAACAAATGTCTTGGCGGCAACAATTTCAGCCTTTTGCTCTTGCTCTATAAAGAGCACATATAGACGCATTAGCTCATTGACCACTTGAGCCGCCAGTTCAGGATCGTCAGATTTAAAAGAAACCTTCAAAATATCTGTTTCAGGCAGCTGCTCAACAGTTAAGTTTGAAAGCAAAGTTCCATTGGGAACCAGATCTCCCTCATCATTACGAAGATCTAAAGAGGTTATTACATCTTCAACCAGAAACCCTGAAGTTAGGAGAGTTGACTGCGTGCTAAGGGGGTTACTCAGAACACCAGTAGGCTCAAGCGGATCAAGGTCTTCTGCAATTCCAGTTAGGGCAGATTGAGCATCGCTGGCCTGAAATAGAAGCTTGCCACTTGATTCATAGGACGTACTTCCAGGCAGTAAAACAGACGCAAGAATCGACGCACCCAGAACACTAAGAAAAGTCAAAGAGCATGGCAGCCAGTTTCGTCTCAAAATCGGTAGACATGAAAGCAGCCCGATGCCTTCGCTATTTCGAGCGACCTCCACATCTCCGTAGTGCTCTGATAAATCAAGAACTATATTTTTATCAGCCATAAGAAAAATAGAGGAATTAAGTGAACTATTAGGTTAACAATTACATCCTAGACTTTTAATAATAAAGCTTAGAGACTTGGTAACTTGGGTATTTTCTCAGGATGTAAAAGTGGCACATTGGAAAGATAAGCTGCTCAAATACAACGAATTAATAACTGACTTTTGCTTCAAGCCAAGTGCTCTATTTTCGGGGATATTTAGAATAGTATTTAGGGAACCTTACTATTTATTTTTTTGGTTTATCTGTACTTCATTTACTTCACTTCAAAGTAGGCCAAATGGAGTCCCCAGGCCTAGCCACGTACGTATCATCAGCAAAATAGCAATTAGGCTTAAAAATAAAATTGTACTTTTTAAATCCTGTGATAAGAACAGAAGTTTTTCGCGAAATAAACCAAATTGTATACCTATATAGGCAGGTACGTCACTAATCGCAACTACAGTAATTGCTCCTAAAATGCCTCCATAATTATAGCCAATAAACAATCCTAAACTAATCGTCAAGAATCTAAGCCCATTTCCTAATGCTCCATAAACTGGTTTTCCAATACCCATCAAACAGAAATTTGCTGTATTAAATAAGACGGAGAACCACACACCTAGCGCTAATATTGGAAGCATCCACGTGGCGTCATCATATCTAGCGTCATACATGGCTAGTATTATGCTGTCACCAAAAATAATAAAGGGAAGCAGCATTGCACCAAAAATAATTAGGAGCTTTTGCCGCTGACGTAAAACCTCTAGACGAAGTTTCTCTCGAGATAGTTCAGCCTTTCGAGAAATCACTGGAAAGATCACTTGATTTCCAAGTTTTTTGACGATTTGGCGCGGCAAATTTGAAAGGTTTAGAGCGATACTGTAAACCCCAAGTACTTCTAGCGGCAGCAAACCACCTAATATCAAGCGATCGCTCTGCTCTGCTAAAACTACTAGCGTTGTGGCAACAAATAACCATTTTCCAAACGAAAAAATTTCGGAAGCAGCTTTTCGATTTAGTACAAATTTGTTTCTCCTATCGGCGAAAAATACATAGCTACCGATTGTTCTTATAAAAGAACCTGCTATCAACCCTACAGCCAATGACAATAGAGTTGGGCTGATCAGAGCCCAGATGACCATTGTGGAGATAGAGAAAAACTGGGTAAGAAACTCGAATGTGACCTCTTTACCTACATTAACCTTACGTCTTAATCCAATCAAAGCCGTAGATTCAAACGTTTCAACTAACGTGGTAAAGCCCACAATTGGCATCAACCAGTAGAAACTCTCATTGCCATATAATCTAGCGGCGGGGAACGAAAATAGGCAGCAGATTATGAATAGACAGAATCCGCGAATAACCTCTATTGTCCAAGCCGTATCTAAAAAGATTGGCTCATCTCCATGCTTGCTATGGACAATACTTTGCTTAATGCCGAAATCAGACAGAAGAACGAAGCCAATTTTTAGTGAATTGACAACTGCCATAACACCAAAAAATTCTGGAGCTAGCAGGCGTGTCAAAATTAAATTTCCAATTAAGCGCAGGGCTTGACTAGAGCCAAACGCAGCAAATGTCCAGACACTGCCCAGGATTGCTTTTCTTTTTAGCGATACCATAGTTAGTTATTGTATTGCTATTGATCTGTGTAGAAACAATGTTCAGATCAATATTCAGCCGAAATAAATACATTGGAGAACACATTAGAGATAGAGCTGTCTTAAATGGCAGAAGCTCGCTCTAGCTAAAGGGAAGATTAGAACACAATAGAATCTCATAGGGATAAGAGTTTAACCGCACCGATAGCTAGAAATCTCCTTGGAGGCATATCTATAATTTCTGGGCAGCTCGGGCTTCAGTAGCAAAATTAGCCGTAGCGGTGTTCGTCTTTTGAGGACTTTCAGCTACGCTGGCTCTTTCCAGAGTATTTTGAAATAATTTCACTAGCTTTTGAGCTTCTATGGCTGCATTATGATCCTTTGCGACACGTTCAGCACCAGCCTGTCCCATGGCTTCTAAAGTATCGGTGGATAGATGAATTGCCTGGGTCATTGCCTCTGTTAATGCTTCTACACTGCCAGCGGTGATCAGCCAACCGCAAGAATTGTTCCCTAAAAGCTCTGGTATGCCAGCAATACAGGTACTAATTACCGGGCGCTTCAAAGCCAGTGATTCCATGATGACGACCGGTAACCCTTCCGCAAAACTAGGTAACACCAAAGCTCGAGATTCAAGCATCTTTTCCCTTACAGTCGAACCGCTAGCCCAACCTATCAGTTCTACAAAATCTTCAAGCTTCCACTTAGCTATCAGCGCTTCCAATTCAGGTCGAAGATATCCATCACCGACAAGCACTACTTTGAATGTATATCCACTGCTAGCTAACCGCTTAACAGATTCCAACAGTAATAAGTGGCCTTTTTGCTCACTGAGACGAGCCACGCAAACAAACTTTGCTTGAGCTGGGATCGAAACCGGGGAATCGTATTCTAAAAAGCTTTTGTCTAGACCACAGTGGACTATGTGAATCTTGTCCCAATGCTTGTGCGAACACCAACGGTAAAGCTGACTCCGGCCAAAGTTACTAACGCCTACAACAAACTTTGCCCGTTCGATTTTTGCAGATAGGGAAAGGGAAATTGGCTTGTCGAACTCCTCTGGGCCGTGCACCGTAAAACTATAGGTTGGGCCACCCAGGATATGGCATAACATTGCAACGGCTGATGGATTAGTTCCAAAATGGACATGAACATGATCTATGCCGTCGCGTCGAAACCAGTTTAATAAAACACAGGCTTCAGCCATATAGGCAAGATGATGGAACAAACTTTGGTCCGATGCAGAGCTCAACTGCAGCATGTTTTTAAAACAGGCTAACCATGCAGCCGGTCGTTGAAAAGCCGTTCCAATAAAGTAGCCAAATAGGCTAAGTAAACCTATGTCGAGAACTATTTGAGTTTTTAGGGCTTCGGCTTTGTCCGCCGGATCGACAAGTCCGGCAGCGGAGGACCGGATCGAGTATCTAGATACCCGAATGCCAGCCTCTTCCACACCAGAAATTTCACGTCTTATGAAGCTAACGCTAATTGCGGGATATTGATTAACTAGATAAGCAATATTCATAAAGATAAAAATCAGTGAAATCCACACTCTAAATAAGGACGTTTATAGAGCTAGGCCATACAGTGAAGCTGCTGTTGAGCGATCAAGAAATACTGAAACATCATGATCATCTACTGACGCACTTAACTATCGCTAACTGCCTTGTACTCAATAATTTTTGCAGGTTGCTTCGTGAAGTGATTTACCCAATACTTTGCTTGCCCAACTACCTGGGGAAATTTGGATAACGTGCAAAAAAACGCATAGATGCGGGCCTCTCGGACATCATCACCATAGTCTCGGCGACCACTATAAATGCGATATCCCAGGTAGGGATAGGCCAACAATAAAAATAGACTCACACCATAGGATGGCCAAGCTAGACATAGGGCTACCATTGGCACTAGAGCACCCCAAAGCCAACCGCTACGATATTCTTGCACCATGTAAGACTCTTCGGTCTTTCCGTGCATAACAAATCCCTCGGCCACGGCCCATCCCGAACGAGTCATTCGTTTCCACCACTGTCCGAAGTGGTACATGCTGAGATCATGTTTGGTCATGTCAGCCGCAATTCTTTGAATTTTCCAACCGCGATGGCGCAGACGAATACACATCTCCGGTTCTTCACCACAGATCATGGCAGGATTGTATCCGTCTACTTCTGAAATTGCTGCTACACGGATTAACGCATCACCTCCGCAAAAGCTGGCTTCCCCGACAGGCGTGTTCCATTCCATGTCCGCCAGTAGATTGTAAACAGATTCCTCGGGGAAACGTTCTCTTCTACGCCCACAAACAATCGCAAACGATTCATCACTTTGAATTGTTTGCAGGGCTTGCTCTATCCAATCTGAAACAAGTTCACAATCACCATCTAGAAACTGAATATATTCAACGTCAAGATAGGTTTGTTGAAGATGTCTCAAACCAGCGTTGCGCCCCCGTGCCATGGTGAAGGGTTGGGAGAGATCTAATGAAACAACGTCGGCTCCAACTGATTTAGCAAATTCAATACTCCCGTCTGTGGAGCCTGAATCAACGTAAACGATAGGAGTCGAATCATTGCACTGAGCCCTTAAAGACTTTAGACAGCGGATAAGTCTATCCCCTTCATTTCTCCCGATAACAACAAAACCAAGCTGACTCATAGGAGTTTAGTGGTTACTTATAAATGACTTTGGTGTAGACATAGAAATAATCTGATAACACCCAGAAAATAATATAGAAAACAAAAACTTATTAGCTACTTTGAACTTAATAGAAATGGTCTGGCTAGTTTCTTCGATACGCCTTAGTAAAGAAAAACCTAAGAATATAGTTTGATACAGTAATAATCTGTGAGATTTCTACCCTGCTTACCTGGAAACGGTTGCTATTAGGAACATATACTTCTCCAATCATAGTGGTGATAAATCAGGACCATTGGTTAGGTCTTCTTGGTTTCACTGAAACCTCAAATAATGCCAGACTACTTTGAAGCTAATAGTGTAAAAACCAACATGAGCCCTATAGACACACGTATCACCCCGTATAATGTGCCCAGATTTAAGCAGTGTTATCTCACTTTTAGATCCCTCAGCAGCAAGTGATGCCTGGAGATGACACCAGGATTCTGTTTGGCTGGCTGTACTGGTACCAGTCAAGATGAGTCTTACCGATAGGGGTTCCAGACAAAATAGTTGAATTTGGGGTGAGTTGACGGGTCGGTATGGCGGCAAAAGACTTATTGAATCAGGGGGTCGATCTGGCCCGTCGGCGCGATTATGCGGGTGCGATCGCACTGTTCAATACGGTCATTGAGTATCTCCCCAACTACACCAAAGCCTATTACAACCGAGGACGGGCCCGCTACGATCTGGGCAACTATGCCGGCGCTATTGAAGACTTTAGCTGGGCTATTCATCTTGCACCTGGCTATGCATCGGCCTACCTCAACCGGGGAAATGCCCAGCGCTACCTAGGCTATGTGGACGCCGCCCTAGAAGATTTTGAACGGGGGATTCAGCTCGCCCCCCTATCGGCGCGGGGCTACTGCAGTCGAGGGCTGCTGCGGCTAGACCTGGACGACTATGACGGTGCTGTACGGGACTTTGACTATGCCCTCAAACTCCAGCCCCATTTCCCCCGAGCCTATCTATGGCGTGGGGTGGCCTGGCTAGGATGTGGCGAGTTCCCAGGTGCGATTCAGGACCTCAACCGCGCCATAGCTAGCCATCCCCAGTGTGCTGAAGCCTACAATAAGCGCGGGTTAGCCCACTTTTATCAGGTCGATTATGACCGCGCCCTGGCAGACTTTAATCAGGCCATTGGCCTCGATCAAGATTTTGCCGATGCTTACAATAACCGAGCCAACCTACGCGCTGAAACGGGCAACTATGAGGACGCCATGCAAGATTATTGCACAGCCCTCAGACTCGATCCGGAACTGCCTGAAGGCTACCCTCGGACGTTAGAGCAGCTGAAAATCGGGCTCAAGGACTTGCCTGCCCCAGGTAAACTGACCCTGCTCAACAACCGGGGCAATACCCGTGCCACCCTGGGAGACAGTGACGGCGCTATCCAGGATTATACAGAAGCACTGCGGCTCAATCCTAACCAGGTCGATATTTACCTCAACCGAGGGCTGGTAAGGCTTTACACCCATCACTACGAGCTGGCGATGATGAATTTTAGCAACGCCATTAGCCTCAATGCCCAGAACGCTGAGGCCTGGAGCAACCGAAGCAGCGCTCGGCAGCATTTGGGTGATTTGGACGGTGCCCTCCACGATGTCAACCGGGCCATTGACCTGGCCCCGTCCCTGGCCAGTGCCTACGTGCAACGGGGTCGAATCCAGGTGGACTTAAATGACTATTTAGAGGCGATCGCAGATTTTGATCAAGCGCTGGCCCTCAAACCCAATGAAGCCTATACCCTCAATGAACGGAGCGTGGTGCGATTTCGCCTCAACGATACTGAAGGGGCACTCGCCGATGCCAATCGTGCTTTGGAGCTCCAGCCTCAGTTTTCGGAAGCTTATATAAATCGCAGTCTGATCCGGTTTGATCGAGGCGATCGCTCCGGTGCCCTCAATGATATTGACCGCGTCATGGCCATCGGTCAGTCTGATGCTACCAAAGCGTCTTGAAGCCATCTTGGCTCAATCGCTCAATCGTCATCTTCCCAAACTTCAAAGGAATCGACATCGATGGTGGAGGGCTCTGTGCGATCGCTAAATTTGTCCAAGGTATCGCCTAGGGTGTTTTCTAAGGCCTTGTTGAGGGGGCTGAGGCGCTTTTTAGCTTTGGATACCTGCTGGTTTAGCTGCGATCGCAGTCCCTGGGTCCGGTCCTGCACCTGGCGGGTCGTGGACTGCAGTTGTTCATTTAAGTCGTCAGGTAGCCACCGCTCTTGGGCATAGTCTGACAGCCCCTGGGCTCGCTGCTGAACCCGATCGGCCAGCGACTGGGCCGTCGTTTGGGCCGTTACTTGCCAGTCCTGCTGATCGACAGGGATGGCCTCATCGGCAAAATATTCAGCCTGCTCCATGGCCAAAGCAGCTACCATAATCCGCTTTCGGCCAGCGCTAATAATGGCCTCGGGGGCTAACCCATACAGCCCTGGCTGGTTTAACTGGGCAACCAGATACTGCACCATAGCCCCCTGACGCTCAAAGCAATAATCTACGATGCGCCCCACACAGTTGCCCGTATCGGTCCAAACCTCCAGACCCACCATGGGCTGGGCAGCTGCACTGGGCATTTCAGCAGCTTGACCATGGAGAATGATACTATCGGCCCCGATGTTGGCGATCTGAGTCCAGCTATAGGTCGGTCGCTGCCGCTGCCACAGCGGTCCGTTGCTCACCAGACCCACCACCTGGGCCTGGGCCACATCCACCAAGAGACCGTCCACCAGGCCCAGCTCATCGGTGGTGTCATAATCAAGCATCAACCGGCCCAGCAGTGACCCTTGCCGTAGGACAGACTCATCAGCCATAGGAGTAACTATAAAAACGCCTGTAATTGAGTTATAGCACCCCAATGCTCTTTACTATTTGTCCCCTTGACCTTTCAGTCCGGACCAGGGGACGGCACTCACCTCCTAGCCATGTTTCCTGACTTCGAGACCCGCACTATTACCACCACCGCTGGCCCGATCCACACTCGCATCGGCGGGGAGGGACCGCCGCTATTGCTGCTCCACGGCTACCCCCAAACCCACGCTATGTGGCATAAGGTTGCTCCCCGTTTGGCCCAACGCTTTACCGTAGTTTGCACGGATCTGCGGGGCTATGGCGACAGTGCCCATCCCCCCACGGCGGCAGACCACTACCCCTACTCAAAACGAGCGATGGCCCAAGACCAGGTGGAGGTGATGGCGGCACTGGGGTTTGACAGGTTTATGGCGGCTGGACATGACCGCGGCGGTCGAGTGCTGCATCGGCTGCTGCTTGACCATCCTAGTCGGGTGAGTCGAGCCGCCATGCTCGATATTGTCCCCACGCGCCATATTTTTCAGACTATTGACCAATCCATGGCCACTATCTATGAGCATTGGTTTTTTTTGATTCAGCCAGATGGCTTACCCGAGCGTATGATCGGCCAGGATCCTGGGTTTTATCTGACGACCAAGCTGCGGCGCTGGAGCGGTCATCCCCAGGCATTTACCCCTGGGGCCATGGCCGAGTATCGGCGATGTTTTTGCCGTCCTGACACCATCCACACCACCTGTGAAGACTATCGGGCAGCGGCGACCATTGACCTGACCCATGATGACGCTGATGCAAACCGCAAAATCAACTGTCCGCTGCTGGTGCTGTGGGGAGCCCAGGGAGCCATGGAACGGCACTACGATGTGCTGACAGTTTGGCGACAGTACGCGGCTACCGTCACGGGTCATACTCTACCCTGTGGTCATTTTTTACCCGAGGAAGCATCGGAGCATACTTATCAGGCAATGGTTAAATTTTTTGGTGGTAAACAACGCGGGTTGGCTGATTTTTAACGCTTGTGTTAAGTCTGTTGGGTTTTCCCCATGGCGGCTGGACCTTGGCTTTATAAAATGTAGAAGAAGAACTCGTGGATATGGCTATGGACATCGCGATCAAGCGTCCTATTCTAATTGGTGGTTTGGGTTTGAGCGCTAGCCTGTGGTTGCTCGATATCGCCAATCACGTGGACGGGTCCCTGGTGCTAGGTGCGATCGCCTTGGGCTCAGGTCTGTGGTGGTTGCAGCAGCAGGCCCAGCCGGCCACCCCCATGCCTCAGCAGGTCAGTGTCAAGCGCGATGCCATTGACCAAGCCTTAGAGCGCACGGACCTGCTAATTGACCAGCTGCTGCTTGAAGACAGCGCCGCCGCGGCCCAGGCAGATGTTTACTGCACCGAGCGTGACCTGCTGCTTGATAGCCTTGAGCGCACTCACCTAAATGTGGCTATCACGGGTAGCAAAGCCACAGGTAAAACGGCTCTCTTTACCTGTCTGCAGGCGGCTGAGTCACCGTCCTTCACAGTTACAGAACGGTCCATGGCCGACGCCGACCTGGTGCTATTGACCATTGCGGGCGATATGACCGCCTCAGAGCTAAATCAGTTGGAAACACTGGTCACCGATGGCTATCGGGTACTGGTGGTGCTCAACAAGCAAGATCAGTACACCCCGATGGATCGGGCGGTGGTGCTGGATCAGATCAAGCAGCGGGTCACCGAACGGGGGGTAAAGGTGGTTGCGATCGCAGCTAATCCCAACCCCATCAAAGTCCGCCGTCATTTTGAATCGGGCGATATCACCGAGTGCTTTGAGCAGCCCGCCGCCGATATAGCCGCCCTAACCCAGCAGCTCGACACCTTTACAGCTGAGCCAGCACCTTTGGTTATGGCCACCACCCTGCGCCACACCAGGGATCTGCAGCAGCGGATCACCCAG